>JBBQRU010000041.1:0-36357 GCA_038214545.1 Cyanophyceae cyanobacterium | reverse complement strand
ATCCTGGCACAAATTGAAGCCCAACAACAAAAACATACAGAAGAATTGCAACAGCTAGAAATGGCGATCGAGCAGTTGCGTTCTACCATCCAGCGATCGCAAGCACAAATCGACGAACGTATAAGCATACAACAGGCGCAAAGTCAAGAGTTACAATCGATGGAGCAAGACTTGCTTTCACAAAAAGCCGCGATCGCGACCTCGTCAAATCAAATTAACCTTTATCAGGAGACTTTGCAGCCAATTCAAGATTCTCTCGACCAGTTGCGCTTTCAATTGAACGCGATCGCTAATACTAGTACTCAAGTTCAAGAAGCCGGCGATCGTCAATTACAAGATATTGCCGAAATTCGCCAAGCTTTGATGGGAGTTATGGGAATACAATTAACTATTTGATCTCTCGGAATTATGTATTTTTAATCCAAATCCAATCTCCGGCAACTTGAGCGATCGCTCCTCCCGGAAATGGATCTGTCTGTGTTCGATTTGGGGCGACAATTAAAGCTACAAGTTTTTCAATGTGCTCAAAACTCGGAGATGCAGGTGATATTTGTTGTAATATCTGCCGCATAACTCGCCGTTGAATAGCTAATGGTGCTGTTTGCAAAACACGGCGGTTAATCTGATTCTCCCCTGTCGCGGCGAGTCTTAACTGTGTAGCGACTTGTTCTAGGTAAGCGACTTCGGCTTGTAGCAGTTCCGCTGTTTGCGCTAATGCCGATTCGACTTGCGGGTTGAAATTTGTTTGCAAATATGGTATTAGTTCCTGACGAATGCGATTCCGAGCATATTTCCAATCTTGGTTGGTGGAATCTAACCACACTGGGATTTGAAAATCTTCACAGAAATTTCCGGTTTGCGATCGCGTCATTTCCAACAACGGACGCACTAAAATAATCGCCGGTGTGAGCGGTCGTTGCCAAACCAGACTCTGTAAACCATCAGCACCAGTACCGCGAATCAAATTATAAAGCAAAGTTTCCGCGCGATCGCTTGCCGTATGACCTGTAACCACACAATCATAATTATTTTCCCCAGCAACCGTCGTTAAAGCCTGATATCGCCAATCTCGCGCCGCAGCTTCCGTATTTATAGATACAAGTGGCGTTACAGTTTGTAAATGAAAAGCTACTCCCCAACTGTGAGCCAAATTCTTCACATGCTCAGCATTAGCTTGAGAATCCTCACGCCAGCGATGGTCACAATGAGCAATACCCAAATACCATCCCCATTTGGATTTTAAATCTAAAAGTAACTTAATTAAACACAAAGAATCTTGACCGCCAGATACCGCAACTAATAACCGTTGGTTGCGCGTAAATAAATGCCGCGATCGAATTGTGCGATGAATCTGGGCATGAATCGGAGTCCAAGTCATGGGAGGGGATTACTCCCCCACTTCTTAATCAAAAGAACCAACCGTAAGAGTGCAAACCTTTACCTAAAAGATTGACACCGAGATAGCAAACCCAGACAACAACAAAACCAGCAGTGGCTAAAATTGCCGGACGGCGTCCTTGCCAACCGCGAGTGATGCGAGAGTGCAGATAGGCGGCGAATACTAACCAAACGATTAATGCCCAAGTTTCCTTTGGGTCCCAACTCCAGTAAGAACCCCAAGCTTCATTAGCCCAAACTCCGCCAGCAATAATGCCTATTGTCAACAAAGGAAATCCTAAACCAATGATGCGATAGCTGATATTGTCGAGGGTTTCTGCAAGACTCAGGCGCTGAGGTGATAAAGGAAGTGTCTGATTTTCGATTGGCGCGGTCAGGACAGCGGTGGCGCTACCGTTTCTTTCGCTGAAAGCTGTGTTGATAGTGGATGGCAAAACTAATTCACCAGCTTTATGTAAACGGTAATTTTGTTGACGATAACCACCATTACCGACAGAACTACCTTGAAGTTCGATATTTTGACCGCGAGTCACAACCAGAAAAGCCATTGCCAGTAGCGACCCTACCATTAAAGCTGAATAACTCAACATCATCACACTGACGTGCATCATCAGCCAGTTAGATTTGAGTGCCGGAACTAATGGTTCTGCCTTTTGCATGGTTGAAGGTAGGGTCAAGGTCGCAAAAGCGACAATTCCCATTGCTACAGGTGCAGTGACAACTCCTACCAAGCGACTGCGACTGTTGTTTTCTGCAATCAAATGGACTGTAGTGATCCCCCAAGTTAAGAAAAATAAAGATTCATACAAATTACTTAATGGGAAATATCCCGCTTCGATCCAACGTGCGCCTAATAAGGTAGCGATGCCCAAATTAGCGATCGCCATCCCGGCTGTGCCAATCCCCGCTAAATATGTCAACTTCGGAAAAGCTGCTCCCACCCAATAAATTAGCATCGTGGCAAACAGGACAGCAAAAGATGCATTGTCCAGCCAATTCTGGAGTAAAACCAGATCCATCAATTTTCCCTCAATTAATTTATTAACTATTTATTTTGTCTATTTCGATCCTAACTGCTTAAGGGTGAATGATGAATAGTGAATCTAGAGCTTTTACATAAATCTTCCCCACTCCCCTACTGAGCCTTTTTCAGGGAGAAGAAAATATCATACTGAGTGCTATGAGCATCATTGACGGCAGCAGTAACACCGATGGAGCGCATGGGGGCGAGAATTGCTTGTTGATCGCTTAATAGGATAGGAAGAGGTAAACTTTTTGTGCGTTCTAAATCTAAGAAAAATTGACCATTGTTAGGACTGGGTTCTTTGGGGACTGTGTTTTGGAAAAGGTCTGTACTGGCTAAGGTGGTCGTTGGTTCGGGGACGATTTTCTCAGTTACTGGCGCACCTAGTGATAAAAAAGCAATATCGTTATCTAACCAACCGTGTGTGGCGGCAAGAGTACCATAGGGAGCAACCCAGTTAGTTACAGGTTTACCATTTAATGTGGTGGGTTGAATTTTAAATTGGTACTGGCTTTGCATCGCCTTATCTATTTTAGCGAGTGATTGTTCGGCACTGGCGCGATCGCTAGAGTGAACCATAAACATCAACCCAGCCCGAAAATCTGCGGATGCGCCTTTTGTTGGGGTTGCGGGGATGACGGCGAGGGAAAATTCTCCATTCATCCAGCTGAGTAAATCTCGCTCTAAATCTAAGTTGGTGAGAGATTTAATCCCCGCCCGCATTTGTTCTGGGGGAAGTGGCGCATTCGGGTTGTTCTGCGAAGTTAAAACATAATCTTGCCATAATCGCGCTAAATTACCACCAGATACCATCATCAAAGTTTCTGCAGGTAAGCGGTCAGGCATTTTTCCGGCGCGGTTTTCGACAGTTAGCACGCGATCGCTATTCGGCTTTAACCAAGAAATAGCTTTCAAACGAATTCCTTGGGACTCTAAATTCATTGTCCCAGCTATACCTTGATTGTGTTGCAGTTGAGCTAAAACTTGTGCCGATAATGGACGAGTTGATGAAGAGGTGGATATTTTCGCCGCCGCCGGAACATTGATGTAAAACTGGGCAAAGGGATGAGAAGCGGATATTTTGCGGAAATTTTCTTGATAGCCGGGAATTGTGGCGAGTGATGCTTTACCTTTAAAAGTGTCAATTGCGGCTTCTGTTGCTTTGGGATTATCAGCAATTACTAAAAAATGTCCGTCTAGTAAGGTAGCTGAATAAGTTCCTGTCGCCGCATTTTTGGTTTCTCTAACTGCGACACCGTTATAAGTCCTTTCTACCCAATCGCCTTGTTTATTTGACTTGGGTTTTGCCAAAAGGCTAGCGGCTTTTTGCAGATCTTTGACTGGTAGCACCATAACTACCGACTGTGGAGTGGTTGTACCGGAATCGACTACAGGTTTGGGTGGGGTGGCGCTAGTAGCTTCTGGCGAGAGAAATGCAAAAGCGATGGCTTCACCAACCCAAGGTTGAATATCTTGCTGATAGTCGTAGCCATTATTCGTGAGTAAGCGATCGCGTACTTCTCCTAAATTGCGATCGAGTACTATTTGAGTGTCTTTGGTACCAAAGTCGCGCAATTGCTGCCATTGAGCCGGCTCGGTGGAGACAGAAACTGCAAATACTGCGTCTTGAGGAATCAGATTTGCCCCGACTGGCAATGAAAATGAAGTTAGCTGATTTAATATCGAGTATGCCACTACGCCACCACCGATCAAGGCGCTAGCAGTACCTAGGGTTAGCCGCAGCGAAGGTCGAGAACGTTTTTTCCGGGAAACAGACAGAATAGGCAGTGCCATTGAAACTTAGTGCTTTCTTGTTGGTGTTGGCTGTGTCGTCTCTAAATTAATAACTAATCTCTGAGAATTTTGAGGTGTTTTTTTACACAATAAGTCAATCTCAGTCATAAACTGACCGACTAACCACATCAATTTACTCACATTCAGGTAAAGTGACAACATTTATCATCCTAAACCTCTACGTCAAAGACATTGGTCCTAAATACTTGGTTAAATAAGGTGAAAACACCTCATAAATCAAGGTTAAAGGCTGTCCATGATGCCAAAATAAATAGTGGCGACCCCAAAAAGACCCCGAAAAGTCAAAAGCTGATTGTAGTGCTGCTGAATCACCGTAATAAATTCCTTGGACATCGCGATATAATTCCGTCCGCAGTCGCGCTAAACTTGCCCAAATTGGCAACGCCCGGTTTTCTAAATATTCATCTACATGGTTTGCTTCCCACCAAGATGTAGCATACGCCAGCCGAATACCAGAGGCAGTCCGCAGCCATACTTGTCTTCGCAATCTGGGTCCTGGTACGGCTTGAATTGCGGTAGGTGCGTAATCTGTATCCATCCCTACCAACGACATATCAATCACATCTACTTCGATTGCTTCACCTGTGAGTAGTTGCAAGTGGCGTGTCGGTGAACCATCACCTAAAAGTAGCATCTGCCAGGTTGGTGCTAGTTGGCTATGAGGTAAGCCCTGCACAACAGTTTTTTCCTCACCTTGCCAGGTTGGTGTGAGGCGATGCCATGCCGCTTGTTCAATTGAAATACTTGCCGATTTAATTAAAGTCAATGTTCTTTATAAAAATTTACCTATTTCTATCAAAGCACAAAAATATTGTCTGCTGGTGCTGGTTCTTGTGGGGTGTGGGGTGTGGGGTGTGGGGAAGCTCGACCCTATTCTCAGTCAAGAACCCAGTTATGTGAACTTACCCAAGATACCGCAAAAGTTTTTGAATATATATTTGTAAAATAAGTCTATATGGACAGTTGTAATACTGGAACTTCATTTTTTACACTCTTCCGTGTAAATGTGTACAATAGTCAATATCGCCTATTGAGGTTTTAGAGATGGCAGAAGACAGACTTGACCGAATAGAAGGCGCTTTAGATGCGTTGCGCTTGCGACAAGAGGCGAGTCAGACGCAGTTAGATTCGTTGGGTTTGCGACAAGAGGCGAGTCAGACGCGTTTAGAGGCTTTTCAAGAGACGACGCAAAACTACATTGATTCTCAAATTCCGGTGATTGCAGAACTCAGAGCCTCTAATATTCAGATCAGAGAAATGACTGCCCAGTTCAGAGAATCATTAGAGTCAATACTGCAAATAGTTATGATACATCAGCAAAATTTTGAAGTGGTTGTGAACGAACTCCGGGAAATGCGTTCTGATATTCGTCGTTTACAAACTGGCGAATCTTAAAATCTTTTAGAAGGCTGTAGTTCTTGGAGAACCAAAACGGCGGCAGGCTCTTTATCTCTACAAAATTAAAACGTAGACATAAAGAGCTTCCTTTATCCATAAAAATGCGGATGGCGAGACTCGAACTCGCAAGGCGTAAGCCACACGCCCCTCAAACGTGCGTGTCTACCAGTTCCACCACATCCGCAGGTTTTACCCATTATTGAACTATACCATAACTAAATCCTGATTGTACGATTTTATTTCTGAAAGAAAATCTACTTTACCTGTTGCCAAATGATAATAAGCCGGCACAATCTTCAAAGATCCCTCTTTGTAATGATTGAATAAAATCGGCTCTTGACGTGAGAGAATATCCACCGTGCGTTTGGCGTGTGCCTGAATCGCGTTAGTTAACAGATCTCCTGGCTGGGTGAGAATAGACTGAACCGCTGGCTCAATAAAACGCATCAGCGAACTACCCTTACCGTTGGCTGCTTCATTTCTAACCGCTGCTGTCACCGCCCCACACCTCTCATGGCCGACAACAACCACTAGTTGAGTGCCAAATTGCTCAATGGCGTATTCAATACTGGCGATGACGCCATCACCGGGAACACCACCGGCAATTCTAATCGTAAATATGTCGCCAATTCCCTGGTCAAAAATCAATTCGGGAATTACTCGCGAATCAGCGCAACCGAGAACTACAGCGAAAGGATGTTGAGTTCGCGACAACTCCACTCGGCGTTGGGCATCTTCATGAGGATGTTCTAAATGGTCAGCAATATACCTCTCGTTGCCTTCGATCAACTTTTGTAGTGCTGCTTGAGGACTCAGATTGTCGATCGGGCAAGAATTTTCAGTAGTACTCATTCAGTAACACTCTCTATAACTGCAAATGGTCAATTTAGCGAAAATGCTACATAAAATTTAACTAAATTTAAAAAAGTATTTTGTAGCCTGCGATATTTTTATAACTTGCATTTAGAGTTATGTCACTGTAAAACTGTTGCCAAAGAAATCACAGAACTGGGAAATTGGCGCTTTAAGGCGGGAAAAACGGGGCAGGGAGCCGCAGATTGCAAATTTTCAGGTTTACTCCAAGTAAAAGGCGCTTTTTGCGCGGCTGACATCCATAACAGCCGTTTTGCGCGTGTCATCGCCACATAAAGTAAACGATATTCTTCTGCCATTTTTAAATTTTTGGCACTCTCCCAGGCAGTATTGACGCTAGGGATGTCAATTTTGTTGCCATGAAGTAAGGCGCGAATTTGGGCACGAGCGACTTCGGCTAAAGTAAAATCACCGAGGAATTGTGTTTGCGGCGGTATCCAAAATTTCCCAGGTAACAAATTTTCATGGAGAAAAGGCAGAAACACGCAATCCCAATCCAAGCCTTTAGCTTTGTGCATGGTGATGATTGTCAGTTGTCCTGCACGGGTATAACGCGCTTCCGAATCACCGATTTCTACAGGCTCAAAACGCTCGGAACTCACAATTTCACTCAGTACATCTAACATTGATGAGAGCGAACTGCTACCAGATATTTGCTGATTTACCCGCGCCGCGAGTTTATCAGCGGTCGCTAATTCTGCTGGCTCATATTTTAAGGCAAGAGCGAGGAAAGAAACGAGTTGGTAATGAGGTAACTCTAAGCGAGCACGGAGTAAGCTGCGGCACAAATGGCTGGCACGATATACTGATTCAGTTTGAGGTTGGGCTAAGGGACCGGGATATAAAAACTGTTCGGGTTCAGCAGCTAAGGCGTTTAGGTCTTGGGTGGGAATTAATTGCCTTTTGACAAGGACTTCTAAAGTCGCTTTGAGATAATCTGAGGAATGAGGGCGATCGCAAAATTGTAACAAGGCAAGAATTTCGGCTGGGACATGAGAATGACGTTCTCTTTCACCGACATCATAAAGTTCAATATTATGTTCTTGGCAAATTGGCGTCAAAGCCGAAGCTAGCCAGCGACCTTGGCGATTTTCGCGGACTAAAATGGCGGCGCGAGTAGTGGGGTCAAGAGTAAATAGTTGGATGACTCGTTGTGAGAGTAACTCCACGGTGTGATGAATATCTCGTGGGGTATACAGTTCCAGTCCTAGTCCAATTTGCGGCGGATTCGCGTCAGACTGAGGATCGTTGGCGTCAACAGGACAGATGAGTTGGGTGAGAAATGGCAGTTCAAATTTGGGGTGAGGGCGCTTTTCTTCCTCATTGAAGCGATCAAAAGCACGATTTACCCATGCCAAAGTAAAATTTGCCGCATCAATAATCTTACTTGTACTGCGACCAGCACGATCCATTGTGGCTAATTTACCCAGGCGATCGCACTGTTGACAAAAGGAGCGAAAATAAATTGGGTCAGCAGGAGTAAAAGTAGAATTAATCGCCTGATTCGGATCGCCAACTCGGACTAAGTTAACGAGAGACTGGGGATTTGTAGACTCAGCCGCCAAAATCTCTAATAAACGCGTTTGTAAAGGCGAAGAGTCTTGAGCTTCATCCTCAAAGACCGCGAAAACTTGATTTTGCTCCAAACGACGGGCGCTTTCGTCATCTAACACCCGTAAGGCGGCGAGAATCATGTCGTCGTAATCGATAAAATCACGCGATCGCATTAAATTTTGATATTGTTCATACAATCCGGCGGCGACACTCAAAATGGCGTAATCGTCTATTGGCGTCGTGATATTTAGCAAATCTTCCGGCGACAAACCAGAACTTTTCGCTTCATGGATGACTGTAGCGGCTAAATCCGGTAAAACTTCGGTGCGTAATACTGATTGGCGGCGCAATCGTTCTGTTTCTTCACCATCCGAGATATTACCTTCCAGCAAACGTTCGTAGCGACCGGGATGGGTAGCAATCCACTGTTCAACACAGGTACGAATTAAGCGATGGCTTTGGTTAGGGGTAATGAGTGTAGATGTATCTAGCTGTAAACCTGACTTATCTGGATAGCGGCTAGCAATATTTAGGGCTAATCCGTGTAATGTGTGAACAGCAAATCCGCTAATCGGTAAGGATAATCTCTTTAAATCGGCGCGAATTTTTGCTTTTAAGTTTGCCGCAGCGGAACGGGTGAAGGTGACAACAATTAATTGCCGCCGGAATGGGCGCGAGTTACCTTCATATTGGCGAGCAATTGCTAGCGCCGCTGCTGCTGCCATTCCCTTTGATTTGCCAGCACCAGGAACTGCCGAAATCGCCAGTGGTCCTTCTTCCCAGTCAGCCATTTGCTGCTGTCCAGGTCGCAAGCCATTGCGGATTTCCATCCATGCTAGGGAACGCAATTCGTTATGGTGTTGATTGACTTTGCTGGAATTAATTTCTGACATAAAAGATTGGTGATGAGCAAAATAATATATTCAGTTCCCACCTTAATTTAACTATTTAATTGCGAAAACATGTTGAGTCGAACTTATTTAAATTATTTGGCTTTGCTTGGGGTGATTGTTTTAGGTGGGATTTTCCGCATGGGAAATTTAGATTTAAAGCCGCTGTGGTTGGATGAGGTGATTACGGCAATCTTCAGCTTAGGTAAAACTTACAGTGACCTACCTTTAGATACAGTATTTTCGCTGAGAGAATTGCCGCAAATTTTTACTTTGGTGCCAGGGGTTAGCTGTCCCCAAATTGCCGCACATGTTATCAAAGACTCGACACATCCGCCGTTATTTTTTTGCTGGATGTACAGTTGGTTGAGCGTATTGGCTCCTTTAGGATCGGGCTGGGTGGGCAAATTACGTTCGTTACCGGCTGTGTTTGGGGTGGTAGCGATCGCCGTAATCTACGTTGTCAATACGATCGCTTTTTCTCGTGTCGCGGGATTGTGGGCGGCGGTAGTGATCGCAATTTCGCCTTTTGCGGTTTATCTTTCCCAAGAAGCGCGGCATTATACTTTACCAATGCTAGCGATCGCTTTAGCATTGTGTGCTTTATTACAAATTCAGCGCGATATTTACTCCCAACGCTGTAGATTTTGGGTTTGGTGTGGATGGGCGAGTATCAATAGTCTCAGTTTTTATATCCACTACTTTTGTATCCTGGCTTTCATTGCTCAGATCGGCACCTTAGTGATATTAATGCTCAAACAAGAGAGTATGGTTACTAGACGCCAATGGAGAGCATTAATTCTGGCAATTAGCGGTGTGCTAGTGAGCTTCTTACCTTGGGTAGTAGTACTGTGGGGTCATTCTCAGCGTTCCGAGACTAGTTGGCTAGAACCGACAAATTTCTTTGCGCCGCTTTATCAAACTCTGATTAACTGGGTGCTGATGGTAATTGCTTTACCTGTAGAAAACCAGCCGGTACTCATTACAGCTATTTGTGGTTTGTTAATGGTACTCTCTAGTATTTGGGTCGGCTGGCAAGTTTACCGAGGTTTTAAACTGCTATGGCAAGATTCATCCACACATTTAGCTACTTTAACGCTCAGTACATTTACTCTAATAGTTTTAGCGGAATTTTTTGCTATTGCTTACTTTCTCCATAAAGATATCACCAGCGTTCCGCGTTACAGCTTTGTCTACTATCCTAGCTTTTGCGCCTTAATCGGAGCCAGCTTCAGCCGAATTCAAGTCAAAAAGCCTCCCTCTGCAACAATTATTTTTTTACTTATAGGTATTATTAGTTGTATTTGCGTAATTTCTAACCTCGCTTTTCAAAAACCTTTCCAACCTGAGCAAGTTGCCCAAATAATAAATCAAGAACCCACAATCCCACTAATGTTAGTCGTCGGATACAGAGATTATCAAGATGTTGCCTTAGGTTTAAGTTTTGCTTTCGCATTAGAAAAACTCAGAAGCCATTCCCCGGTCATCCCTCCCGGAAATTTAGCCTTTTTTAAACAATCTCCAGATTTTGCTTCAGTTTGGCAAAAGCTTTTGTCAACACCAACTGCATCGACACTAAATTTATGGGTAGTAGGTCCAGGAATCAGACGCCGCGACTATCCACAACAAGTAATGATGGGACAAAACAAATGTCTCATCGATCCGAGTCAGCATTATCGAATTGGTGTTCCCTATCAATTATATCGATGTCAAAATCACTCCCAGCTATAATTTGCCAGCTTACCTAAAAATAGGCATGAGCCGGTAAAATTTACACTCAAAGCTAAGCCATCATTTAACCAGTCCAAATATCGTCCCATCCGAGTTTTCTCGACGGTTGGGGTCAAGGGAATAGATGTATAAGCTATAATTAAATCCAACAACTTATCCAAATATACTCTCGATACAGGAGTACTCCAAAATGCTTTTGGGGATGGTACCGGCACTGGTGCGACTGGTAATGTAGAAATAACTTGGACTAATGGTTCGCAAATCTGGCTCAGCATTTCTGGATGTTGAGATAGCATACCCATCATTTGCGGCTGAATGCGAATCGGGAATTTTAAATGAACTTCAATCACCGTTTCATATTCAGCCGGATGTCCTATCGGTTCGGTTGGAGTAGACATAAGTTTCATCAATACCGTGATTCGAGGAGAGAGATAAAAAGGCGGCGGAACATCTAATATCACGTAGATACAAACACCGCCTTCTTATTGAGCGCCACTAATTAATACTTATGCTTGAGGCATAATTTGTCTAGCATGTTCTGGCTCAGAAATATAACCATTTTGGTGATTAATGCAAACAGGTGGTCGAGAAGATACTTCTGGATTGAGATAAATATCTGGTTGCAGGTATACAGGCATTTTTTGCGTTGCGACTTCAGTTGGCTTGACGATAACTTCTGGTTCAACGTAGATAGGTACCTTTAAGACAATGGGGATGATGAATTCGCAAGCATTCTTGTAGTTAGACATGAGTTTGTATCCTTGAGTGAATGAGTGAGCGACAGTGAAGTTTGTTTCCTCTGCTGTCAACTCTTAATAGCTGTAAGGAAAATCAACTCATGCAGTCTTTTTGCTAAGCGGGGAAAAATCTATCATTCATCCATTTCCCAAACATCTTTGGTAGCTTCGTTGTCGAGAATCCGTTTTGGACGGACGATGACGATAATTTTGCCTAGCAGTGGGAGTTCGGTGGCGCTTTCAAACCACTCAAAACTTAATTCACCAGAGTTATCAATGACAAAGTAACTGTTCTCGTCCCATTTTCGGACTGCGCGATCGATGATTACAAGTACTGGCTCTACGGTGACTGGTCTTTGACTAGGTAAGCGATCGCTATTACATAGAATGCCTATAGGATCTTCTGCAGCTAAGATAACTTGCCATCCAGGTACAGGAACCCATGCTTGCTCACCGGCAAATTTAACAATGCGAAATTCACCTGTTTCTTCTAGCAACGGTACTCGCCGTAGATCTGCTGGTGTCATTGGTAACTCACCAGCTACTGGGATTAAGCGCGGCAATTCTTCTTCTGATTCCAGGCGGTAAAAGGGTAAAAGTGGCGCTGGACGCTGAGGAACAACGGTAAAATCTACGAGTAATTGCTCGATTTGTTGACGAGCTGTGGGAGTTACGGCAAATTTTAAGCCTCTGGCAATTAACCGCGATCGCTCGGCTAAATCCGTGTTAACACGAGCCAATTTCCAAGCGTGATAGGCTACCGCATCTCCAGCCGCAGCGGAAAACCCTGAGGGTAGATTTCGTAGACGCGAATAATCTTTGATCGCTCGCGCAATTTCACGGGCGTCATCGGCATTGAGTTTATGTGACAATATTAACTCAGCAGCAGTAGCTCTTTCTTCATGAGTGAGCAAACGCAACTCATACAAAACATCACTACCTCGTGTAGTGTAATGCGATCGCACAGTTTCTGATGATCCAACTTTTTCGATTGAACTGTAAACTTGAGCACCTACAATTATCTGATTCTGCTGGATTGGCTCAAAACCAGTTGCTTCAAAAATTTCTTGAGGACTGTAACCCGTTTTTTGTAACTTGGCGCAGGAGTTGCCCCATTCCACCCAGTTGCCTTGCTTTTGCCGGAGCTTTTGCAGCAATTGAGCTACTTCAGGATTTTCTGGATTTTCGGCATTTGGAGGAAATTGAGTCATAATATGTCAGAAACGGTTCTTTTGGTACGCATTGCTCACCCATGAGTCCTATTTTACAATCTAACGATAGGCATATGAGCAGCGCTAAGTATATAGTTAACAATTGTCTGGTTCGCTGTTCTCAAGGCTTATCAATTATTTACGAGTGAGGAGATTGAGAGGTACATCAAGACCAAAAATAGAATTTATGATTCCCTAATTTCAACCTTGATTCAGGTTAATAAAGACAAGAATTATTTGATTATATGCCAGATGATTCGATTCTCGAAATTGATAATATCCGCCGTCAACTGATGATAGAACGACCCAAAAAACTGAAAATGTTGGTGGTTGATGATGAGCCAGATAACCTGGATCTGCTTTATCGTACCTTCCGCCGCGATTTTAATGTCCTCAAAGCCGATAGTGGTATTCAAGCCTTAGATGTGCTGGCAACCGAAGGAGAAGTGGCTGTAATCATCTCCGATCAACGTATGCCGGAAATGAAAGGCACAGAATTCCTCAGTAAAACAGTACCTCAATTCCCCGATACAGTCAGAATCATCCTCACAGGTTTTACAGATATTGAAGACTTGGTGGAAGCGATCAACTCAGGACAGGTTTATAAGTATATCACTAAACCTTGGGACCCAGGCGAACTGAAGGCAGTAGTCCAACGCGCCGCCGAAACCTACGATTTGCTCAAGCAGCGTACAGAAGAATTACGCCGCGCCAACGCTCAAATGGCACTCCTGGCTGTGCTAGTGCGCCTAATCGGAAGTGCCGAAAGCGTGCCGACAACCCTAACACCAATTGCGACAGCCTTTGGCGAAAACTTCGGTGTCGATAGCTGTATTTTGCAACTTGTGCAGAGTGGCAATTTGATTTCGACTCAAGGCACTTACGGGTCACACTTAAGTGCTAACTGGCTGATAACAGATCCGTTGATCACTGAAGCAATTGCGACTGGGCAAATGCAATTATCGGTCAACATCTCTAAAGAGCCGAAACTTGCGAGTGTCACTCACTACTCAGAAAATGGCGTGGAAGCACACTTAGCCTTGCCGATTGTTTACCGAGAAGACGTTTTGGCAGTATTATCACTACAGTGGAAACAACCATCCACTTTGCGAGAAGATGAAATTAGACTAATTCATTTATCTGCCCAATTAGTCGCGATCGCTTTGACGGTGATGAGTAGGGTGTAGGGGGTAGGGTGTGGGGTGTAGGGAGGATTGTTTGCTTCACTTCACAGTATTTTCAGAAGAATGAATTTATGAATCGGGATATCCCCACACCCCACACACCACACACCACACACCACACACCACACACCACACACCACACCCTACTAAAATGTCAAATGAAATTCAAACAATTTTTGACCGGATTGCTCCAGTTTACGACCAGTTAAACGACTCTTTGAGTCTGGGACAACACCGGGTGTGGAAGCAAATGACGGTCAAATGGAGTGCAGCCGAGCCAGGAGATACTTGTATTGACTTGTGTTGTGGTAGTGGAGATTTAACCTTACGATTAGCGCCACAAGTTGGACCTACGGGTAAAGTCTATGGAGTAGATTTTTCTGCCAAACTACTAGAAATTGCGGCGGTGCGGGCAAAAAAACAGTATCCTATTCCGAAAATCGAGTGGATTGAAGCTGATGTGCTTAATCTTCCATTTGATTCCAACCAATTTGCAGCTTTGACAATGGGTTATGGTTTGCGAAATGTAACGGACATTAAGCGAAGTTTACAAGAAATACACCGCGTTCTTAAACCCAATGCTAAAGCAGCAATTTTAGACTTCCATCGCCCCAGTAACGCCCTATTACGTAACTTTCAACAGTGGTATTTGGATCGTCTTGTCGTCCCCACAGCGGCGGCTTTGGGAGTGACACAAGAGTACGCCTACATCAGTCCTAGCCTAGACCGCTTTCCTGTAGGTACTGAGCAAATAAACTTAGCACAGCAAGCTGGATTTGCGATTGCGACTCATTACCCTATCGCTTATGGGATGATGGGAGTGCTGGTATTAACGAAATAAGTACTCTTCATACACACAGCAATCCAAGCGAGCGATATGATGGAAATGCAGTAGAGACTTCGTCTAAACGCGTCTTTACATCTTGGAAATGTTATTTTTTGGATCGTTCCCTTGGATTGGTCTCATCTCTGGCTTTATGTTGCTCCCCCTGTCGTAGGTGGAATTATCGGCTATTTCACCAATGATGTAGCCCTCAAAATGCTGTTTCGTCCCTACAAAGCACTTTATATTGGTAAATCTCAGTTACCTTTTACACCAGGACTAATTCCTCGTAATCAGGAACGTCTGGCCAAAAATGTCTCTGAGACAATTATGGGTTCGCTCTTGACGCCAGCAGAATTGCAAAATCTAGCGCGACGCCTGTTACAGCCAGAACGCGTACAAAGCGCAATTCATTGGTTGTTACGCCTTTCAATTGAGCAAATTGGTGGTGGTCAAGAACCGAAAACCGTTAAAATTGTCGCCGGGATATTGCGGGATTTACTAGGCGAGTCTTTGCCACGATTACTTAAGACCCTAGCGCGGAAAGAAGACTTTCTCGAAGAGCAACTGAATCAAATTTTTGACCAAGTACTGCTAGAGTTCCAACTCAGTGAAGAACAAGCGCGAAAACTTGCTGATTGGCTGTTGCAAGTTGTCTTACCTCCAGATGCTTTACGCCTGATAATTATTGACTTTTTAACCGATCGCACCATTCAAACGATTGATGATGGCTTTCGGGAAAAAACCAGCGGGACTTACTGGGTAGTAGCTAATTTATTTGGTCTTCGCAACACTCTCACCCGGTTGCGAACTTATTGCTTGGATGAAAAAGAAGAGACAAACAGCCGCTTGCGCGAATTGACGCAATCTTTGGAAATCCGTGATCGCATTCAAAAATTTCTCCGCAATCTCTCTTTACAAAACTTACCAGTAGGTACAGTCCGCCAACTGCGAAAAACAACCCGCGAAAGCATTCGCCATTACCTACAAACACGGGGAGGCGATTTATTAAAAGGACTCAGTGAATCAGTAGACTGGGAAAATATTGCCGTAGTTTTACTGAATCGCATCAAGAGTTCGGAAGCAATTAGTACTTCCTTAGAAACAGTTAGCCAAGAACTAGCTTTAATTTTAGAAAGGTACTTGGAAAAAGATTTAGAAGCGATCGTCACCCAAGTGATTCCGATTCTGGCGATCGATCAAGTTATTGTAGACCGCGTCAAATCAACCACTCCAGAGGAATTAGAAGCCGCAATTGAGGGTATTGTCAAAAATGAATTGCAAGCTATAGTCAGTCTCGGTGGAGTTTTAGGCTTTGTGGTGGGATTGATGCAAACAGGATTTCTGTTTTTTAATCAGTAACCCCTTTTAATCAACCTTTACAGTCGTGTACTCACTTCCATTGTTTGCTGGAGCAGCAAGTTTAGCCTATGTATAAGGATACGATCACTATATGTATAGCAAGCCGATGGGAATCTTATCGTATTAGATTCCTTAGTTGATGTAGCTCTCGCTAAATGGTTGGCTAGAGTTTAGTGCGTAGAGATGAAGTGCAATGGCTTTGCGTACCTGACAGTACACAGGATCGTGAAAATGGTTGCGAGCGCACTTTTAGTTTAATCAACTTCTTTGAAACTGAATTCTAAAAATGCGATATATCGGATTACATTTTCTTACTGTCCGCATGTACAAAAAATCTGAAACCATTGTGCTGAGATAATTTAAGTGAGTATAGACAACATACGCTAATTTTCAGACCATATCACAAGGAATATCGTTTAAATACAATGATTATCTATATAATTGCAAGAATAAATGAAATAGTTTTATTTATTGATCTCATGACTATAATATTTGTGATTTTTTCTCATTTTAATTTAATTGCTTGTAATGACGGAAACTCTTTGTGTGATAAATAGTTAGGTGTAAAATTCTAGTTGTAGCAATTTTTTGAAAGAGCGATTTTGCCATGTTGATAGCAGCCTATGATGGTTCTCATTCTCTTGAACTCGAAAGCTTGTTCCGTCATGTAGCTTGGGCATCACTTTATTATGGTGGAGCATCGATTGACGATCCACTAGTAAGTGGCTTAAGTCATTTCAAAAGAATCTGTAGCGAACTTCGTATTCAACTTGATTATGTGCATAGTTGGAGCCAATGGGATCGAGATTGGCTTTCGTCTAAGCATGGTCCATATCTTTTAGTGATTTCTGGTAATTCATCCTTAGAAGTACATCAAATTCTTGACCTGGTTGAAAACGGGTCAAACCTGTTTATTATTTCACCTCCTGTGCTATTAGTTGAGAATATATCCGAAGGATCGTTGTTAGATTCTCATCAGCATTTTTTAGAGGCTTTAGAAAAACAGCTAGATTTCTCTTTTAAGACAACAGAAGAAAAATCTTTCGGCAGCGGAAATATATTCTACCTTAATGATGCTAATCAAGTCAATGATTTAATATTAGAGCCTGGACCATTTGGAGGTTTCAAAGAGTCAGAAAAAGAAGCAAAAGAAGAGAAAATACGTTCAATCATTAAACGTATCACTGCATTTTATATTCCCTGTATTAACTGCGAAGTTCGTTCTGTCCCTGCTTCTTGGCCTCAAGATAAATCTTTAGTAATAGAGATAGATCTTATTCAACGTAGTTCTATTGTGTTAAAAGAAGTTGTAATAACGATTGAAATACCTTCTTCCTTTGAACCATTATCAACAACAGAGATTCAAATTAAAGATGTACAACCGAATTTAAATAGATCTCTTGCTGTCTTAGTAGTTCCACGTTCTAAAGGCATTTACCATAATCCAATAAGTATTAGTGTTACATTTAAAGAAGAAAAACGGCAACTATTTTTGCCAGAAAGTCAAATTGAAATCATAGGAAATCTACCAGAGTTACTACGTGCCTCACCCCCAATTAGTGTCGATCTTTCTTCAGCCCTTCCAAAATATGAATTAAAATTGCAACCCGTAACAACAGCTTCAAATCTTATTGACTTACTGAACGTTGATCCTGATACTGTTGTAGTGAAGGTTCGCAAAGTAGGAGAACATATTTGTAAATCTATAGCTCGTCAGTATCTTCAAGGTTATAGTTCAAAATGGACTTTTGCTGAGACTACAAAGAAACTTTTTGATGCTTCGATTCTGAATCCAAAAGCAAAGGGCTATATCGATACTATTAGAGTATTTGGTAATCTAGCTGCTCATGCCGATGATTCAGATATTATAAGCTTTGATCGTGAGGATGCTTTAGCTGTTTGTTATGCACTTGTACTATTTCTTAAGGAAGCAACAGAAGCTAAGCTAATATAGTTTTGTCATCTATGAGATATCTAAGGCAGGCTCAAAAGAATCTGTGTAGCGCTAGAATATTGCATAGATTGGTTCGGACACTGCGTGGCAAATATCAAAGTGGGGAATAGTGAACATTAGGTAGGATCAAGCGATCGCAATCCGCGACGGCACAGCAGAATAAATCCCCAACTTCCTCGCCTTATAACTGGCGGCTGCTACCACTCCGCGCTTTTCAGGAGAACTGCCGACTACAAGTGGCTTGCCTATTGTCCAATTTATCACGATTGACCCTAATATTAAATCAGTATTGAGCATGAAAGCGTAGCAAGTGCCAGAAAACTATACGGTTGCCACATTCAACAGGCGTTGCTTTTCGTTAATCCAGTTGAAGTGCAACGCGCTATATTAAAATAAAAAGAAGAAGAGAGTTAATTTTATGGCTAAAGGAAGACCAGGTGGAAATCCCGACTTAACTGAGCACCAATTTACTACTGATAGACAAGAACCTCTGACAGAGCATCTGCAATTGCGAATTACGCCTAGTATGAAGCAATGGTTGGGTCAAGTTCCTGATTATAAGGAGTTTGTTAGGCAAGCAATTATAGAAAAAATCGCAAATCTTAATATCTCTCAGCAAGTTACAAAATAATGGATATGCTTACAAACTATGGATTCACAGCTAGAAGAGTTTATCCATCATCAGATGGTATAGCAATCGAACATTATACTGAGCGCGAAGCTAAAGCTGCTTATCAAGATGCAATTAGTAAAAATAAAAGCGTAACTTTAGATGGGTTAGTTTTAACTTGGCACTTTAAACAATCGTTAGTACAATCGTCGGACGATTCCCCCACTTAGCGTTAACTAGGTAGGGGAAAAGCAAGCCACTTAGTTCTTAGTCAACGTAAGTTACGATGACTTCAAGATTGTTGAGAACTGCACGTACTCTAGATAAAGTACGGATGCCTTGCAAGAAAAGTTGTAAACCCTCAATTCTGGCAAAGCAAAATACGATGGACTCAAATTCTTCAGAAAATCTGTAACCCACCTCTGGACAAGATGCCATTGCAATCATCAAAGCGGCTTGTAATTCTTCCATTTTTCATCACCTCCTGTTAAATAACTAAATCAATCTTAGCTTTTTATTGTATGTATACATACAATAAAACCTAAATTAATCTTAGAGATTTACATAAGTTATTAGTAACTTCTCTTAGAGATGTGTTAGTCGAGATCGCTACGCCATAATATCCGCCTCATCGTCCTTTAAGACCCTTTATCTAATACTAAACCAACTAGAATCGATGTAATTTTTTGTATTAGCGTAAACCTTGCTGATGTAGAATTTCATTTGCCCAGATATCATCATCTGTAGATAGTGGTGGAATTGAAGCGCGGGTATAATCGATTGCTAAATCAAACCCAGCGCGATCGTATAAGTTATTTAACAAATCTTGGATGTTTACTTATGGTTCTGAATTACTGTTGCGTAGAGGTAATGGGAAAGAGGGAATTGGTTTTTGTAAATTAAAAGCGTATAAATCAATCCAGGTTTTGAGACACATCAACGTCGCCAGCGCTAATGCGTCTCGTTAAGCTAAATTTTGCCAGTAAACACAGGAGTAGCCGGACCCGTCATATAAAGCCGATCGCTAGATGACCATTCTATTTCCAAACAGCCACCAGGAAGCTCAACAGTCGCAGTGCGATCGCTCCTCCCAGTCAACACAGCAGCTACTATTGCCGCACAAGCACCAGTCCCGCAAGCCAGAGTAATACCAGCACCGCGTTCCCAAACCCGCATTTTCAAATAATCCGGACGCACTACTTGAATAAACTCCGTATTAATCCGTTGAGGAAAAGCCGAGTGATGCTCAAATTGAGGACCAATCACCTCCAAATTAATAGCGGCGACATCAGCCACAAATGTCACACAATGTGGATTCCCCATACTGACACAGGTAACATCCCAAGATTTATCTGCGACCTGTAACGGTTGATCGATCGCCTTCTTGTCACCAGAAACCAAAGTCGTGGGAATTTCCGCCGCGAGGAGCTTAGGAACACCCATATCAACCTTAACTTGATGATTAGGCATTAATTGAGGTGTAATCATCCCCCCAAGAGTATGAATCCGGTAGCGATCGCTATCATTAGACGTACCTTCCAAATCAGCGATAAACTGAGCTAAACAGCGAATCCCATTACCACACATTTCTGGCTCAGAGCCATCAGAATTAAAAATCCGCATACTGTAATCCGAGCCATTCTCGCCCGGTAAAGCAAAAATGACACCATCAGCACCGATACCGAAGTGGCGATCGCACAACTTAACAGCTTGCTGACTAGTAATGACAGGCTCAGACGACGAGCGATTGTCAACCAAAATAAAGTCATTACCCAAACCCTGATACTTAGTAAAATCGATTGCCATTTCTTCCCGGATGAATTATGAATGAGTAACTACAGATTATTCTAAAAATGCTTACCGAATTTGATACAGCACTACCCAGCACGCGATTAATCCAAAACCTGATCAAACAAACCAATATCGTCGATCTAAAACTCCTAACCGGAGATACTCTCACAGGCAAAGTCTGCTGGCAAGACCAACACTGTATGTGTCTCCAAGACGAAAATAGCCAACAATTGACAGTGTGGAAACAGGCGATCGCCTATATCAAGAGTAAGTGAAACGCGGAGAACGCGGAGGAAACGCAGAGGGGCGCAGAGAAAACACTCCGCGTACCTCTGCGTTACCTCAGCGAACCTACGCGTTTCAAAAAAACCTCATTCCCGCCAATTATCCATCGGGAGGTACTCTTGTAAGGCTTCTGACTCTGCGGCTTTGACGACGGGGATGGTTAGTGGGGTTAGTGTGTTGGGTATGAGTACTGGTTGGAGTTGGTTGAGGGCGTTGAGGCTACCGCAGAGCAGCACTTGATCGCGTGGTTGTAAGTCCATATTTTCGTTGGGAAAGCGGATAAATTTGCCGTCGCGGCGGAGTGCTTGGACTTGGATGTTGTATTGGTTGCGGATATCTAACTCGGTGAGGGTTTTACCAATCGCCGGACTGTCGGTGCTGAGCATGATCCATTGACAGGCGGTGTTTTCGATGGGGATGATGGCTTCACCTTTGGCTAGTTCGTCTAAGGCGGAGATTTCTTCTGATTCTCCCACAAGGAGTAAGCGATCGCCTGGTTCTAATTTGGTTTGAGCATCGGGATAATCGACCTCGACTCCGGAGGTGCGGCGAATTGCCATCAGGGTGGCTCCAGTGAGATAGCGGATATCTGCTTCTTCTAGAGTCATTCCAATGAGGGGAGAGGTTGCAGGGAGGTTATACCAGCGGCTGTTGAGGTCTTGGGTTGCTTGTAATAGGTCGCGGGATACTTCGGAGGCGGATTGTTCTGGTCGCAAATCCATGTAGTGGCGGTTGCGAATTTGTGCCATTTCTTTTTGGACGATGGTTGGGGATAGTCCGAGGGTGTTTAGGAGATGGGTTGCTAGTTCTAGGCTGGCTTCAAATTCTGGCTGGATTACTTCTTTGGCTCCGAGTTGATAGAGTGCTTCGATGTCTTTGTCTTGGTTGGCGCGGACGAAGATTTTGAGTTCGGGTGCTAGTTCTAAGGCGCGTTTGACGCAAAGACGGGTGCTCATGGAGTCGGGTAGAGCGATCGCCATGCCTTTGGCGTTGTCAATCCCGGCTGTTTCTAAGACATGTAAACTAGCGCAGTTACCATAAACGTAGGGAATTTTGGTTTCTCGGAGTTGCTGAATTGTCGCTTCGGATTGATCGATGACGACCACGGGAAATTGGTGTTCTTGGACTAATTTTACGAGGTTGCGCCCAACTTGTCCGTAACCGCAAATGACTACATGGTCTTTATAAGGTAGCTCTGCTGATACTTCTTGCGGCATTCCTTCACTGTCAAAGTAAGGTTTCAGCCAAGGCATTGATTCGGCGAATGTAAATAAAAATGGGATTAACCGCAGGACAAAGGGTGTAATGACTAATGTGACTGCTGTTGTGCCAAGAATCAGTAAATATACGCGACGGGAGACTAAGCCTAGAGTTTGTCCTTCGCTGGCTAGCACAAAGGAAAATTCGCCAATCTGTGCTAAACCTAACCCGGCAATTAATGCTGTTTTTAAAGGGTAGCGGAATAGTTTTACCAACGGTGTGACAATTAAAAACTTGCCGACGAAGACGATGGCGACTAACCCTAAGATTAATTCTAAATTATTCCATAAAAATACCGGGTCGATTAACATGCCGATCGCGGCAAAAAACAAACTGGCAAATATATCTCGTAGCGGTTCTACATAGGTTAGGGTTTGGTCGGCATATTCTACCTCCGAAATCATCAAACCGGCGACAAACGCCCCCATCTCAATGGAAAGTCCTAGATGTTCTGTGAGTAAGGCAATCCCTAAACACAGTGTGACGACACCGAGGAGAAATAACTCGCGGCTTTCGGTTTTAGCGAGGAGTCTGAGTAATGGTGGAATTAACCAAATTCCGGCGGCTACCGCCCCACCTGCAAATAAGCCAATCCGCGCCAAGGCGGTGAGTACGGCAATGGTAATAGTTTCGGCTGGTTGGTCAAGGGCTGGTAGCACAGCTAGCATTAGTCCTAGGGCTAAATCCTGAACTACTAAAATTCCCAGCATCACTTGTCCGTGGGTTGTTTCGGCTTCGTTCCGTTCCATTAAACACTTGAGGACAACTGCGGTGGAGGATAAAGATAAGACTGCGCCTAAAAACACGCCTTGGGCGGGAGAATCTACCCAACTCACACTAATTGATACTAGTGTTGTGATGATAATTGTCAAAGCGATTTGCAGCCCACCACCACCTAAGCTAACTGCTTGGACTTTTTTGAGTTCGGCGAAGGAAAACTCAACTCCTAAGGCAAATAATAAAAAAGCGACACCAAACTGAGCTAGAGTTTCTACTTGGATGACTTCTTTGATTAGCCCCAGTCCCGTGGGTCCGACGACCATTCCACCAATTAAATAACCCAATAATACAGGTTGGCGCATCAGCGCCGCTAACAGTCCTCCTACTGCTGCAACGCCCAGGACTGAGACCAAGTCAACGATTAGCCGGAAATCTTCTTGCACTTTAAAAAGGTTTATAAATGGTGTCTTATTTTCAGCATACAGAGTTTTTTCGCGCTTCACAGCGGCGATTTACGACATTTGCTGTGATTAAATAGCGTATTTAAGGTAAGAAACAGTACGGACAATCTTGGCGTCTTTTGTCAAAATGAACATTGGCTAAAATTAAGGTAATTTATGATTGGTCAACATCAGCAGCGTGGCTTATGGTTTTTGAGTAAAAAATATTACCGACATACCGGAAGTATAATTATGGGTATGGTGACGGCTTTACCTGTGCTGGCAATGCCTGTAGGAGCGATGCAGGTTAAGGTGAGTCCGGCTAATCCTCATTTGGGTGATACGATGACGGTCGTGGTCGGTTACGATAACCCCTCCGTAACTAGTCAGCCAACGGTGACAGTTGGTCAAAAAACTTACCAAGCATTTCCCATCGCCGCAAATCAATTTCGGGCTTTTGTACCGACTACTCCCCTGGAGAAAGCTGGTACTAGACAATTCCAAGCCCAAGGTGGTGGCGAATCCAAAAGTGTGGCGATGATGATCGGCGATCGCACATTCCCCGTACAACACATTACTTTACCTCCAGATAAAGCCGGAGTCGATGCAAGCGTTTACGAAATGAAGCGTGTGGGTGAACTTAAGGCGTTGGTGACACCGCAAAAATTTTGGAATGGTCCTTTTATTAAACCTAACTCCGGTCCCATCACCACCATTTATGGTGTACGGAGATACTATAATGGGAAGTTCGCCAACGACTACTATCATCGTGGTGTAGACTACGCAGGTGGTACGGGTTCGCCAATCATTGCACCAGCCGCAGGACGAGTTGTCTTGGTAGGTAGAGTCTCCCAAGGCTTCCGCATCCACGGTAACTGTGTTGGTATCGATCACGGTCAAGGAGTAACGAGTATATATTTACATATGAGTCAGATTAGTGTTCGCGAGGGAGATGTTGTTAAACCCGGTACAGTCCTAGGGGCGGTGGGTTCTACTGGTGCGGCGACTGGTCCTCATTTACACTGGGGTCTGTATGTCAACGGTCAATCGATCGATCCAGTACCTTGGAGAACAAATGGGTTTAATTAGGTATCATTTTGTTGTTTTGCTGACATACTTGAAACAACATAAATTTCATTGGTACCGTCCACAGTTGATTAGGGTGCCTTACAGAGCATGAGCGTTATGAGTATCGAAAAAATTGTTGAACAAGCTCTCCAAGATGGTTATCTTACACCAGCTATGGAAGCAGAAGTGGGGCGGATTTGTGACACTGCCTCAGAATTGTCTATCGAGGAGTATATGGCACTCGATCGCTTAATGGGAGCGTTGTTAACTGGTGATGTAGTCGCGGTACCGCGCAAACAGTTTATTAACGTGATGGAAGAGTTGGTGTTGACAGAAGCAATCGGACGGGTAGCAGAAATTGAGGCTACTAGCGATCGCGCTTTGGATGTCGGAGATATTGCTGCTTACGCTTTAAACCGCCTACCGCCTTTGTATGCCACAACTGAAGAAGGTGCTACCTATCAGCGTCAACGCGCCAAAGAACAACTGGAACAATTAATTGCCCAGCAAATTACGGAAGCCATAACTCGCAACGTTGATCGTGAAGAACGTCAACCTATCCAGAAAAATACTGGAAATGAAGTGCTAAAGCAGGTCAGTACCTTACTCCAAGCTTATGCACCTCATTTTGAGCAAAAACCTGGTTCCGAATATTCAGATTTGGAAGATTAACTTTTCTTGCTCAGCCTCCAGAACAAGATCAACAAAACCACACAAAGAAAGTCGGTACCAGCGCCGGCTTTCTTTGTGTAAATTACAGAAATTTATTTAGTAACTCGTCGCCGTCCGCGTGGTTTGAGAATTTCTTCCCAGCTACCCGGACCAACTACACCGTCGGGAGTAAGACCGTAACGTTCTTGGGCAGCTTTTACGGCTGTTTCTGTTTCTTTGCCAAAGTCACCATCAACCCCACCTTGGAATAATCCTAATACTTGTAAACGCTCTTGCAACTTGACGACGGCTGGCCCGTGCATTCCTAAGCGTAAAATCGGTAATTCATCATTATTGGCTGGAGTAGTGGTGGTACTTGTCTGCGGACGAGGCGCGTCTGGTCTTCTCCGCACAGGTTTACTTGGAGGATTATCTGTGACTGTTGCCCTAGGTTTTGCCCTGGTGGGTTTTGCCCTGGTGGGTGTTGCCCTGGGTGTTGCCCTGGGTGTTGGTTGAGTGGTAGTAGTCGCCATCGGCGGATTGGGCTTGGTGCTTATTGCCGCGAGTTTTATCCCTGCTGGAAAAAGTTTTTCCCAGGTACTTGGTCCGACAACGCCATCTGCATCCAAACCGGCAGTTTTTTGAAATTCCGAGACAGCGATCGCTGTACTTTCGTTATAAACGCCGTCTACTGTCCCCGTATAATGACCTAACAGCTTTAACGCTGCTTGTAATTCGGTGACAGCCGCACCCTGGCTACCAGCTTTTAAAATCGGTCGTTCCGGGTTAGTAGCGGTATTTGCTTGGGCTAATTGCTGGGGAGTAGCTACGACTACCCCTGAGCCAAAAAATAAAGGTATGGAAGTACCTAGAAGCAAAAGCAATACATTATTTCTCAGTGCAATCCGCAATGATTTTTTAATATTTGAATAGAGCAAAATACTCATCGGACTAATCATGAAATATCCCCAACCACATCTGTTGGTTATCGTACAGCTTTCTACCTACTCCTTACTTGCTTCCTGGTTCAACTAAGGACACATAAGGAACTTGTAGGTAAAGGCAAGCTGCGAGTTTCGCTTCCTTGACGGTAACGGCTGCAATTTGTTCCTGGAATTGGCGATCAAAATCAATCCCGAGTCCGAGAATCTCATACCAGCCATATGCTTGAGCGATTTGAGAGTTTGTTTGTTTCCCTAAAGCGTACTGACCTAAGATTTTATTTTTTGCTGATTGCAGTCCGGTAGCGGTTAATTCTTCAGTCCGCAGCAGATCGACTTCTGTTTGCAATCCAGAGATTGCGAGTTCGGTATTTTCGGGCGCAGTTCCCATATAAACGCCAAATGTTGCCACATCCAGACGTGTGGGATAAAAAGCTGAGACATCGTAAGCTAAGCCTCGTTTCTCTCGCAGTTCCACAAATAAGCGGCTGGATAGACCATTACCTAAATAACTACAAAGTAATTTTAAAGCGGCATATTCTGGTGCATGGACTCCACAGGCTAAATAACCCAACATGACGATCGCTTGTTGTGTCTGTTGTTCTTTGATAATTTGCTGTGGAAAGGATTGAATCTGCGGAAATACTAAGGCGGGTATACTATCATCCGGAGAACGCCAATCGCCAAACACTTTCTCAACTAAGGGTACGGCTTCAGTGACTGTCAATCGACCAGCGATGCTAATGACAATTTGGTTGGGACGAAAATAAGTTTGATGAAAGGCGACTAAGTCATCGCGCTGTATAGTTGCCATTGTGGCTTCTGTACCGATTCCCGACATGGCATAGGGATGATTTTGATACATTACCTCGCGCAGTTGTTCAAAGGCGATGGTGAACGGCTGCTCTTGTTGAGAACGAATATCTTGAAGTGCTAAACGTCGTTCTAATTCAACTTCAGCTTCGGGAAATGTTGGCGATCGCAAAATTTGCCCAGCCAACTCAAAAATCTCAGCAAAGTCACTAGAAACTGTTTTCAGAGATAGTAAAAAATAATCAGGAGTCGCATCCGTACTTAAACTTGCACCAACGGATTCGATGGTTTCGGCGATTTCTAAACTCGAAAGCTTTCCACATCCTTTAGTAATTGTTGCTGACAACAAATGCAGCAAACCCGATCGCTCGGGGTTTTCGTAACAACTACCCCCACGGATAAAAATCCGCGCTGCAATGATATCCGCTGCTGGATTTTCTGTAACCAGTAGTAGGATGCCATTATCTAAAACGGTGCGATCAATGGTTGGTTTTTGCAGTGATATTGTCATTTATCGTTGGTTAATAATATCGGGGACTCCTCGGACTATTCAGGTTTGATCACACACACAGCGTAATTGTGCGGTGAAAGATATTTACTTGCAATGTGCTGGAGTTCAGTCGCTGTCAAAGATTGAATTTCTTGTGGATACTTGACAGCGTCATAGGCATTAGCGATCGTTTGGTAATAACCATAAAGCCCTGTAAGTTGATTTGGCGTTTCTGTGGAAAAAGCGTAATCATTACATAACAGGCGTTTACAGCGGTTAAGTTCCACCTCGCTGATTGGTTGCGTCTGTAAATTATCTAAGTGAGCGGAGATAATCTCCTCTACTTGTTCTAAATCTTCTGTGTCCAACCAGGCACTGATGGTAAATAAACTTGATTCCCGTTGCAGAGCATAATTACTGCTTATATCTTGCACTAAATGCTGCTCCTCGCGCAATCGCTGCAATCGCGAAGTCCGCCCTTCAGCTAAAAGTACTGACAGCAAGTCTAAACCATATGCAGTGCGGAGGTCGCTGATTCCTGGTGTTGTCCAAGCCATCAATAACCGCGCCTGTTCTAACCTTGGCAAATACAAAGTTTGGCGGCAAATTCCGGAGATAATTGGGTTCGGAACAACCACTGATGGGGGACAATCAGACCGCTCAGCAAAATTGGCAAAAGCTTGGTTTACCAGTTCCAAAGCCGGTTCCATCTTGACTCCACCGACAATTACCACAGTCATATTTTCTGGTTGATAGTGGGTGCGATGAAATCGACGCATAGCTGATGGTGATTGCTGCATCAATTCTTTTTCGCTACCTAATACCGATCGCCCATAGGGATGACCTTGATAGACACTTTGTGATAGAGCTTGATATCCTCGCCAGTCTGGGTCGTCTTCAGCCTGACGGATTTCTTCTAATACAACATCTCGTTCGCGGTCAAATTCGCAGTCAGGAATTGCCGCATTCAGGAGTAATTCTGCTAAATACGGCAGAGTATCTTTTAAATTAGATGCGGCGGTAGTCACAAAGAAATGAGCATAATCATGACTGGTAGCGGCATTACTCATTCCACCCTGGTTTTCGATTTTACTGTCGAACATCCCTGGTAAGAGTGTATTTGTGCCTTTGAAAATCATGTGCTCTAAAAAATGAGCCATGCCAAACCAAGGTTCTGGCTCTATCATCGCTCCAGCTCGCACCCAAACGTCGGCAACAACGACGGGTGTCGTAGAAATATACTGGTGAATGACGTTTAAACCATTATTTAGTTGAAAAACTGAGGCTGGAAACACGTTTTGGTCAGTCAGCGGTTGCAACAATTCTTTTATGCTTAAATCTGATTACGATTAATTCAGTTATCGTAGCTTTTATTGGCACACTCATCCGCTGTGATTTATAAAGTTTTTGAAAGCACAAAAATCAAAGGGCACAACAAATGTTGTACCCCTTCAGCCAAATATTAGGTTAACCACAACGCCGTCTTACCTCAGTTTATGACCTGGGTTTAACCAGGTGGGTACCGAGCGCCTCGTTTAAAGTTTCCGGATCGATGTCCGGTCTACTGCCACGAAACTAATTGGTTCCCTTTTCTTTAAAGGCATAGATCAAAAAACTTATTGGCAGTCACCAACGTCGCAGTGTAACTCCCCTATTATAACTATGGGAATGGGGAATGGGGAGTAGGGGGTAACAAATTTCTTAACTTCTTACTTCTCCGTACCAGATTGATTCGACCTCACCCGCTATAGCCGTTGCTTGCGCCTGATTTGGCTGATTTAATAGAACTGTCACATGTCCTAGCTTCCGCCCGGGACGGGATTCGCTCTTACCATACCAGTGCAGATGGGCGTCGGGAATTTGGGCGATGGCGGAACGCACCTCGTGGTAGTCACTGTGAGAATTTTCATAGCCTAATAAATTCACCATCACCGCCGCACCACAGTTTAAAGCGGTATTACCCAACGGTAGTCCACAAACCGCCCGTAAATGCTGCTCAAACTGAGAAGTAACAGCCGCGTCCAAGGAGAAATGACCAGAATTGTGAGTCCGAGGCGCGATTTCGTTCACTAAGATTTTACCTTGGCTCAAGAATAATTCAATGCCAAAAATTCCCACAGCTTGGAGGTTATTGAGGAGAGTATGAGCGATCGCTTCAATTTCACCTGTCAACTCCGAGGTAATATCCGCTGGGACAAACACGCGCCGACAGACTTGAGTTTCCTGCTGAGTTTCCACAATCGGGTAAGTTTTCACCTCTCCACTCACCCCTCGCGCCGCCACAATCGCCAATTCTCTCTCAAACGGAACAAATTCTTCCAGTAAATATTGTGTATCCTCATCAATTACCGGAAAATCATCAATATTTCTAATTATGAAGGTTCCCTGACCATCATAACCACAACGCCGAGCTTTCAAAACCACCGGAAACCCAAACTGAGATCGTTCCCCCACTCCCCCATTCCCTTCCTCCCCCACTCTCGCAAACCGAGGTACTGGCAAACCTAAATCGCGTAAATAGCAGCGCTGGTGATATTTATCTAATAGAGGAGCTAAAGTTGTCAAACTGGGATAAAAGCGGACACCAAGACTAGCGATTCCCGATAACGCCGCTAAGTTGACAAACTCATTTTCAAAAGTGATTGTCTCACACTGTGTTGCCAATTTAGCTGTTGCCTCTGCGTCATCTACTGATGCGAAGATAGTAGAGTGAGCGATCGCTACCGCCGGATCGTCTGCATTGGGAGTTTGTACCACCAATTCCACATCCAGCTTCTGCGCTGCATCTGCCATCATCAAAGCAAGTTGTCCGCCACCAATTATACCAATCCGCTTCATTTGCACCCTAAAGAATCGCGAGTTTCTATACCAGTTTTGGGGTTGATACCACTAGCGATTCCACACAGTTCTTTGATTTGCGCCCTGTCTAAAATCGCATCAGTAAAATCTGCACCAATAATATTTACATTAGTGAAGACTGCCCTCAACAATAATGCTTCAGTAAAATTAACGTCACTTAAATCAGCACCAGTAAAGTTTACCTGGTCTGCTAGGGAATTACTTAAATCGGCACCATGTAAAGTCGCTTTTGTCATCACCGAAGCACTAAAAACAGCGCCACGCAAATCAGCGCCATTAAAATTTGCCAATTCCATATTAGCGTTAGAAAACTCCGACGCCTGCAAGTTTTCACCGGAAAAATCGTGTTTTGTCAACTCCGCGTTACTGAAAGAAAGTGGATGAGTCCAGTCGGCTAAAGCTGGATGAGCGCAAAAGAGTAAACTTATTCCCAGGAAAAAAGCTATTAGTTGTTGCCAAAACATACCAGATTGCCAATTGAATGTAAAAATCAAAAGTTGTAAGTTCTCATAACTGGTCTTTAGCTTACCGCAATCACCAGTTAGCTGAAAGCAGGCAAATAAATACATTTAAATTAACGAGGTTGAAAAAAAATGCCAAGTTTCTTGATAACCTGGGTGATTACAGCAGTTTCCTTGATGATTACGGCTTATGTCGTCCACGGCTTTCACGTTAGAAACGTGATGGGTGCTTTGATTGCAGCCGTAATGATTGGACTCGTTAACGCCTTCGTGCGACCAATTTTAGGTATTCTGGCATTTCCCATTACCTTGCTGACTTTTGGCTTATTTTCCTTTGTCCTGAATGCCATCAGCATTATAATTGCCAGCAAGATAACTCCAGCTTATGGTTTAACTATTGATGGCTTCATCCCCGCATTACTGGGATCAATTGTACTCACAATCGTCAGTAGTGTAATTACTTATCTTGTTCGGTCTCCAGAATAGCCACCGCGACTGTCACCACACCCTGGAAAATCTGCTTAGGAATTAAGAGTTGATGACTCACGCTAGGACGCATCAGCGCCTTTGCGTGAGATAATTTAGCCGCATATAAAGCCGCCGCCTCCGCTACACTTGGTGTCCCAACTTCAGCCACAATATCAGAAGGGTTTGGCACGCATACCGTGCGGAGGATTTCTGCAGGATAGGTGATGAGTGGTAAATTGCGATCGCAACAAAATTCGATTAAACCAATTTCATCCACTTTTCTGTCAATGGTAGCAATACCCGCGATCGCAACGATAGCAAGATGATTTTTTTGAAATACTTCGGTGATAGCACTTTCAATCAACTCACGGGGTGTACCGCGTTTACAACCAATGCCGATCCATAATACGTGAGGAGTAGCGATCGCAAGCAAAATATTCTGCCTACTAGATAACAAAACATTTTCCACAATAAGGGGCACAAAAATTGTTGTGCCCTCCTAAATTTATCCATAAAGAGGCGCAACGTACCTCTAGCCGAATTGGCGAACAGAAGAATGATTAGACAAATTCTTCGTCGTCAAGGTCTTCACCATCATCATCAGGGTCTTCGTTGTCTTCGTCGTCTTCGTCGTCTTCGTCGTCTTCGTCGTCTTCGTCGTCTTCTTCATCCTCAAGGTCTTCGTCATCCTCAAGGTCTTCGCCGTCTTCATCGGCTAAAATAGCGTCATAGCCGCTGTTAATGTCTTCGTATTCTTCCTCAATTTCGGGTTCGACACTGGTCAACGGATTCTCACGATAAATCAACATAGCTGAATTCCCCTTTAAAAATAGGTGACGTAACATTTTTTTTGTCGTGCAGGTAGCACCGCGACTTATCTTAATTTTAATAATTATTTTTTACAAGTATCTCTGGAGACTTAAGTGATTCTACTTAAAAAGGTTTTCCACATGTTCTTTTTAAGATTGACAAATATCAATTTTAACGCTATTTCCGCCAAGGTAGTTTAGTACCCATTTCTGTGAATGCGGAGAAGACCAAGTAAAGGATCAGTATTCCTACCCCAGCCACAAAAGCCAATAAATCGTTGTCCATGTGTACTAGTGTGCTCATATTGCTTCAAAATATGATAAGTCGCGGATAGTGTTTTCTGAAAGGATTTGCATGGAACAGCGTCAATTCGGTTCAATGAAGCGCTCTGTCGCCGTAATTGGTCAAGGAACTTGGAAAATCGATAGTAGCCGATCGCTTCGCTGACCTATCGGTACGCGCCTCCGCAATAGCAGATCTACGCCGAGGAATCGATCTTGGCATGACTCATATCGACACCGCCGAGATGTATGGCATCGCTGAGGATGTAACCGCTGAAGCGATCGCTCTTCGACGCGATGAGGTTTTCTTAGTCTCCAAAGTTCTTCCCGGAAATGCCTCCAGGAAAGGGACAATCTCTGCTTGTGAGAAATCGCTCGCTCGCTTGAAAACCGATCGCTTAGACTCTTATCTTTTACATTGGCGCGGACAACATCCTCTGCAGGAAACAATCGCCGCATTTGAGCAACTTCAGGAGGAAGGTAAAATTCTCTCTTGGGGTGTAAGTAACTTTGATGTGCCTGACCTAGAAGCGGTTTATAAAATCGCCGGTGAGGGTCGTCTCGTCTGTAATCAAGTCCTTTATCATTTGCAAGAACGAGCGATCGAACATGCCGTGATTCCCTGGTGCGAGAAGCACGCTGTTGCTGTGGTTGCCTATAGTCCTTTCGGTCACGACGACTTTCCCGGTCCGCATACAGCCGGAGGTCGCATACTATAAGAAATCGCTACCTCGCGCGACACAACTGCACGAGCAGTAGCACTCCGGTTCTTGGTACGACAAGGATCACTCTTTACCATCCCTAAAGCATCAAACCCCGAGCACTCCGCTGACAACGCCCTTGCGGGAGAAGTTAATCTGACCGCAGCCGAACTCGCTCGAATCGATGAAGCTTTCCCAAGAGGACCTCGTCCCCGCTCACTTCCCATGCTATAAGCCACGGAAATTGCCTGTCAAAATTCCACAAGATACATATAGCACGAACATACGGCAACAGCCAATGAACGAGGAATTTAATCCGCTCAAAAAATTGCAGATACCAATATTAATTACAACAACGGAAACAATAATCACTCTTCACAGTCCTAGTTACTCAAAGAGTGCAATGCGGGGCGGATAGCTCCATACCAAAAAAGCTAAAATGCCCATTTACGTAAATGAGACAGATTAAAATTTACCGATAGTATGCACTTATTATCTAAAGTAGTTCCCATATTCAGCCTTTTGATCGCTGCTTCCTTACCGTGGACATTGGCACAAGCACAAGTCCCCAGTCAAGTCTGTCAAACTTTGTTGAACAACGATCACAGTGATATCGACTGGTATCCGTTAAAACCATTGCCAGAAACTGTGGCGACGAATGCGGTGGCGCATCAACTAGATGAACTAGAAGCGATCGCCGCATCACCCAATTCCTTCGATTTAGCCATACAGCAAAGGTTGGTGAAGTGGCTGTTTGAGAAGCCCGATCCAGGTCCGCCTGACACAGGATCTCCGGCGCGAATGGATGAATTGCTCAAAATACTACCCACCAGTCAAAAACCTCAACTTACTGCCATTTTAGACCGACTGGCAAATCGGATTGAACGCTTGCCATCGCTGAGTCTGCAGGCAGAAATGACTGGTAAATTAGCAGACTATTATCAGCAGTTAGAGGGCACTAACCGCGCCGCTGTTTTTCTCAACCGCGCTCTAGCTTCGGCATTGAAGTCTAGCAATGAGCAAGCCCGCACTATTCGATTAACTAAACTCTTGGACACAGCCGTGGATCTTGAACAATCCAAAGCTATTGTCTCACAGTTGCCCCAAATTGAAGCTGCGCTTTCCCGTAGCACTCCAACTTTATCTTTAGCCCGTGCTTATGCGGACACCAACCAATCGCAAAAAGCGCTTAAAATCGCCGAGAGTGTTTCAAAAAACACGCCCACGTGGGAACTCAATTCCGATTTAATCAGGCTGTATCTGCAATTAAATCGGTTTGATCTAGCCAACCTTTATCTCAAGGCATCTCCTTCCGATGATGATGCTCGCTATGGTCGTTTAGTTGCTGCTTATGATCGTGCTAAACAATCGGCTATTGCTGACAAACTTTTTCAGGGTGGATTTGATTCATGGCGTCGGGCGCTTTATAACGATCGCTTTCTTGACGGCTATCTGAAAGCAGGCGGCAATCCCGATCGCCTTTTTACGGGGCTACCGACGCTTGAGGGAGTCGGAGTCATCGATCTGCGTGCTAAGTATTCATTACGAGCTGCAGGTGAATATCGCCGACGTAATCAGCAAGACAAAGCCCAAAGAGCGATCGCTCAATTTGTGCAAGTTGTGGCATCTGGAAATGCAGAGGTTGATGTTGACCGCATCTTGATGGCAGCTATCTCCGATGGCAATCGTTTGGAAGCCAAAACAGCTTTTGAGCAATTAATTGCCCGGAATGCATTCACAAAAGTTGAACTACCCATTAACTTTGCTGCCAAAATCAATGCACTAGATACGATTTCCCCCTTAGTTCAACGCTTGCCAAAAACCAACGAGCGACGCATTAACTTGCTTCAGTCGCTTGCTCTAGCCTATGCTAAACAGCAGCAACTTAACAAAGCTGTCTCTATTGCAGAGCGGATTCCGCGCCAAAGCCCTGGTTATTCCTCTGCTGTTGATACATTAGCGCAGGTCGCCACTATATTTGCACTAAGTGGACAAACAACTCAAGCTCAGATGATATTTGCCAAAGCTTTAAACTTGTCATCAAGCATCAAAGAATTGGACACCCGCGCTGAAGCTTATGCAGCAATCGCCCGCGCCTATACTAATGCTGGACAGACTACAGAAGCCGAAACGGCTCGTCAAACCGCTGTGAAATTGGCAAAAGCCTTGCCTACAGATTCCAAAATTGCTCTTGTTACTGTTAACTACATGCTATCGTTAATCTCGCAAAAGTTTTTGGGTGCCAACCAACTTGAGGCAAGCTGGAAAACGTTGCAGGAGATTTCTCCGGCTGGTGATGATTATAAAATGTCAAATATTAACAATTTGGTATCCACAGCATTGGCGTTGGGTAACTTATCCATCGCCCAGCAAGCGGTTGATTTACAATATGGCTACGGTCCGCCAAGATTATTTCTCGATCAAGCCACCCAACTTGCCAGAACTTACCTAGATCGCGATCGCGCGGAGGAAGCAATAAAAATGCTTGATCGGGCTGTAAGCGTTCTGAATAACCAAAAGAAACTTAACTTTGATAGCCTAATACCAATTGTACGACTATACGCAAAAGCCGGACGTATCGATACCGCCCGTCAGCTGATGACATCTGCGAATCCCATTCCACCTATTTATGCTCCTTTTTGGCAAGAACTCCAGCAATATGTGGATTGCTACACTAAGCGGTTGCACCCTTAACTATGACTAAGAACAAAGACTACCAGACCAATCTTGATGTCCTCGACCTCGTTGGCATTTATATTGCCGACCTACCCAAACAATTTCCCATTTGTTTTGGTTGCGTTTCAATTCAATGCGCTCTCGGATTGCATTCACTGAATCATCAGCTATACCTACTATAGTATGCACGATTACAGATGTTTGTGCTACGGTAAATCCTCCAGGATACGTAACTGAAATGTCCTCGGAAGCTCTTCCCTCTTCTTCTTCTATATTGCTAAACAATTGTACAGCCACTCCTTTAGGGGTAGTAGCTTTAATTTTGTTAAAAGCAATAAATTCTTGTACGTTAACTACCTGAAAATCAAAGCGGGGATTACTCGCTTGTAGTGCTGCGTTTAATCTAGACCAAGTTTTCTCGCCGACAATACCGTCAGCAACTAATTGTTGGGTTGATTGAAATTTTATGACAGCATCTTTAGTTTTTGCGCCAAAAACACCATCAACAATACCTAAATAAAAATTGAGCTTTTTCAAACCTTCTTGCAGCGTAGTGACTTCTGCACCTTTTGAACCTTCTTGAAGTACGGTAGAAGTAGCGTTCATAATTTGTCCTTACTTAGTTGCTATGATTTCATATTTGTTGTAAACACATACTTAATATCACCTTTGAACTTGCCATTCCGGACGGATCGGCATAAAAATTGTGAAGTTTTGTCAAGTACTAGATTGGCCAGGAAAAAGTGCTTGAGTCCGATAACGCTTTTTTCCAGTTGTCACGATGTAACTACAAGAGAAAGTTATCCGCCGGGATTACGAATAAAAATGTTACCAGCCACTACAGAAACGTTTGTCTCTACCTCTTTGAGTTAAATCAATTTAATGATTTAAAAGATGAGTGCAAACGCTCCATGACTTGCGTGTTCTTTGAGTCAAGTTTTGTGTAGAAAGTCGCGATAGATACTGTCTGATTTTTTTTGTAAGGTAACAATGTAATCAGCATTTCTCCGTCTCTAGTCGTAGCCCATATTCTGATAGCATTTTTACCGTCAACTTTGATATTTTGTTTTTTAAGTAT
>JBBQRU010000040.1:0-36429 GCA_038214545.1 Cyanophyceae cyanobacterium | reverse complement strand
TGTCCTGCAAGTATTTTGGACGAAATAACAGGAAGATCTCTGAAATAACAGCAAAGACCTTATCCTGTAAGACTTTCAGCCTAATTCTGGACATGACTACCATAAAGGGAGCGGTAGAGCCGAACAACTAAACTAGCATCTACTAAACCTAAAGGCAAATCTTTATACACTGCCATTATCAGACTTGCTTTAGCCAAATCTTCTAAATCTACAGGCAAATAAGTAAAGCTTCCTTCAGTAAGATCTTCTAAAAATGCTCTTGCAACTCTTTCCCCAAGATATTTCGTAGCTAGATAATCAACTTCAGGCAAGACAGTTACTGGAATCAGAATATTATTATTTTTGACAATTTCAACAGCAGCAACATGATATTCGTCGTCTTGGTTTAAAAAAGCAATAATTCCACTGGTATCCGCTATCACTTTTCTTTCCATAGCAATTCCTCACTTCTTTTAGCCAAATCTGGCATTGAACTTGCTCCCATACCCACAGATTTAGGTAGTTTTCTTTTTTGCAAACTCAAGTAATTTGAGACTGCTTCTTGGATGATTTCAGTTGGCGACCGCCCAATTTCAAGAGCAAGTTGTTGCAGATGAGCTTCTGTTTCTTCAGGTAAGTAAATTGTGGTTGGTTTCATAAGTTCTCCTGGAAAATTATCGAAAAGTATTCTTCTGATTGATACAGGTATTTTCTTATTCATCTTCAAAGGCAGTAGTCGTGCAAGTGCCTATACCTCTATTTTACAAGATAATCATCTGAAGAGCATTATAGAGATGCAGATTAAACTTCATTTATTAAATATGAGGTCATACCAAAAAACTCCTTCCAACCCTGACTATCAATTGATCGGAAAAATAATTGCCCCCCGAACGATGCGGCAAAGCAAGATTCAATGTTACAATTATTATTATTCCCAAGCTCGCTAAGATACCGCAATGATTACTCAAATGATGGTTCAGCCCTCATCCTGGGTAGAGTCTGGAATTCAAATAAGCAAAGTTAGGAATTTACATCTGTTCAAATTTACTAATGAACTACAGTCTCAGCTTGAAGAACTTTCTTTGAAGAAAAAATCTGGAATGTCTACCCCAGAAGAAGAAGCTGAATTAGCTGAAATATTGGAACTTGACAGAATTTTTACTTTGTTAAATGCCAAAATAATCTCTGAGTTATGACTGTGAATGATGCCACCAGAAAATTAGTCAGAGAAAGAGCTAAATTCCTGTGTGAATACTGTCATTCCTTAGAAGAAGCAAGTGCGGCTCTGTTTTCTATTGACCATATTATCCCACAGATTTTTAGAATTTTTCAGAGCAATTGACTGTCGTGTCAACCTTGATATTAACATTTAGTTTTTTCCGAAGAACACTGAAGATAGCAGTCAGATTATCCATCGTCGGATTACCTTTTGCAGATAACATCCGCTCTCTGACTCTTGCTTGGTCTAAAAGTTTGATTCGCCAGTTCTTCAAAACCTACAGTTGCATTTACAATATCTCTTAATATAAGTCTTGCAGTTTCTGGCTCACCATTAAGGAATAGGCAAACAGCTTCATTAAGCAAAACTGTTGCAAATTCAGGATCTCGTTGGACTCTGGCGTTAACTGTCTCCTTAAAGTCTCTAGTAAGTGTCATAATAACTACCTCTTTCTTCGCTTTTTATTCTCAGATTCTTTCTCTTTCTGCTTAATAGCTTCTCTCTTCCGCCTCTTATACTCTTGGTATAATTCTTGGGCACGATCAATATCAGATTGCTGACTTTTCTTTGTCCCACCACCACATAAGACAATAAACTGCTTGCCTTCCTGAGCAAGATAAATGCGATACCCTGGTCCCCAATCTATCCTGTACTCACCAATTCCATCAAACCATTTAACATTTGATGTATTGCCTAATTCTAAACGAGACTTAGCAACTGTCACCTTCGCCGCAGCTAAAGCGTCCAGACTATCGAACCATTCTTGGTAAGGACTTAAACCATTTTCTCTAATGTATTCTTGAACTTTCAATAATAAATACAATAGTAACTTATATGTTACCTGATGTCCAGCAGTATGATCCTCGTTCAGTACTCTAAACAATAGTGCAAACCAGAATCCCAGGTAAGATAGAAAAAGTCAATTGCATATCCTACATGAGTCAAACCGCTTACATTGAAACTAGCATTTTTGGCTATTTAACAGCCAGATCGACCAAAAACCTGATTCTGGTGGCGAATATTGAAGTAACGCGAGACTGGTGGGAAAATTATCGTGGGACTTTAGACATCTACGTTTCGCAACTTGTTTTGGATGAAGCCGCCTTGGGCGACGAGAATATAGCTACCCAGCGGCTCGATATATTGCAAAATATTGCCTTGCTAGAACCGAACGAGGTTGCAGAAGAACTAGTGACTGCATTTTTAACAAAAAGTAACCTTCCTCCCAAAGCCGCTAATGATGCTGCCCATATTGCCATAGCCACAGTTCACAATATGAACTATCTGTTAACCTGGAACTGTAAGCACATAGCAAACGCCCATATTCAGAAAAAGCTGAGACAAATTTGTTCTGACTTTGGGTACGACTTACCAACAATTTGTACGCCTTATGAAATGATGGGAGAGTAAAAATGCTGACAAACGAAATTCTCGAAGAAATTTATCAGTACCGCGAAGCCCATGCGGAATCATTCAATTACGATATAGCAGCTATGTTTGCAGACTGGCGCAAACGGCAAGCCGAAAGTGGTAAGCATTCAGTAACTCCACCCCTAACTCAGGTGGTGCCGTCTCAAACCGCGTCTCTAAAACCTCAATAAAGCTGCGCGTCACTTTACCTAAGACCTAAGGCGCTTGGTAGAACCTAATGCCGTATATCACCACCATAGAATGTCGCGGAATGTCAAGCGTAAAATCTTTCCCAATATGGCAGTCCGCCGCAACTTGTTGAGCGGATACCGATCTCTCTTAAATAATTATGACAAAATGACTATAGACAGTTAAGGGATTTGTTAATGTGCCCAAAAAAATCCGGGAACTAAAAGCGATGCTCCTAAAAACTGGATTCACATATAGATCCGATAAAGGCAGTCACACTGTTTGGAGCCATCCTTCACTATCTTACAGCTTAATTTTATCTGGTAAAGATGGAGCAGATGCAGACCGTTATCAAGAAAAAGATATTAGAAATGCCCTGAAAGATTTAGAAAAACTACAGGAAGGAGAAGAATGAAACCACAATATAGTATTCTGATTCAGTGGTCAGCAGAAGACCAAAAGTACATCGTCAGCTTACCAGAGTTTGGTCCCTATGCCCACACGCATGGAGACACATATTCTTTAGCTCTCAAAAATGGAGAAGAAGTCCTAGAACTGTTAATTGAAGATTACCAAGCACACTTTAAAGCACTTCCAGAACCTCTAACCGCTAATATGTCGTTTCAGTTCGTGTAATCTCAGATTCTTTTCTTTAAATCTTTTTTACAAGATAATCATCTGAAGAGCATTATAGAGATCCAAATTAAACATCGCTTGCAACAGCTAAAAAGTCCATGCAATACCATAAATAAGTGAAAATCCTGATCCAGTTAGTCAAAAAAGTTGAGCGAGCAAATCATCCCGGCTCAAGCCGAAATGGTCAGCAACATCTCTCAAAATGGCATTAAGAGTGCCAACTTTCAATGGATCGTGTGCAGGAACTGTAATATGATGTTCACCATTAAGCTGAGTCGTTAAACGAATATGACTTCCAGTTTGCCTATCCACCACATACTCAAAACTAACTAATGCCTTCATCAAATCCTCACCCGACAAATCTCGTGGTAGTTTCATGAGGCAATAACTTCATCATGTACAATATGGAGTCTAATCACTTTCGGACGATTTAGTTCATCAGGAAAATGACACCGAACCGCATCACGGAGCATTTCCTTCAAACTTGCCATGTCATCAGCCTGGGTAAAAATTGATTCCCCCAAAGCCCTCGCCGTGTAACCACCCTCAGGGTCTTGTTCGATCAGAAACAGAATTTCAGTTGTTGTATTTTTCACTAGTTTTATTGCAGAAGCATTTACCTCAATCATAATTTTAACTACTCTGTACTTGCTTCATAGCGCTCAAAATTCCTCAATACTGGACACGTCTGTCTCGCCCAATAACTTACCAGCCTGATAAATGAGCTGACTATCATCGGTTGCTCTCCCATAGACTAGGCGATCGCCACCTCAAGCCATCCGGCAATTGCGTCCTTGAGATTAGCGAGCAACTCTAACCAAGTATCGCCCTCAGTCACACAACCAGGTAGAGCCGGAACCTCCGCCCAATATCCACCTTCTTCTGCTTGGTGAACAATTGCCTTAAACCTCATGCTTTTACTTGTAATGATTACTTGCAATTCTAGATGATCAGCGATCGCCACTAAAATAGTATGATCTCAAACCAAAAAACATACTTAAACCATCGTTAGGGCGCTCACTCATGTGAATGCGTTACCCATCTGAGATCAAATTTTCATCAAGACTGACCGCTCAAGACCGCACCAAAACTAGCCAATGACCAGATTTATCTACGACCAATGAGCGCAAGGACTACCTAGAAGAATTACTCTCTCCATGAGGACAAGTCAAATCAGACCAAAGAGTCGCAGGTGTTGTGAGACAAAAGGACACGATTTATCGAGAGTGAAGCAGGGCAAGCACTTGGTGTGTGCGATCGCGCGAAGCGGGCAAATGCTCTGCACTATCGCGATATGGTTGTGTGGTCAAGCGATCGCACCTCTTGGAAATTTTGGTAACAGAAGAATATAAGTGATAATCCTAGTACAGTACCACTGAGTAACCTATAATGACAGTATTGGTAATAGAGGATTTTAGATTAGATGAATCTCCCTAGTAACCTCCAAAAAGAAGTTGAGAAATGGGCAAGCTCCCAAGGTATTTCATTAGAGCAGTTTATTATCAAGACTGTTGCTGAAAGAATTAACAGACTTAATCAGCAAGTTGAAGAACCATCCAAAGAAGAACCAGCTACTTACTACGAAGGCAGAGTTTTAGTAGTTGATGCTACATTACCCTCAGATTTTGATCTTGCTGCCTTTACTGATGCTATGCGGGAAGAACGTATTCAGGAGCTTATGGCTGAATGAGAGTCATGTTTGACAGTTCTGTAATAGTTGCTGCACTTGTAGTAAGTCATGAAAGTCATACGGCTTGCGTGCTTCGACTCAATCAAGCATTACAACAAAACATTCAAGGGGTTATCTCTACCCATAGTTTATCTGAAATTTACTCCAAGGGCAAAACTTTACTTAAAGTTTGATTATCTCTAGCTAGACCAAGTATTGCCCTCAGTTACTAGGAAGCTATATCAGCAGGTGGTATTCTCTTTCTTAATTCAATCTCTAGGTCTTCGTCTGTACTAACCACCACACCAGGTCTAGCGCGAACAATACTGAGGTAGTGTTGAAAAGCCTCCTCATCATCAGGGTGGGTCTTTATATACTTCCTCAATTCTGTTTCGTTTAATTGTTGATAGTTACTCATCGAATTAATTCCTCTCCGTTACGAACGAATTTCTACTTGAATTGTTTCGCCTATCAGTACTACGATTCTTTGCGAGCAGTTTCTCATCAATTCCGCTTGATGTAAAATAGCCCTTCCATCAAAAAAATTAATAGTTTGCTGCATAACTTTTACCGTCATTCTCTAATACTTGCATCAGATAACGACCGTAGCTACTCTTACGCATCGGCTGCGTTAATTGGCATAACTGCTCGGCATCAATATACCCGTGAGTGTAGGCAATTTCTTCAATACAAGCTATTTTCAAACCTTGTCGCTCTTCGAGAGTTTGAATAAAATTACCAGCTTGATGTAATGATTCGTGAGTCCCCGTATCTAACCAAGCATAGCCACGACCTAGCACTTCCACCTGCAATTTGCCTTGCTGCAAATAAACCAGATTCACATCAGTAATCTCTAGCTCATTTCGCGCCGAAGGCTGAAGATTAGCGGCAATTTCTACTACTTGAGAATCATAGAAATAAATCCCAGGTACTGCATACTTAGACTTGGGAATAAGTGGCTTTTCTTCAATACTAATTGCCCGTCCATTGGTATCAAATTCAATCACACCATATTGTGTTGGGTCTTTTACTTGATAGCCAAATACTAATCCACCTTCATTCAACTGTGCTGCTCGCTCTAACACGTCGGTGAAACCATGTCCATAAAAAATGTTGTCTCCTAAAATTAAGCAAACTGGCTCATTACCAATAAAATCTTTGCCTAAAATAAAAGCTTGTGCTAAACCTTCTGGTTTTGGCTGTTCTACATAACTAAATTTCATTCCCCACTGACTACCATCTTTTAATAATCGCTGAAATTGGGGTAAATCACCGGGCGTAGAAATAATTAAAACTTCGCGAACTCCCGCCAGCATGAGTATAGACAACGGATAGTAAATCATCGGTTTGTCGTAAACAGGCATCAGTTGTTTACTAACTACATGAGTTAATGGATAAAGACGTGTACCAGATCCGCCAGCAAGAATGATGCCTTTCATTTGATATTCCTAAACACTGCTAACTAGAATAACTTAATTTTTAATGGCGTAATTTCAAGATTGAAGATGAGGGTTTAGGCTGGCTCCAGTTTTTCCGGTGATGAGCCATAATAGCGATCGCCCGCAATCTCGCAGCACACGTACCCAAGATTCTGATATTTCAGATCCAGATGGTACAGGCAAAGGTGTCACTACTATTCCACGACTACCGAGTACAATTGCTGCAATTGCCCTTGAGCGTCGCATATGGTAGTCCGATGTGATCAGATAAAGGTTTTGGATGTTGTAGGTGGCAAAATCTGCGGCTAGAGTCGTAAAATTGGTTACGGTATCCGTCGCTCGACCATCCAGATGCAAGCGATAGCGCGGAACTCCGAACCGCAAAAAGATTTGACGATCCGCTTCCAAGGAAAACAAATCATCAGAAACCCAAATATCTAAGTGTGGATGAGACTGCCAAATCCTGGCGGCAAATTCCATCCGGTTGGGATCGCCACCTAAAACAAAAATTGCCTGCGGTGTTGGCGCAAGCACACTAGCGATCGCCAGCTTAATCGGAATTACACTCAACAGAGCCAGAAACCCCAGCAAAATCAAAGTATTCCAGTCAAAGCGATTTCTTAAACTCATGTATTTATACTGATAATACCCGAAAATGCGTGATAAAAAGTTCTCAGTATCCTTCACAGAGATTGTAAAATTTCTTCATCCAGAGAAAAATTCACTTCAGCTTTATCTTTACCAGACACGAGATAATCATGTTGAAACGAGTCTTTTAACCCAGACACCAAATCGTACTCAGGATGCCAATCCAGTTCGCCCATCGCCCGATTAACCGCAGCAAAGAAGTGCTGTGTACGCATGGGGAAAGCTTTGCGCTTGCCGAAATCAAATTTCTTCTCTTCGTAATGGACAATTTTGATCGCTTCCGGTGACTTGCCTGCAGCCACAGCACAAGCACGGGCTAAACCATCAAAAGTGACATAACGATCGCCAGAAACATTATAGATCTGCCCAATTGCCGCCGAATTACCTAAAACCTGACACATAGCCTGAGCCAAATCTTTCACATGACCGAATTGAGTGATGTGGCTACCATTACCAGGAATCGGAACCGGACGATCGCGGACAATCCGATCAAAAAACCAACTTTCCAAATCGTTATAATTTTTTGGACCGTAGATATACGTAGGTCTAATTGAGGTAAAAGGTAAATCCTGCTGCTGGAGATAAGCCTCGGTATGGTGCTTACCTTTGTGACGACTTTGAGGATCGACAGCATCCCCTTCCATGTGTGGTAACTGGTCAGATTTGAGATATACTCCAGCAGAACTCATGTATATAAAGTGCTGAATCCGACCTTGAAAAATCTCCACGAGCGGTTGCGTGTCGCTCAACTCCCGACCATTATTGTCAAAAATCGCATCAAAATGTAAAGGTGATAATTTTTCTTGAAGCAAGGCAACGTCTGTGCGATCGCCTGTAATTTGTTCCACCCCTGTCACTGGGGATCGGCGATTACCACGATTAAACAGTACAACCTCATGCCCTTGCGCCACTAACATCTCAGTTAGGTAGACACCAATAAACCGAGTGCCACCCATGATCAAAATTCGCATAAACTTACCTTTTAGGCTACACAATCGAGATTATCAGGTTGCGTCACCGAGGAACTATTTATCAGCTGCTCACGTCGGCAAACAAAATTCCGCACTTTTTTCTCCCGTGGAAACATTTAACCTGAATTTAAACTCTCTAATTTTATCAACCCTTTTTCGCGATTAAACCCAGGTGTGCCCTTGAAATATGCGCTAGTTCATGAGTGGCTAACGCCGCAGGCTACAGGAGGATCAGAGCTTGTGGTGCAGGAGATTCTCAACCACATTCCCGCTGACTTATTTGCCCTGATCGATTTTGAATCCACCAACGAAGAAAGTTATCTCTTTCAACGCCAAATTGGCACCACCTTTCTCCAAAACTTACCGGGAGCACGTCTTGGTGTCCAAAAATACTTGCCTTTGCTACCACTGGCGATCGAACAACTAGATTTGCGTGCCTATGACGTAATCCTGTCTTCCTCCCATACAGTTGCCAAAGGAGTACTCACCAGTCCCGGACAGATACATATTTGTTATTGCCATGCGCCGATGCGCTTTGCTTGGGATATGACTTTTGATTACCTGCGCGATCACCATCTCGGCTACGGACTCAAAGGCATCGCCGCCCGCTACCTACTCCATAGACTGCGGCAATGGGATGTACTCTCAGCAAATCGCGTCGATTATTTTATCGCTAACTCGCAAAACACAGCCCGACGGATTTGGCGTTACTACCACCGTCGCGCCACAGTTATTTATCCCCCAGTGAATATCGCTCGGTTTCCCTTTTTAGCACAAAAGGCGGAATTTTACGTGACTATTTCCCGGTTAGTGAGTTATAAGCAAGTATCTTTAATTATTCGCGCTTTTAATCAACTTAAATTGCCGTTGGTAGTCATTGGCACAGGGCCAGAACTAGAAAAAAGCCGACAATTAGCAGAATCTCATATTCAAGTACTTGGGTGGCAACCAGATGATGTGGTCGAAAAATATCTGTCTCAGGCAAAGGCGTTTGTTTATGCAGCTTATGAAGATTTTGGCATTGCAGTGGTGGAAGCCCAGGCTTGCGGCACCCCGGTGATTGCTTATGGCGCAGGTGGGGCTTTAGAAACGGTGCGCGATATCCGCGTTGACGAAAAAGAGGGCACAGGGATATTTTTTCTTGAGCAGACAGAAGCATCATTAGTAGAGGCTGTTGTAGCATTTGAAAAGTATCAAGGGCAGATCAGCGCCGAGTGTGTGCGATCGCAAGCAGCTAAATTTGCCCCTTCGGTCTTTGCAGAACGTTACATTGATTTATTGAACAAGTATTGTCAAAAATCACCTTTCCTTGATGCCGGCTTTTGAGTTATATCCTTTTGTGTTGGCTTATGGAAACAAATTTGCCCCCATAAGCACCTCTTCTGGCTTTAAGATTGGGACTATGTGTGGTGTGGATTGTTAAGGAGTATGATGACTGCCCAGAGCTCACTCCTCTCCGGCAAGAGATCGCGGACTTTAGTCAAAAGACGTGGTCCGGAAAAACAGACGCCCAGAAACAAGCCGCAAGGTTTGTCTCTTCAAGGTCTGCACGGAGAGTTCGCTAAGCGAATGTTTGATATTGTATTTTCCCTGAGTATTCTGATTTTGTTTTTCCCGGTCTACCTAGTTTTGACCTTGCTAATTGCTTTAAGTTCGGAAGGTCCCGTTTTTTATATTCAAGAACGCGTAGGTAGAAACCGCAAAACTTTCAATTGTATTAAGTTCCGAACTATGGTGAAAGGCGCGGATGAAATCCTGATGCAAATCATGGACACATCCCCAGAATTACGCCAAGAGTTTGAAGCTAATTTTAAGCTAAAAAAAGATCCCCGGATTACGAAGATCGGTCAGTTTCTCCGACTGACGAGTTTGGACGAATTTCCCCAATTCTGGAATGTCCTTAAAGGCGACATGAGCGTTGTTGGTCCACGTCCTTTAGTAGAAGAAGAACTACCAAAGTACGGTTGCCACATCGATCAGGTTTTAACGATCAGACCAGGAATCACGGGGCTATGGCAGGTTTCTGGGCGCAATGACATTCCCTATCCTCGGCGAGTACAGATAGACCTTCATTATGTCAAATTTAGGAACTTCTGGCTGGATGTATGGGTAATTGTCAAAACAATTGGCGTTGTTGTTATCCCTAAAAATAATGGAGCGTACTAAAAACCATTGAAACAGATTTGGGGGAGTAGTATAAATACTCCCTCTATTTGTGGACTAAATGCAGGAGCAAAAATACTCTAGCTGCTTATATTTGGTAATCGGTAGGTATTTTTAGTTAATCAAGCCTTGATAAAATTTCTAATTTTATGAAGTATTTGCAAAGAGATGCCGAAATATCCCGATCTACAAGTAGGTATTGAGTTAAGGTGATTCAAGTTTCATTTAATTGTGCAGTTTTGTACGAGTATTTACTTAATCATAGAAACAACATTGAGATTTAATAGGCAACGTAAGTTTCCTGTAGGCAATTAGGCAGTAACAAGCTTAGGGTTGTATCAGATCTCTTGCAGCTATTTGACAACATACAACGAGGAATTATTAAGGATGACACAGCCAAAGCGTGCTCTAATCACAGGTATTACCGGCCAAGATGGCTCATACCTGTGTGAACTTCTACTAGAAAAAGGCTATGAAGTTCATGGCATTATCCGCCGGACTTCCACATTCAACACCGATCGGATCGATCACATGTACGAAGACCCTCACAAAGAGGGCGCAAGATTATTTTTACACTACGGCGACTTAACTGACGGCACCACCCTACGGCGGATCTTGGAAGAAATCAAGCCGGTAGAAATCTACAACTTAGGTGCTCAATCTCACGTTCGGGTGAGCTTCGATTCACCAGAATACACTGTAGACACAGTCGGAATGGGAGCCTTGCGCTTGCTAGAAGCAATCCGCGACTACCAACACCGGACTGGCATCGAAGTCCGTTACTACCAAGCGGGATCTTCGGAAATGTATGGTCTAGTCCAAGCTGTACCCCAAAGCGAAACTACACCATTTTACCCCCGCAGCCCTTACGCTTGCGCGAAAGTTTACGCCCACTGGCAAACAATAAACTATCGCGAATCTTACAACATGTTCGCGGCTAATGGTATTTTGTTTAACCACGAAAGTCCTCGCCGAGGCGAAACATTCGTTACCCGCAAGATTACCAGAGCTGTTGCCCGGATTGTTGCCGGAAAACAAAAAAATATCTATATGGGTAATCTCGATGCCAAACGAGATTGGGGCTATGCTAAAGACTACGTAGAAGCTATGTGGTTAATGTTGCAGCAATCGGCAGCAGACGATTACGTGGTAGCAACAGGTGAAACCCATTCCGTGAAGGAATTCTTGGATATTGCTTTTAATTATGTAAATCTAAATTGGGAAGACTACGTAAAATTTGATGAGCGCTATCTGCGACCCTCAGAAGTAGATCTGTTAATCGGCGATCCGTCCAAAGCCGAAGAAAAGCTTGGCTGGAAACGAACTGTCACATTTCCAGAACTAGTCGCTTTAATGGTAGAAGCCGACCTGCAAGCGATCGGTTGTACTTCTCCCAATAGCAATGGCTCACTTCTGCCTCAAGATATTGCTACCCATCGTCAAATCGGCGCTCTCCATTTCTAACTCAATAGCAGGAAGATAAAATATGACTGCCTTAGAACTACAAGAGCAACGGATTCTCGTTACAGGCGGAGCTGGTTTCTTGGGTCGTCAGGTGATTGACCAACTGTGCCAAGCTGGGGCTGCACTTGATAAAATCACGGTCACGCGATCGCACGATTGTGACCTGCGAGTGTGGGAAAACTGTCAGCGAGCTGCAGACCAACAAGATATCATCATCCACTTAGCAGCTCACGTTGGTGGAATCGGTCTGAATCGCGAAAAACCCGGTGAGTTGTTTTACGACAACTTAATGATGGGTACCCAGTTGATTCACGCAGCCCATCAAGCCGGAGTGCAGAAATTTGTCTGTGTTGGCACTATTTGTGCTTACCCCAAATTTACTCCCGTGCCATTTAAGGAAGATGACATTTGGAATGGCTATCCCGAGGAAACCAACGCTCCTTATGGAGTCGCCAAAAAAGCCCTCTTAGTCCAACTCCAAGCTTACCGCCAACAATACGGCTTTGACGGCATTTATTTGCTACCAGTGAATCTCTACGGGCCAGAAGATAACTTTGACCCGCGCAGTTCCCATGTCATCCCCGCGTTAATCCGCAAGGTACATGAAGCCCAGGTAAATAAAGAAAAACAACTCCCAGTTTGGGGCGATGGCAGTCCGACGCGCGAGTTTCTCTATTCTGAAGACGCAGCACGCGGTATTGTCATGGGTACCCAATTTTACAACGACTCCGAACCAGTGAATTTAGGCACAGGCGAAGAAATCGCCATCCGTGACTTAATTACCCTGATTTGTGAATTGATGGAGTTTGAAGGCGAAATTGTTTGGCAAACCAATCAGCCAAACGGTCAACCCCGCCGTTGTCTGGATACCGAACGCGCGAAAGCATCCTTCGGTTTCACAGCCCAAGTAGCCTTCCGCGAAGGTTTGAAAAATACCATTGAGTGGTATCGTCAAAACGCAGTATAGGGTGTAGGGGGTAAGGTGTAGGGGGTAAGATGCGATATCCTGTTCTGGGAATCTCCTCCCCAACACCCTATACCCGCACCCATACCCTTAGTTATTAATATTTATCAACAAAAAGTAGAATTACGCCGATCGCTACTCCAAACTAGGCGATCGCTAACCATCACAGAGTGGCGAGACAAAAGCGATCGCTTGTGTAGCCACCTGTTAACTTCAGCTTTATTTACCAAAGCCAAAACGATTCTTGCTTATTTCAGCTTTCGCCAAGAACCAGATTTGAGTCCTTTATTCACAAATACTCATTACCGTTGGGGATTTCCGCGCTGTATCGGAAATGCTTTAGATTGGCATGTCTGTAAACCAGGAGACGAGTTGCAAACAGGAGCTTATGGTATCCTAGAGCCTCATCCTGATGCTCCCAAATTAACAGCAGCGGAAGTAGATTTAATTCTCGTACCGGCGTTAGCTTGTGAACATCAAGGATATCGCTTAGGTTACGGTGGCGGATATTACGATCGCCTGTTGAGCTTACCCGTATGGAAGTCAAAGCCAACAATCGGAATTGTATTTGACTTCGCCTATTTGCCACAACTCCCAACAGAAGAGTGGGATCGACCATTACTAAGTGTTTGTACAGAAACCGGATTAAAACCAACCCGACCCTAATTTTAATGTTGAAAATAGATTTAACACCCAGTATCAGTCTTCAAGCCCCCGCATTTATGCGTCGGGTACTTAATTGCGAATTGCGAATTGCGAATTGCGAATTGCGAATTGCGAATTGGAAAATGATTAATTCATCCTCGCGCTGGCAAAATTTAGCTTTTTACACAGTACTGAGTGCGATCGCTTTAGTCATGCTGTTTCCACTACTGTGGCTCATCAGTACAGCTTTAAAATCACCCACAGAAAATATTTTTCAATCGCCACCGCAGTTATTACCTAGTCAACCGACTTTTGACAACTTCATCGCGGTATGGCAGAGCAACCCCTTTGGTCAGTACCTCTTTAACAGTACATTGGTTGCTGTGCTCACCGTCGGCTTGAATGTCTTATTTTGCGCTTTAGCTGCTTACCCATTAGCTAGGCTAGAATTTCGCGGGAAAAACGAGATTTTTATTGCCATTGTCACCACAATCATGATTCCCTTCCAAATTGTGATGATTCCCCTGTATATTTTGACAGTGCAATTAGGTTTAAAAAATAGTTATTTAGGACTGATTTTTCCCAGCCTAGCCTCAGCGTTTGGGATTTTTCTCTTGCGCCAAGCGTTTGCGCTGGTTCCCAAAGAAATGGAAGAAGCAGCGCGGATCGATGGCACATCCGAATTAGGCTTATGGTGGCACATTATGATCCCCGCAATTCGACCTGCACTTGTCACCCTGGCAATTTTTGTGTTTATTGGTTCTTGGAGTGACTTTCTCTGGCCATTAATTATCCTCGACCGACCGGAACTCTACACCTTACCTTTAGGAGTGGCGACTTTGGCGGGGACATTTTCTCTCGATTGGCGCTTGGTAGCGGCGGGTTCTCTAATTTCCATCGCCCCAGTATTACTATTATTTTTATTCGTACAGCGTTATATAGTGCCTACAGAAGTCAGTAGTGGAGTTAAAGGCTAATATGCTCCTTTGGTTTTCAGTACAACCGAGATAGTTTTGAGAATGAGACTAAAATCGTAGGCAATCGACCACTTGCGCTGATAATCAATATCCATCGCCACAATCGTTTCAAAATCTTTGACACTAGAACGACCATTTGCCTGCCATTCGCCGGTAATACCCGGTTTAACTTGCAATCTTTGCCAATGTCTGGCTTCGTATTGCATGACTTCATCTACTGTTGGCGGACGAGTACCCACCAAACTCATTTCACCTTTGAGTACATTCCAAAACTGAGGTAATTCATCTAAGCTGGTGCGTCGGAGAAACTTACCGACACGAGTGATCCGTGGATCTTCGGTAGATTTAAAGATGTGACCGCTAGCTTCGTTTTTTACCAGATGTTTGAGTTGTTCGGCATTGACAACCATTGAACGGAACTTCCAAATCCGGAAGGTTTGTCCATTCAGACCACAGCGAATTTGGCTGTAGAGAATCGGACCTGGATCGTCAGTAAAAGTAATTATTGCTACTGGGATTGCCACAATTACCGTGATCGCTAATCCCACAATCGCTCCCAAAATATCAATTAATTTTTTGGTAACGCTTTTAACAGAAGGATGAGAATCACTATTTTGGAGATATACCTGAGAATAACTGGTTTGGTGGTTATCCTCGATCGAGTTTAAGAATTCAGGGGTATGAGAGCGCACGATTCACCTTCGGTTTTCACTTAACTGTGTTGTTTTAAATATGACTATAAGTAAAACTGAACTAAAGGGAAAGGAAGAGTACTCAGATTCATCTAATCTTTGAATTCAAGAGGTTTTTGTTTAAGTTTTAGTATTGTCTCCGGCGACTTCAGCTTATTTGTGTAATTTAACTGATGACATCAAACTCTCCTTAAGCGCCGCAAGTAAACAATCAGTATTCTTACTTAAGGAAAGCAGACGTACACCAAGATGTAATTGTTCCTAACTACTAAACATTAGCGCTAACTTCAAGCATTGATATCATCAAATTGGCGCTATTTGGTTCTAAAAGCGATTGTTGCGCCCCTGCTGTCATCGCCTCTAGATAGGAACGTAGGCACTGCAACTGTGGCACATTTGGACGATAAATTGAGTTTGCCTGTTTTTCAAACAAAGGAGCAACCGCTAAGGAACGGTAGTCGCCAGCGAGAGATGCGGGAGTTAACCAGTGCTTTTCAATACTGTTAGGAATTAATCCCGGTGGTAGCTGATTTTCCAAAAAAGCGACGATGCGGGATTCACAACTCGCAGTATTAATGCCATGACCTTCGAGTAATTTGACAATGTCGCCAAAAGAGAAAGGGCGATCGGGTAAAATCCGCAGCAATTCCATGACTAAAAAATAGTCAGTATACTGATGCCTGGTCGTATCTAAAACCAAGGGATGTAGAGGTAACATAGCCAAACCGCAAGCAACCCGACTACAGGTTGGAGTCCCATTTTCAGTGCGGTAGATATCTTGAATAATTGTCGCACTAGGTAGTTTTTGGCGTAACCAACGAGCGATCGCACTCCCCACACCATTAGTATGATGACTCAAGCCAACCGTACCACCAGTACAAATAACTTGGGCAATTGCCGCAGTTGGGATACCTTTAGCCACCAGTAACCGATTAAGTTCGCGATTCAGACGCTGGACAAAAGGCGCGAATACCAAGCTTTCTAAATCTCGCCGCTGTAAGACCCACCGACAATCGGCTAATGCTAGAGAAAAAGTATCTTGATGTTGCAAAATAAACTTTAGGGCGATCGCTGCATCAATTAACGCTTGTCCTAACACAGAACTATCTAAACGCTGCTGTAGCCGAATCCGCGCCTCTAAATCTGGTTCTCCTGGGCGGGGCAATTCCAACTGCTCTAACTCTAAACTCCCCCAGCGCATTGAATCTAAACCGGGAATAGTTGGTTGCCAATGACAATGTTCGCTCTTATTACCGTCCGCTGGAGTGTTACGAGGTTGACGCCATCGTGGTGGGTAGAGTAACTGACAAATAATATCTTGATCGAGAGCATTGCCAGCGTAGGCAAAACTATGCAGCAGAAAATCACTATGGCGTAAATTCTGGATATTCCTAGGTATTTCCACTAGTGTCATCTCTGTCGCTGTGGCACCAATATTGAGCGCCAGAGTTGCACCTGGGAAATCTGTCTGGGAATGAGTTATGGCTAGGGGTGGTAGTTTTACCTCAACACCATCAATTCCGGGAAGTTGTGAAAGTACTGCTGCGATCGCTTCCTCGACAAAAAATACTTGCTCTACTCGCGATACTATTTTGCTCGCTAGTACTGCTTCGGTGACATTAAAGCGATATTGTTCCGACCAGTAATTGGGACAGGTGACAATCACACCCACAAGATGAGTAATTGCCTGGGTGAAAGTTTCATTCTTCAGGTCATCAGCACCTGCAGTTAAACCCGTATTCGGATGAGTCGCAGCTGCATTCAGGGTTGACAGTAATTTAGCGAGCGATCGCCGCACCCAAATTAACGGTACTAGCAAAGACTCACTTAATTGCAATACAGGTTCCCATTTACCGCTTTTCACACTTTGATAAGGAATACCAACTTGTAAATAAGGCTTTAATTGCGTTGACGATGTTGTAGTTTCGGCGGCGATGGATGATGAGTCATGAGGCAGGTAAGCTACAGATGGCAAGCGAAAGGAGCGTTCCTTGATGTCGGTCGCCGACCAATATAACGGAAACAGTTGACTAGTTGAGCGGTTTAACAGTGCAGCGGAAATCCCTGTCGTCCCGAAATCAATTCCCAGATACCAGATTGGAGAAGGTGTCGATGGTGCTGCGTCTTGTGCCGTGGGTACTGGTGGTGTTTCTACAGGGAGTGAGATCTCTGGTGTTTTTACGGGAGTGACGACCTCGGTACTTTTCAGTATATTTACAGAAGGTGATGGTATTTGGGTCTCTAAATTTGCTAAATCTTCATCTAACTGATGTAAAGTCTGGTCGTTAACAAAAATCTCGGAAATAGGAGCCACTTCCGGCTGATTTGGACTCAATAAATTTTCCTTTGGGGAGGCGGGAATATAGGTCTTTGGCGGAGCAACTTGAGGTGTTGCGACTACGTCGTTCTGAATTATTTTAGGTTTTTGACTGTAATCGACACGTAAATCCGTCAGCAGTGCGATCGTATCTTCTTCTAAGGGCGTAGTCCGCTCAGCCACAGGTAGCTTGTCGGAGGGAGTTACTTTTACTTGACGGACATGATCACTCGCAGGCGTTGGCTGGTCTGCTACCTGTTGGCGGATATCATCACTCACAGGCGTGGGTTGGTTTGCTGCTGCTGAGAGGACATTATCACTCGCAGGCGTGGGTTGGTTTGCTGCTGGAAGGACTTTATCACTCGCAGGCGTGGGTTGGTTTGCTACTGGGAGGACATGATCACTCGCAGGTGTTGGTTTGACTGGGGAAGCTTGAGCGATACTATCACTCGTAGCCGTTGGCTGGACTGGTGCTACTGGTTGAGCGAAATTTTCACTCTTAGGTGTTGACTGGTTGACTAATGGGGGTGTGGTTATATTAGTTCCAAATAAACTTTGGTAAAGATCGTCCACCTCATCGCGGTTTTCCGGGGGGTCTGTAACAGTCACTTCACCAACCGTTGGGCTGGACTGCCAATCTGTATCCAATGATTCCAGTACCAAATCTAAATCTAATGTAGTGCTATTATCGTCTAGGTTTGGTAGATCCAAGTCCTGAGTGACGCTCAACGTAGTTGACGGGGGTGTACGTTGCAGCTGCTGTTTAATATTGCTAACTAAAGCGTCAAACAGTTCCTCGCCTTCTAAAGATTTACCGTACATTCTCAAGAGCGCTTGAGATAAAGATTCTTGATAACTTTGAATATTACTGTGGAGTGATTGAAAAACCACATTGACCGTTGTGTCAAGATCCAGCACGCGCCGATCTAGTTGACTTTGTAACAACTGTAACTTTTGTGTCTGCTCCAGTGATTCTGAGTAGAATTGAGTTGATTCAGCCGTCGTGGGATGGTCGTCGTTTTGCACTTCAGCTGATTCTAACAATCCTTGGCGCGTTGCATTTATTGCCGTGGGGAATAATTGCGGAGATAAAATTTCTTGGAGACGACTCATCAGCACATGAGAGAATTCCGCAATCACTTGCTGCTGATTCGCTTGTTGTTGAACTAAGGAGAAATCGTGCAGGCGTCTTTGTTCTAACTGTCTAATTTCTTCCATCAAATCTTGTCGCTGTTGCCGAATTGCTTCGAGATCGGCTCGCAACGGTTGCAATAATTGTGTCAATTGACTGTCTGGCTCACTATTCCCAACAGTGTCAGCACTTGGAAGCAAAAGTAACCGTTCCTTGGCTGACAAATTTAAGACCGAGTCTTCATTTTGGAGGCTCGCCAGAAAATCACGAATTTTCTCTAAAATCTGTTGTGGTTCTTTTTCTTGAGTAAAAATACCCCAGGGTAAACGGTTTCTCTTTGGGGTCAGCAAACTGTCAATGTCTGCGAGCAATTCGGAAATTTGAGTTTTGTGAGAAGTCACGTTCTTATTCCGCTCTTGGCGCTTATCTGTGCATTGTCGAAATTACTTTACAACTGCTAAAAAAGCAATCTGTGGTTCGATGATTGTGTTTTGACTCTTGGCAGTAGACAATTCATGCTTTTAACAAACATGACAATTAAACTTGATTACTACCATGCCAAATTTATCACACTCTCGTAAGTTAAATAGTTTATTTGACTAATTCGCTATCAGTATGCTTAGATTCTATACCTCAAAAAGCGTTTATTGTCAACAAAACATGAATTTAATAACTTTTATAACATCTACAACTCAGATTGCAACAATGAAGAAGGAAAAATATTCAATAATCGCTCTTTAATGTAACATCTATAATTTGCGAGTTGATAGCCTTTGTGCTTTGATACCGTTAGCTGACTTCTCTCATTGGGCTGTCAGTTGTTTATAGTGTATGAAGTGTTAGTGACAAGATGGCGTAATGGAAGATCGATACAGCTTTCGCGCTCCAGTCAATCCATTGATTTATTCGGCTCCCTTCTTTCAGGGGTTGCCAGAGTCGGCTGTGGAAAAAGCCATGACCCATCTCGTCACCCGCAGTCATCCAGCCAATCAAGTGCTGCTGCTGGAAAATGACTGGGGTGGTTCTGTCTACTTTATTTTGGACGGTTGGGTAAAAATTCGGACTTACAATTTAGAAGGTAAAGAAGTAACGCTAAATATTCTTGGTAAAGGAGAATTATTTGGCGAAATGGCAGCGCTAGATGAAGTGCCGCGCTCAACTGATGTAATTACTTTGACCAGTACTATCATTGGCAATATGCCTTCTCAAGATTTTGTGAAGCTATTGCAAACAGAACCAATGGCAGGCGTCCGCTTGTCTCAACTTATGGCGCGGCGCTTGCGTCAAGTCAATCGCCGACTACGTTTGCGGGAATCTGATAGTCAATCGCGGGTAGCAGACACTTTGCTATTTTTAGCTGAAGGACAAGGAATCAAAGCAGAAGCCGGTACCGAAATTCCGAATTTACCGCACCGGGAATTAAGTAGTTTGAGTGGACTTGCGCGAGAAACAGTCACACGGGTACTGACAAAATTAGAGAAAAAAGGATTAATTCTCCGCCACCAAGACGTCCTTTGTATCCCGAATCTGCCAGCCTTAGAACAACTGATTGTCTAAAAAACTCGGGTGTAGGGTGTAGGCTGTGGGGTGTAGGAAACTACACAACGCTCCTACAGGGAGTTTAAAATGAGACACAAGATTCCCCCAACACCCAACACCCCACACCCAACACCCCTTACTCTGTGAATGAATCTGAATCCGCGCCATCATCGGACAATCTAGTTCCGCCTCAAATCAAGGCTGATGCACCTCTAAGGCTAGTAGAAACAGCTTTTCTCGCTAGTGCTGCTAGCTTGATTTGGTTCATTAATTTCTATTTTCCTTTAGGACCAGTTCTCAAAATTGTTTTTCCCACCCCCATCGCCTTAGTCTATTTGCGCTGGGGAAACCGCGCTGCGTGGATGGCGGCTGTAGTCTGTGGGTTGCTACTGACAGTCTTGATGGGTCCTAGTCGCGCTGTATTGTTTGTCATGCCTTTTGCCTTTATGGGGGTGCTGCTGGGCGCAACCTGGTATCGCCGTACATCCTGGCTAGTTTCGATCACTTTAGGTACTTTGTTAGGGACTATTGGCGTATTTTTTCGCCTCTGGCTGTTGTCGGTGCTATCTGGTGAAGATTTATGGGTTTATATTATTAACCAAGTAGCCGACATCTTAGAATGGCTGTTTCTTAAGGTCGGCTTATTGATTCAACCAAGTGTGTTTGTGATTCAAGTCCTAGCGATCGCCTTAATTATCATCAATAATTTTATTTATCTATTTGTTGTCCACATAGCAGCGTGGCTACTTTTAGACCGTCTAGGCAATCCTATTCCCCGACCACCAAACTGGGTACAAGTTTTGTTGGACTACGAAGGGTCGTAATGATTCGCATTTATACCCAAATTGAACAGGGAAACCAATGGCTGGCGAACTATCGCGGCTGTGCGACTATATTTGCCTGTGTATTAGGATTCACCGAAACTGGGATGATCCCCGGTATTTCTGCAGCGGGAAAAACACCAAGCGATCGCCAATATACAGCGATCGCGGATGCGGAATTTTTGCACTCTGGCCCCAACTCCCAACCTAAATATCCTTTACCACCTCTCCAAGCGGGTGCGTCACCTGTACTGATTTCTCGGGCTGTAGTCGAAGCCCTCTCAATACCCGTTTATTTATTCAACGCCGGATTACCTCAGCCACCCTCAGTCCCCGTAATTGACTTGGGCGGTACGCCAGCGAAATGTCTCTCTCAAGGTCAGGCGATGTCAAATGAAACAGTCAAGCACTTACTAGCGCAAGGACTACTTTGGGGTGAAAAACTCGCCCAACTTCTACCCCAAGGCTATTTAGTGATTGGTGAATGCGTAGTCGGCGGTACAACCACCGCCCTCGCCGTTTTAACAGCTTTAGGCATTCCCGCCAAGGACAAAGTCAACAGCAGTCACCCAGTTTGTAATCATGAGCAAAAATGGGCAGTAGTCCAAGCCGGGATCAAAAATATCCCCCACTCCCTCTCTCCCCTAGAAATCGTCGCCGCCCTTGGCGATCCGATGCAAATCTTCGTCGCTGGGATGACGATCGCTGCTAGTCGCAATTGTGGCGTCATGCTAGCTGGTGGTACACAAATGTTAGCAGTGTATGCACTGACGAAAGCGATCGCTAACGCCTTCACATTCACCTGGAAATCAGAACAAGTTGTCGTGGGAACGACTCGTTGGGTTGCCGAAGATGCTACGGGAAACACGGTAGAATTAGCTGAATTAGTAGGTGTCCCAATGCTGGCGACGACCTTAAGTTTTGCTAACTCTCGTTACCCACAACTCCAAGCTTATGAACAGGGGTATGTGAAAGAAGGCATGGGTGCTGGGGGTTGTGCAATCGCCGCCCATCTCACCCAAGTTACTCCTCCAGAACTTCTCAGCGCAATTGAAGCTTTAGTTGCTCGCTGGGAAAAATGCCAGAAAATTTAGTGGTCTCTGTAGCGTAACAATTGTTCTTCCAAAGTGGCAATCCGATTGTAGGCTGCTGTTAGCTGTGCCGTTAGTCTTTGGATTTGAATTTCTGGTGTCATGAGCTTTTCGCCAGTTTGCGGATTGGCATCAAAATAATTACCATCTGGCAAAATATCTTTATGCTCCATCCGCGAGGAGAAGCTAAGCTGACTAGGAATCAGGTAACGTCCCTGCCCAATACGTTCTGTTGTTTCCGATGTTGGATCTACTCTGTCTGACAAAGCGGCTGAAACTTTGCGATCGAGTTGTTCAATCGCCTGGTAGAGGGCATCCACTTTGTGACTCAAAGTGATGTCCTGCTTTTCCAATGACTCCATTTGATACCTTCATCTGACTATTATATTTTCCTGATGTTAAGCAATATTTTGATAAATTTAGATTTACTTATGAATGATTTAACAATTACTTAATTTCCGATCCATCAAGCGATACGACAATCAGTAACTTAAAATAAATGTAAATACCTAATAAACTAAATTTATGGATCGACGGACTTTCTTATTTGGCACAGCGACGCTGGCATCACAACTACTAACAGGATGTGGCAATAACCAGCCTGCCCTGAGTGGCACCATACTAAAAGGTTCGATTCCGAATCAGATAGTTGACCAATTTCACAAAATACACCAAACAGTAAATTTAGATTTCGCGCCAGTTGCCCAGTTACTAGATATCTACAAACTATTACAAACTTGGCAGCAAAAAACACCACCAAAAAACCAGCAATGGAGTTTACCGCGCATTCCTTTACCCTTCATCAAATCGCCACCAGCAACGGCGACTGAAGTAGCGACACTCGGAGATTATTGGCTACAAACTGCCATTGCCCAGAAACTGATTCAGCCATTAGACTCTGGTAAACTGAGTTCCTGGTCAAATTTACCTCCTCGATGGCAAGAATTGGTCACACGCAACGACCAAGGTCTATTAGATAAATCAGGAAAAGTGTGGGCAGCACCTTACCGTTGGGGTAGTACGATGATCGTCTACAATCGGGACAAATTTCGTGATTTAGGTTGGCAACCTAGTGACTGGAGTGACTTGTGGCATCCAAAATTAGACTCTCGTCTGTCTTTAATCGCCGAACCGCGAGAAGTTATTGGCTTAACCTTAAAAAAGTTGGGAAAATCTTACAACACTGAAAATCTAGATATTCCAAATTTAGTCTCGGAATTACGTCTACTAAATCAAAAAGTAAAATTTTATAGCAGCACTAACTACTTGGAACCCTTGGTAATCGGCGATACTTGGGTAGCAGTCGGCTGGTCAAACGATATTTTGCCGATACTCGGACGCTACCCCTACCTAACAGCCGTCATTCCCAAATCAGGTACAGCCTTGTGGGCTGATATGTGGGTAAACCCTGTGAGTCAAGTATCCAAAACTTTATCTCAACAATGGATTGATTTTTGCTGGCGACCAGAAATTGCGAAAGAAATTTCGGTTTTAACTAAAAGTAATTCGCCAATAGATATCAAACTCACAGCCGCAGATTATCCCGACCAATTAAGATTATTAGCCAATCATGCCGAAGTATTTGCAAAAAGCGAATTTTTGCTACCTTTACCGACCGCAGCAACACAGCAATATGAATCTTTATTTAAATCTCTCTAATCTTGTTGCACCGGAATTCGCCGCATAACGCCGCGATTTTTGCCATCCATCCGGATACTGCATGACGCTTGTTGCTGGAAATCACAAGTATAACTAGCCAAGCGGTTTTTGTCATAATCAAAAACTCTGACGTTATAACCTGATTGTCTTGCCACAGTGCCTAAACGATTCACAAAATCATAACGCTCAACATAATCCAACAATGTCCAGACTTGCTGATTGACAACCAAGTCAACTCGTGCATGTTCTGTACCCGAATTCTGATAAGCCAACCAGTTATCTAGTAATTTATTCGCAGACTCTTGTTTTGCCCACCATAAACTCGGAACGGTTAAATTGCCTTGATTATCTTGAGAAACCGTGTCAGCAGTAATGACATTTGCGGGAACAATCGCCTCAGGTTCCAACAAAGACATATCAATAGGCGCTGTCGAAGGCTGTGCAGCCATTAGCCGAGTTGGCAAAATAATAGTCAGGCTGATACTTAATACAAAAATTAGCGATCGCATAAATGAGGTTCCCAAACCACTCGTATACTTTCGTAACATTACACAGGAATAACATCAAGTCCATTAGACACCAATCTTACCTAACAAAACTTGACATGCGACCTTAGACGACCATGAGCAATCAGAGTTCCGACAATCAACGCACATCCTCATAAAATCGCCGCAAGTAATTTGCATCCACACCAACACCCCACAAAATACCGACATAAAGATAAATTGCCGTAGCCTTCCATACACCCCAACGCGCCACTCGCCGATCCGAACTTTGGACAATCCGATTAACCAAGCGAATCCGCCCCAAGCGACCCAGCCTCAAACACAAATCGCCATCTTCCATAATGGGTAGCGCCTGATCAAAACCACCACACTCCCAAAAATCACACCGCCGACAAAAAATCACCTGATCCCCAAACAAAAGACGCAACCCTTGAAAAAAGCGCCAAGGCTTAAACAGCAGCGGCGCATAATAAGTTTTAAGATAATTATGTAAAGAAATCCCCCAACGCGTAGTCAAATCGCCACACATCAGCGAAATAAACCCACCCCCAGCCACCCGAGAATCAGCCAAAGTGTGCCTAACCACCGCCACCAAATCATCAGGTACCAAAGTATCCCCATGCACAAAACAGAGAATATCCCCCGTAGCCACCCTAGCACCAACATTCATCTGTAGCGATCGCCCACACCCCTCACTCAAAATAATTTGTACCCCACACGCCAGAGCGATCGCCACCGTATCATCCTCACTACCACCATCAACAACAATCACCTCATGAGCTAAAGGTTCCAACCTCACCAATTGCCCCAAAATCCGCCCCAAGCTCCCCGCCTCATTCAAAGTAGGCACCACAACCGAAACCCTCATCACCCCTCCGCGCTCCTCCGCGCCACCTCCGCGCCCCTGCGCGTTTCCCTCAACAAACTCCCCCACTTAGCATCATAAGGATGCACCCCCACAGTCAAACCCTCCCCCTGAAAAACAGGACGCCCCTCATTTACCCACTGAAAAATACTCCCCTGCAAATTAAAAACATTCTTCCTCCCCAACCCCTGAAGCAACTGAGCAACCTTAGCGCTGCGATAGCCAATCGAACAATAAACAACAATCGGCATCTCCAAAGGAACTGTTGAAATTACCGACAAATCAGGCGTAACCGGATCGATCCGCTGCGCCGACTGTAGATGACTAACAGCATACTCTTCCACACCACGGGCATCTAAAATCAAAGGTTGTGGTCGCGACGATTCCAACCACTGAGCCAATTTTTTCGTAGTTATGTGCTGTACCCCAGGAAACTCCAACCAAATCAGGAGTTTGAGAAACTGAAATGCTAACCCTCGGCAAATCCAAGACATATCAAACCCTCTTAGCAGTTCCCATTGGTCCACGCGTCACACCAAGTTGCCGTTGTAACTGTAATTCTCGCCAAAGTTGAGCACCAGAAATCTCTCCTTGCAACAGTTGGCGATAATAATGTATCGTTTGACTCACTTGTTCCGGCGTCTCATTGACAAATTCCAGTCGAAAATAACGCCCTCCTAAGTCGAGCAAACGCTGAACATATTCTGCACCTGTTTGGGCAGTGCCATTAAATACAGTGTTCCGACAACCGACATCAGCAACAAGGACATGTTCAGTACCAACGCGATCGCGCAATTTCACTTCATGTTGCTCGCAAGGTCTGCCACAATTGGTATAGTCTGTGCCTTCAGATAAAAAAGCGCAAAACACGCAATGCTCCATATGAAACATTGGCATATGCTGATGAATTGTCATCTCAAACCACTGCGGTGGACAACTAGTAAGCAAGTCTTGTAATTGAGTAATATTTAAATCGTAAGATGCCGTCAGCCGTTCTAACCCAAATTGCTGAAAATAATCTGCTGTTAAAGCGTTAGCCACATTTAACGAAAAATCTCCAATACAGCGGTCTTGACCAAAATACTGAAGATGGTCGTAATTCCGCACCAGATAACCATCAGCCTCACAAGAACGCACTTGTTTGAGAATCCAGTTTTCTCCTGGTTTAGTAATTCGCGGTGGTGCGACCCAAATAGTACTTGGCGTTTGACGCACCATCTTCACCGCTTCCCGATAAGCCAACGGATCGGCAAATTCACAGTAAAGTGTCTCAATCCCCGATTCGAGTGCAGCTTGCAGTTGCTTTAAATTGCGTACTAAGACGATGAGAGTGGGGGAGTGGGGGAGAGGAGGAGTGGGGGAAGGTAAAAGGGTTTGTAAAGAAATATTACTATTTAATTGCCATTGTTTGGGTTGCGATCGCCTGACCTCCAACTGCACAACTATATCCCGTCGCATTCGGTTTAACTCGCTTACGGGTAACATGACCGCGCCGTTGAGGTGATTAGACAGCGACCCCAAGCAGAAGGGGGTGTTACCTAGACGACCTAACTGTTCTTGTAAACGTTCTGTGGTTAAAGGTTTAGTGTGCGCTGGCACAAGTAAGATTGAAGATTCTACATGGATAATATTGCCTAATTCATCACGAGCGATCGCAACTAGTGGGAGATCGACTTCACCATAAACCTCAATATTTACCGGACGTTGATATTGGGGATTTTCGCCCGCATAACTCTGACGTAATTGTCGATCTAATTCTGGATCGCTAGTCTTCCACACGCGATCGCCTACATGTAACAAGCGCAAATTGAGATGGTTCCAACCAAAACCGAGTACAGTCTCTTCTCCACGCGGTTCCACCGTATAAATCCGACCACCTTCTTCTGGCGTTTCGGGATGACCGCTATCAAACACCACCCCATCTCCTGGCTTCACCGGCGCTTCTAGCCGTACTGTCACCTGTTCGTTGCGAATCCGCGTCACTTCGCCTAAATAGACGCCACGTTTTTTACCAAAGCGAGCATGAACCAGTTCTTGATTATCAATTCCGCGAAACCAACCTGTATAAAGTCCGCGCGAAAATCCCATCTCCAATTTGTAGCGATCCGCAGACGAAGGCGTTGTTTCTGGTACCAATCCCAACACCCGATCCAAAGCTTCACGGTAAACGCGAGTCACATTCGCCACATACTCTGGTGTCTTCAACCGACCTTCAATCTTCAGAGAACTAACACCAGACTTCACCAAATCCGGTAATATTTCTAATCCTGCTAAATCTTGTGGACTGAGTAAATACTTGCGATCGCCTAAATCGACAACTTCCTCATCAGCAATTAACTCATAAGGCATCCGACAAGCTTGAGCACATTCACCGCGATTAGCCGAACGACCACCCAAAGCCTCGCTAGTCAAACATTGCCCCGAATAAGCAACACACAAAGCACCATGTACAAATACTTCTAGGGGTAATGAGGCAGAACGCTCAGCCAACTGATGTTGAATTTTCTCTATTTCTTTCAACGAACACTCACGCGCCAACACAACTAAATTACACCCTAGCGACTCCGCAAATTCCACCCCCGCCGCGCTAGTAATCGTCATTTGCGTCGAAGCATGGATCGGAAAATCGGGTGACAGGTGACGAATCAAACGGCAAATCCCCACATCCTGCACAATTGCTGCATCTACCCCAGCCGCAATAATCGTGCGTAAATACTGCTCCGCTTCTACTAGTTCTTGCGGAAAAATTAATGTATTCAGAGTGACATAACCCTTCACACCTCGCCGATGCAAGAAAGCCATTAATTCCGGCAAATCCACTTCTGTAAAGTTTTGTGCCCGCATCCGCGCATTAAACCGCTCTAACCCAAAATATATGGCATCAGCCCCATTTTCGACAGCAGCTTTCGCACAGTCCCAGTGACCTGCTGGGGCGAGTAATTCTGGGCGTTGAAGGGTCTTTTCAGTAACTTGTAGGCGATCTACGTTCATCAGCTTAAGTAGGGTGAGATAGCACCATTCCGATCATAGTAGATTTAAACTACACAACCACATTGCCTAGATATTTTTTATGTTTACGAAAGCGATAATTCTAATTTAAACTAGAATTATCACAGTAATTACGCTTCAAATCAGTTCCTGAGGATTAGCATTATCTCCTTCTGGTTCAGCACTTTCAAACTCTACTTTGTTGTATAAATCTATTAGATAAATCTGAAAAGGTACTGAAGTTAGAGCGATCGCTTCATCTTCCTGATCGTACTCACAAAGCGTCCATCGCTTTTTTTCAGTTTTAGAAAACTGTTCCACATGAATCCGAGTTTGGTCAATCAACAAATATTCTTGGAAAGAGGGGATTGTCCGGTATAACTCAAATTTATCTTGGCGATCGTAACCCTGAGTAGATTTCGACAAAACCTCAATAATAACTACTGGGTTTAAAATTATATCTTGGCGATTGCTAAAGTATTCTACTTTACCGGCTATTACCATCACATCTGGATATGTATAAATTCGCTTTTGCGGTATCCATAAACGAACATCATTTATAAATACTTCATAACTCTGCCTCTTAAAGGCGACACTTAACTCAGCACTGAAGTTGAGTGCGATCCGATTATGATTTGTTGTTCCACCTGGCATAGGAATAATTTTTCCGTCTATATACTCGCTCTTGTAGTCAGCGGCTTCCTCTAGTTTTAGGTATTCTTCTGGAGTATAATATCGCTGTTGTGTGATTTGCATGGTTTTTAGAGAAGAGAAAGGTCAAGATTACCTATTTGATGTAACTAGAGTAAAGGAGAAGTATTAATGATTACAGTTAGTTCAAGCGTTGTTGACATCACGCTCTAGTTCTTCAGGAGTCATAGAAAAAGCGGAAACTTGATACTGTCCCAAGCATAGCAGGAATTGAACCCGCGACATTCCAGCCAACTGAGCTGCTCTTCCTGAAGATAGTTTACCCAATTCAAATAGCTTTACTGCTGCCAAAATACGAAGTTGATTGGGAATGGTTGCAACTGTCTCTTTAAGAGAGATTAATACTTCTTCAAGAACGTCAACTTCTATTTTACTCATAGTTGGCTTCGCCTAAATATTTTTTATGTTTACGAGAGCGCTCATTCTAATTTAAACTAGAATTATCACAGTAATTACCGTTTAAATCAGTTCCTGATCATCAGCGTAATCGCCTTCCGTCTCAGCAATTTCAAACTCTACCTTGTTGTATAAATCTATTAGATAAATATGGAAAGGTACTGAAGTTAGAGCGATCGCTTCATCTTCCTGGTCATACTCATATAGTGTCCATCGCTTCTTGTCAGTTTTGCAGAATTGCTCCACTCGAATCTGGGTTTGGTCAATCAACAGATATTCTTGGAAAGAGGGGATTGTCCGGTATAACTCAAATTTATCTTGGCGATCGTAACCTTTAGTAGATTTCGACAAAACCTCAATAATCACCAGTGGGTTTAAAACTATATCTTGGCGATTATTAAAATACTCTGGTTTACCAGCTATTACCATCACATCTGGATATGTGTAAATTCGCTTTTCCGGTATCCACAAACGAAGATCACTTATAAATACTCGATAATTCTGCCTCTTAAAGGCGACACCTAACTCAAGGCCAAAATTGACAGCTATCTGATTATGATTTGTCGTTCCGCCTGGCATAGGTATGATTTGTCCGTCGATATACTCACTCTTGTAGTCAGCGGCTTCCTCTAGTTCTAGATATTCTTCTGGAGTATAATATCGCTGTTGTGTGATTTGCATGGTTTTTAAGGAAGCGATCGCCATCGCGCTGTACTACAATAATTCTACCAAACCCCAAAAAACAAAACATCCCCAATCCAAGAGAATGGATTGAGGAGTGTAGCTTTCTCAAAGCGCTGATTTCAACTCTTTGATGTCACCAGTCTCCTCTGGATTCTGTAGGTCTTCCTGAAGGTGTAGCTGATTGAGTAATCACATACTCCGGGTAAGCGGGGATACCGTGTTCGTGTAAATCCAAACCTTCCATTTCGCCTTCTTTTGATACCCGTAGTGTCCCAGTTAAATTCACTAGATACATCAATCCCATTCCCAAAGCAAAGGTGGAGAGGGTAATGATGAGACTACCAATAAATTGTGCAGTCAACACTTGCATCCCGCCACCATAAAACAGACCTTTTATAAGTGATGAGGTATCTGGGGCGATGGGACCAGATGCGCCAAACTCGCCAGTAGCAAATAGACCGAGTGACAACGTTCCCCAAATCCCGCAAAAGCCGTGGACAGGAACCGCGCCGATAGGGTCGTCAATCCGTAGCCATTCCAGCAGTTCAACACCCACAACGACGAGCACACCCGCCACTGCGCCGATGATAATGCTTCCTGTAGGACTAACCCAGTAGCACGGGCAAGTAATTGCTACTAAACCTGCTAAAAAGCCATTGACTGTAAAGCCCAAATCCCACTTTTTAGTTTTAGGAAAAGCATAGAACATTGCCGATAACCCTGCCGCACAAGCTGCTAAGGTTGTGTTGGCAGCAACGCGTCCAGTCCCTTGAAAATCCATTGCGGAAAGTGTTGAGCCTGGGTTGAAGCCGTACCACCCAAACCACAAAATTAGACCACCTGTAGCGGCAATGACGAGGTCATGAGGTAACATCGGACCACCACCATCCCGTTTGAATACGCGACCAAGACGAGGTCCGAGAATAATCGCTCCAGCTAAGGCAATAAATCCCCCAATGGTATGCACAACTGTAGAGCCAGCAAAGTCATGGAAGCCAGTTCCCACAAAAGGTAGGAAATTGTCCTTGCTACCCATTGTCACCAGAAAACCGTCTGGTCCCCATGCCCAATGTCCAACAATTGGGTAAATGAACCCAGAAACACCAATACTATAAAGCAGGTCGCCAATAAATCCTGTGCGCCCAATCATGGCACCAGAAGTAATTGTTGAACAAGTGTCTGCGAAGGCGAACTGAAATAACCAGAAGGCTAAAAATGACACGCCCGAAGCTTCATAAGTCGCCGGCGCACCTTGTAAGAAAAACCAGTTCAGACCAATAAAGCCATTACCATGACTGAACATGAAGGCAAAACCGATCGCATAGAATAATAATCCACAAAGACAAGTGTCAACAATACACTCCATCAAGACATTGACAGTTTCACGGGAGCGACAAAAGCCAGCCTCCAGCATCGTAAATCCTACCTGCATCGCGAACACTAAGAACGCAGCCAGTAAAGTCCAGAGGGTATTAATTGGGTTAACAATGTCATTACCCTTGAGTACTGGGTCGGCGGCGAGAGCTGGAGAACCAATAAAATGTGAGAGTAGCGGAATGCCGATTAAGACCAGAAGAGCGATCGCTGTAGCCTTTCCTACTAACAAAAGGTAAATATAGCGCCTCCACTCACGGTCACGTAAACGATTGGACAGTCGAGATAACTTGTTAACCCGTGGCGATTGGGAACTAATTACTGAAGACTTCAGCTTGGTTTGTGTCTGATTTTTGCTACTGAAAAAGCTTCTCTTCACTGAGGTGAACTTCCCCATCATGAAGTGCAAAAAGTTTAAGAATATCTTCCCCGTCTTCTGGATATAAATTAAACTCAGTACAGCCAAAGCCAGAAAAATTTTAATTGCGCGAACTCTAAGCCAGCTTTTTTTTTCAACCATAGAACTCTAGCCTAAGTTTAGTTATGCACTCTTCAGCTAGGCGCTCCTCTGGAGAAGCAATGAGGCAATCAAACGAGGGATCGCTAAATCTTTCAGTGCTTTGACAGAGTCAGAATCTAGCTTAAAGTTTCCTTATTATAATGTTGATAGTATGTTTGGCTAGAGAAATTCTGTAGCAACAATTACTATTTTCCCTGTCTCCCATCAAGACACTGTGCTTATTTATATTCTTGATGTAATTATTAATTAGACTGCGTTTGTAACCGACCATCTTCCATATGCACTATGCGATCGGCAATATCTAAAATACGGGTGTCGTGGGTGACTAGTAAAACTGAGCAACCTTTTTCTTTGGCAAGACGCTGAATTATACCGACAACATCCCGACCAGTTTTGCTATCTAGTGAGGCGGCGAGTTCATCTACATACATCTCTTATTTTCCCGCTCAAGCGCGATCGCTACTTTTTAACAATACAGTAGTAGCATTAATTACAACTTGAGCAGAATCCGTAAAAAAAGAGCGCTCAAGCGTAACCGGAATATCAGTAGCCTGGTGATAATGAGGATTACGTAAATTTGCGGTATCTGTAACTAAAACTGCACCGATACCTGCATACCAAAAAGGCGCATGATCGCTGCGAAGACTATCAGGTGTTAATACTCCTTTGAAAGGAATTGGGAGTGTAAATACAGGTGGTATCGACTGGGAAATTTTAAAGGCATCTAAAAGTGATGCGTGTTCTGAATCCACCACAGCTGCTAAAAATTCACCTTTGTTACTGGGTGGATTGACAGTTAAGCCTGTAGGGTATTTTTGGCATCCAGTCGTATGACAAGTAAAACCGATCATATCCATGATGATCGCTCCCTGTAAAGACAAGTGAGTTTCCGGAGTAACAAAAGCCCGACTACCTAACAACCCCACTTCCTCTTCGTCGAAGAATGCTAGTTGGAGGGTGCGCGGTGTCGGATAGTCAGCCATAAGTCTGGCTAATTCTAGGAGTACAGCCACACCAGTCGAATTATCATCAGCACCAGGTGAAACCGCAACAGTGTCATAATGTGCGCCGACTAAAATGGTTCCTGATTCTGGATTAGTACCAGGACGCTGGGCAATAATATTGATTCCCCCAGTGAAGGATTGTAGTTGGGGTGTCCAGCCAAACTTTTGTAAAGATTTAGTGATGTATGTTCGCGCCCGCGATCGCGCCTCAGGAGTATAGCGTTGAAAATTTAATTTCTGAATATGTGTGAGTAACTTCTGTGGTGATACGGATGGGGCGCTGACAAGTTGCGGAGATTTGATCGGTGGTTGCAACTTGGCGATTGGGCTATTAGTGATTTTGGCTACAGGTTTCGCTGAGTACATACCATTAGCGATCGCGATAATTGCTACCAACACCAATACTATTAGCCAAATCGATCTTTTCATTTGCACCTTGCTTCGCTTCTGGCACTAACATAGCGCGAATACCAAATATGACGGCTTGTCTTTTGACACCAGCAGCAAATTCATCTACAGTTCAACGCTGCACTCTTTTTATTCAGAGCCTGGAAATCATTAACCATTATTCTAATTTGAGCAATAAACCTGACTAAATTTCTAAGTAAATACCCATGACTATAAATTTAAAATTACCAACTGTAGCTGCGGAGGCACCTTTATTATGCTAGACCTGCTACTAATTATGGCTTTAGGCTTTTTGGGTAGTTTTGGTCATTGCGTTGGGATGTGTGGTCCTCTCGCTGTGGCATTTTCTCTATCCGACAAGCAGCAGAAACGAACTATTGAGTCTCTACGTTTTCATCTGTTGCTGAATCTGGGTAGGATGCTGAGTTATACCTTGGTTGGCGCTGGGATTGGGGCGCTAGGTTCGGTGTTAATTGCCAGTGGACAAATGGCGGGAGTTGGCAGCAATTTACGCTACTGGATGACTATATTAACTGGGGTGATGCTGATTTGGTTTGGATTAAGACAGATTAAACCAGATTTTTTACCACGGCTGATCATCCTCCACCCGCTGCTTCAAGGTAGTTGGCACAATCGGCTGAGTGCTGGAATGGTCAAGCTTTCATCACATTCGCGGTGGTGGACACCAGGGTTGATTGGGATGACTTGGGGTTTTATTCCTTGTGGTTTTTTATACGCTGCTCAAATCAAAGCCGCTGAAGCGGGCAATATCTGGGGTGGTGCAGCCACCATGTTGGCTTTTGGTTTAGGGACGCTACCAACAATGTTAGGTGTGGGGGTGTCGGCTTCTGTCTTAAGTGCTGACAAGCGCAGTCAGTTATTTCGCCTCGGAGGTTGGGTGACGCTGACGATTGGTGTGCTGACGCTGCTGCGGACTGGCGATTTGATGGTTGATTACACCGGACATGCGGCATTGCTGTGTTTGATGGGAGCATTAATCGCCCGTCCGATTAGCCAATTCTGGGCGTCGCCTTTACATTACCGTCGGGCTTTAGGTGTGGGAGCTTTTGTGTTGTCTTTAGCACACACCTTTCACATGTTGGAACATTCGCTGCAATGGAATTTTTCGGCTCTAGCCTTTATGGTGCCAGAGTTCCAGTTGAGTATCTGGGCAGGTTTTTTAGCTTTAGTGTTGATGACTCCTGTAGCCCTCACAAGTTTTGACTCGTTACAGAAGTCTTTGGGTAAATACTGGCGACAGATTCATTTATTGAGTATTCCCGCGTTAATCCTGAGTAGTATTCATGCGGTTCTAATTGGTTCTCATTATCTAGGATCTTCGCAATTTACCTGGTGGCATCAAGTAGCCTGTCTACTTCTGGGATTTGTGACGATCGCGATCTTGTTGGTGCGCTCGCGTTTGTTTTGGTCAATCTTATCTTTAAAAAAATTTTATGTCCCACCAATCAACTCCCGTTAAACCGGCTAGAGCTTTATTCTTAAGCTCATCCCAACTAATACCGTTTAAGTTAAGCCACCTGGATGTGAGGCACTTATCTATACTTGCTTTAATAATTACAATTGGAGTCAGTATTTATCCGGCTTCTGCCCATAAAGTAAAAGTGGCTGAAGATGTAGGTGGAACGCTCCATCTAGAACCTCATGATACGCCTCTGGCTGGTGTTCCATCTCAAGCTTGGATTGCTTTAACACACAAAGGCGGTAAGGCGATCGCTTTATCAGAGTGTAACTGCCAGTTAGCTGTTTACGCGACACCTCATGCACCTGGTACGCCACCACTGTTACAGCCAACTTTAAAACCAGTTTCTGCAGAGCGAAATAAAAGTATCCCTGGTGCTGATATTACATTTCCTCAACCAGGCGCTTATCAGTTGCAGCTAACGGGCAAACCAGTAAATGGCGAAAGTTTTCACCCCTTTGACTTGAAGTTTGATGTCACTGTAGCGCAAGGATCGCCCGTTGCCACGACTAGCCCAAACCAAGTGGAGGTTACTCCCAGCCCCAATCAAGTAGTAGAAAGCCAACAAGAAAAAGCGAGCAAATCAAATTCACTCCCGTTTTACTTAGTAAGTTTTTTAGCAGCCGCTGCAGTCATAGGCAGCTTGCTTTTTGGATTACAGCGCAGGAGAAAGAGTGGGGGAAGGGGACAGGGGGAGAGTGGAGGAGGGGGACAGGGGGGGAATTTATGAATTATAAATTCTGAAAGAAAAATTTCCCCCACTCCCCCACTCCCCCCCTCCCCCCCTCCCCCCTCCTTTACATGTGTCTCTTTTGATGCCACTGCCACGCATGGGCGACAATATCTTCGATGCCTGGATACTCTGATTCCCAGCCTAAGATTTTTTTAGCTTTATCGCTACTACCGACGAGAACGGAGGGATCGCCAGGACGACGATCGCATTCGACAGATTTGATTTGCTTGCCTGTAACGTGAGAGACTGTTTCAATAACTTCTCTGACAGAGAAGCCGCTACCGTTGCCGAGATTAAAAACTTCGCTTTCGCCGCCAGAAAGCAGGTATTCCAGCCCTAAAATGTGGGCACTAGCCAAATCAGTAACGTGAATATAATCGCGAATGCAAGTACCGTCAGGCGTGGGGTAATCGGTGCCAAAAATCGAGATCGACTCTCGCTTTCCTGATGCTGCATCCAGCACCAAGGGAATCAAGTGAGTTTCTGGGTGATGATCCTCTCCTAGGTTGCCATTTGGGTCGGCTCCAGCGGCATTGAAGTAGCGGAAACGCACTGATTGGAAATCATAGGCTGTATGAAAGTCTGTGAGTATCCGCTCGACCATTAGCTTGGTAGCGCCGTAGGGATTGATTGGGTTTTGGGGATGATCTTCAGTAATCGGTACGAATTCTGGCATCCCGTAGGTGGCGCAAGTCGAAGAAAATACCAATTTCTTAATATTTGCGGCTAACATTGCTTCTAATAATGTCAGTGTACCGATGACATTATTGCGGTAATATTTTGCAGGGTCTGTCACCGACTCGCCCACGTAAGCATACGCGGAGAAGTGCATAACTGCAGATATATCGTGGGTTTTAAATAGCTGATCGAGCATTGAGCGATCGCTGGTATCCCCGATCACAAGTTCTACCTGTAAAATCTTTTCGACTAAATCGCGATGTCCATACACGAGATTATCGAGAATTATGACACCATAACCAGCACTCTTAAGTGCTAGTACAGCATGAGAGCCAATATATCCAGCTCCTCCCGTTACCAAAATCGTCGGTTTCAATGGCGGCATACTTTTTCCTCTTAGCTTGACAATCACCAAAATCAATCTACGTTACACTACTCAATGCTCCGGATTATCACTA
>JBBQRU010000039.1:0-38409 GCA_038214545.1 Cyanophyceae cyanobacterium | reverse complement strand
TACCCAGATAATCCGCTATGTGATGCTGCGGATGCTTGTCCTTGAGGGAAGTGAATTAACACGCAGACAAGTGCCGATATCGGAATTAGAATATCCGCCTCCTAAAAATCTTCTTGTGAAAGCAGTAATTAAGCGCTTTACGAAAGCACGCTTACTGGTGGAAGGACAAGATGCTGAAGGTAATCCCTATGTGGAACCGGCTCATGATGCTTTGGTGCGGGGATGGCAAAGATTGCTGAAGTGGGTAAAAGAGGAGAAAAATTTAAGATTACAGCGCCGTTTAACACCTGCGGCTGAAGAGTGGAAAAGCAAACAAAAGCCACAGTTTCTTTGGCATACTGACCCCTACTTACGTGTATTACAGAAAGATGTATTTGAATCACAACACAACAACTGGTTAAATCTGGCAGAAAGCGAGTTTGTTCAGCGCAGTTGGCAAAAAAAGCGCAAAAACCGCCATCGCTTAATTGGCTCTTTGACTGGAGGAGTTATCGCTCTAAGTGGATTCGCTATTTTTGCTGGATATCAATGGAGAATATCAGAAGTACAGCAAATTAAGGCTTTTAGTGAAACCTCAAACTCACTTTTGCTCTCTCATCAAGAATTAGAGGCGGCGATCGCAAGTTTACAGACAGGGAAATTACTTAAGCAGTCATTCTGGCAAACTATCTTACCTGACCATCAGTTAGGGGATCAAGTCAGAGGAACTTTGCATAAGGTGCTTTATGGAGTCAAAGAACATAACCGTTTACAGGTGAATAGTTCTATTGCCGCAGTCGCTTTCAGCCCTAATGACCAAATGATTGCGACAGTGAGTTTAAACCACGGGACAGTGCAACTTTGGAAACCAGATGGCTCGTCGATCCCCTGGTCACATAATGGACGACAATTTCAACTCACTTCTAGGACTAATGGTCGGAAATCTTTCCCGGTAGTCGCTGCGAGTGCTGATGGTCAGATCGTTGCCTTAGATTATACAGGTCGCTTGGTTCTTCTATTTAACACAAAAGACGGTGCGAAGCGAGTTGGTATCTCAGCCGTCGCATTCAATCCCACTCAGAATATCGTTGCCTTGGCTGCGGAGAATCGTGTTGTACTTTTGAGTCTCGCTGGTGGACAGATTAGCAGCTTTGTGGGGCGACGCGGTCAGACAACTGCACTTGCTTTCAGCGGCGATGGAAAGACACTTGCTACAGCCAGTACGGAAGAGAATGAAAAACAAGAAAAAATCGGGACAGTGCAAATCTGGAATCTAGAGGACGGCAGCTTGCGGAAAACTCTGAAAGGAGATATGTATTTACAACAGGCGGTGGCAATCAGTCCTGATGGTCAAATGGTTGCTGCATCGGGTTGGTATGGTGCTACATTATGGAAGAGCGACGGCACCTGGCATAAAAAGCTTGAAGGTCATGAGGGAGCAGTCAACACGATTAATTTCAGCCCTGATGGCAAGATGCTTGTCACGGGAGGTGTAGATAAAACCGTCAAACTCTGGAAGATGGACGGCACGTTCGACAAAACTCTTGTAGGACATAATGATGCGGTATGGGGTGTCAATTTTAGTCCCGACAGTCAGATAATTGCCTCGGCAAGTAGTGACAATACGGTCAAACTCTGGCAAATTGATGGCACGTTGGTGCAAACCTTGAGCGGGCATAAAGATGTAGTTCGTGCAGTCGCTTTCAGTCATCATTACAAGACCCTTGCCTCGGCAAGCGATGACGGGACGGTAAAACTTTGGCAGCTAAGCGGAAGCTCGCTGAAAGCTCTGTCACATAATGATCAGGTTTACGCAGTCGCTTTTAGCCCCGATGGAAAGACAATTGCTACCACAAGTGGACACGGTTTTTTGACACTCTGGAACTCAGACAGTACATTGCGGAAAACTGAGAAATGGCATGGCGGTTCAATTACCTCCGTCGCTTTCAGCCCTAACGGACAGATGATTGCCACAGTTGCGGCGGACAGGGGTGTCCAAATTCGGAACTCAGACGGCACCCAGAAGAGATTTATCGATGGGCATAGTGGTGAAACTAATCAGTCTGAAGTTTTGGGTGTGAGTTTTAGTCCTGACAGTGTGATGATTGTTACGGCTGGTGCTGATGGGACGGTGCAACTCTTTAATAGCGGCGATGGGAAGTTGCTGAAAACTCTTGATCGGCGAGGTGGTCCAGTTTGGGGTGTCAGTTTCAGCCCTAACGGTCAGATGATCGCCTCGGCGAATGATGACGGAAAAGTGAAACTTTGGCAGAGTGACGGTAAACCTTTGAAAACTTTATCAGGTCATAAAAAATATGTCACATCCGTCGCTTTCAGCCCTGACGGTCAAATGATTGCCTCAGCAAGTGCTGACGGAACCGTGAAACTTTGGAAGAGTGACGGTACACCTTGGAAAACTTTGTCAGGTCATAAGAACGTTATCACCGCCGTCGCTTTCAACCCTAACGGTCAGATACTCGCCTCGGCAAGTGATGACGGTACAGTGAAACTCTGGAAAAGAGACGGCACATTACTGAAAACCTTGGCAGGTCATGAAAGTGCGGTTGTGGGAATTGCTTTCAGCCCAGATGGGAAGACGATCGCCTCGGCGAGCCATGACAAGACTGTAATTCTCTGGAATTGGGCGGAAAATCTCGATCTTGATCGCTTACTAGGGTACAGTTGCCAGTGGGTGCATGACTATATGAAGAATAATCCCAATGTTGACGAGAGCGATCACCACCTGTGCTCATAATCTCCGTGCGTTTACAAAACATATTGATCGCTTTTTTCTCACTTGACATCAAATATCGATATTTTGTATCAAAACTGACAGCAATTACTTATTTCTTCCGGACTATTTTTGGGAGAAATTTAACAATAGGTAATATTTCTTAAAATGTAGTTTATACTCAGGGAGAGCACAAAAACAAGGTGATTTACGTGGCTGATATTGTTGATACTGCCGTTCAGGCTGGAACTTTTGGTACCCTAGTTGCTGCTGTTAAAGCTGCTGGTCTAGTAGATACCCTGAAAGGTGCTGGTCCATTCACAGTTTTCGCTCCTACCGATGAAGCATTTGCTAAGCTACCTGCTGGTACAGTAGATGCACTACTTAAGGATATTCCTAAACTCAAGAAAATCCTGACATATCACGTCGTCTCCGGCAAAGTAATGGCGGCTGATGTGGTTAAGCTGAAAACAGCTAAAACAGTTGAAGGCTCCGATGTCAAAATTGACGCTTCCAGTGGTGTCAAAATCAATGATGCTAAAGTTGTAACACCAGATGTTGCTACTGATAATGGCGTTATCCACATCATTGACACAGTTCTAATTCCTGCGTAAGCAAAAACACAGATAGTAAATACTATCTCTGAGGCAGTGACTATTCGTAGTCGCTGCCTATAATTTTATGCCGGTATTTTAATTGCAGTATGGTTACTATTAGCGATCGCCCTGCCTCATTAGTTGACAAGCGCGAAATAAATCTACATATTAAGATATATAACTGTTAATAAATTTAATAAAAGTAGGACGCCATGAAAGAAGCACAATACAGTTTCATCCTGCGGCGGCTGGCGACAATACTGGCAGTAGTTGTGCTCACATTAAGCTTAACTGCGGCAATCACCGGAGTACTTTTAGCATTTTACTACGAACCGACAGCAGGCGGCGCTCATAACTCGCTCGCAACAATCGCTAACGAGATTCCTAACGGTTGGCTAATTCAGCGATCGCATAATATTGCCGGAAACATGGTCATTGGTGTTTCTTTAATCCAGATTGTGGTAATGTTTTTAGGCGAAAGATTTAACCAAAATTGGCTCACAGCCTGGATTAGTGGGATATTTTTTACCCTCACAGCTATTGGTCTTGGCTGGACCGCTATGCTATTGGATTGGTCACAAGTCGGTTACTGGCGGTTCCGCATTGAACTGGGAACAATCGAATCCATCCCTGCGGTTGGTTCATTATTGCGGGAAATCATCACGGGTGGTGGCGCAGTTAATACAATGACGGTTCAACACCTTTTTACTTTACATAGTTATGTGCTGGCGATCGCGGCGATCATGCTGGCGGTTGTGCATTTGGTAAGTGTGGTGTTGCAGGAAAGGGCTGACAAGATAGTAAATACGGAATCTTCGTCTACGGTGGGGTGATTTTTTAACGCGGAGTTCGCGGAGGTGGCGCAGAGGAGCGCGGAGGTGTTTACAGTGGGAGCATCAAAATTGGGTGCTTCCAGTTGCACATCAGGAGTTTCTTCTGGATGTCGCTCCAATTGGGGGTGGAGATGAAGGAGACTATATCCAGGTGGATAGCCGGGTGGATATATTTAATCGATCTAGAGGATGCTATCAGTATTAAGCGCAATCGTAGCCATCAGATAGTATTTCCCAGCACTGCTTCAAGAGGAAGATGTACTCAGGCTTGCAGATAAAGTTTTAGGTTGGCAAGGCTTAAACCTGAAATTATATTCAGGCAATGGGATAATCTCGCCTAGGCTCTGTAATGCTGCCAGTTCCTAACTCTAGAGGCTCTTTAATGAATGACCAATTATATAGAAATATCTGGATATCCGGATAAGTCAGGCAACTCAATCGCAAACCGAGGACGTTGGCCAGTTTATTTACTTTTAGGTATAACTACTAATATAGCTTTTTGGGGTTCAGCTTTATTTTATCTCAAGGTTACACCACCAATTTATACCAGTTCTTCGGCTATTAATCTGCCTGGAGCAGCATCAAATGCCAATGTTAGTTTACCAGGCATTGGTCAAGCTTCTTATGAAAATTCGTCTCCGTATGCTATTGGTTCTTCTCAAGACCCAAGAGAAAATTATAAATTTATTGCTGAAAGCCAACCTGTATTGGAGGCTGCGGCTGCTAAACTCAATATGTCATTAGGACAGTTTGGGAAACCGCAAATTAAGGTACTAGTAAATACAAGCGTTCTCACGATTGAGTTTAAAGGTGGAAGTCCGGAAGAAGCCAGAAACAAATCATTAGCTTTTTACGAAGCCCTGGAAGCAAGACTTAATCAGCTGAGAACTCAAGAAGCTATTCGACGAGATGTAGGATTCCAAAAAGGTCTTACTTCCTCGCAGATAAAACTGCAAATCGCTAAGAGGCGTCTTTCTGATTACAAAGCGCGTTCAGGTTTGAACTCTGACGATCAAATTAAGAATTTGACAACCAATATTGAACAGCTACGCAGACAAAGAGCGGAAATAGTAGCTCAACAGCAGCAGGCTACGACTCGTCTCAAAGAACTATCGACTAATTTAAAACTATCTGCTGGGCAAGCGACAGATGCTTTTACCCTGCAAACAGACCAAATATTTCAGCAAAACTTAAAAAACTATAGTGATGCTAGTGCTGCTATGGTAATTTTAGAAGCCAAATTTTTACCAAACCATCCCACAGTAGTTGGAGAAAAAGCCAAGCGAGATGCGGCGAGGGTCGCTTTGCTAGCCCGAAGTCAGTCTTTATTAGGGCAACCAGTTAGTCTGGAAACCTTAAAGCAAATAAACCTTAATGGTACTAACTCTAGCGCTGCTAAGGAAACTCTTTTTCAACAACTGGTTACAGTTCAGGCAGATCAAAAGGGACTCTCATCCCAAGCTCAAAGTATGGATAAACAGATAACCGAGCTTGAGAGTAGACTTAAAAATATGGTACAGCAGGAGTCTCAGTTGGATGCCTTGAAACGGGATATGCAAGTTGCCGAAGCTGTCTTTTCGTCTACTTTAACTAGACTCGATCTTGGCAAGTCGAATTCCTTTGGTTCTTATCCACTTACTCAAATTCTTGCAGAACCTAGCTTATCTAGTAGTCCGATTGAGCCGAAAAAAGCATATGTTTATCTAGGTGCAGGTGCTGGCTCGCTTTTATCAACTACTGGTGTGCTGTTACTGTGGCTCCGTGAGCGCATGAAGCACAGAAACTTCAAGGGTGAATCAAAACGCGAAACTCGTTCTTCCAACTAAGCCGAACATCCGAACATAAATATGAGCGGTTACATTATTTAGACCAGATTTAGATAAGTTTTAAAAATTATCAATATCAAGTTCCACTAAAAGTAAGGCTAATAACTATCCTGCAATGAAACCTATTAACTTTCCGGAACGCATAATTTGGTATTCGATAATCGGTACTTATGGTTTTTACCTGATTGGTGGTCTATATATTGTGGGGTCAGTTATAGGCTGGGTATTATTTATTTATTTATGCAAAAAGCTATGGAACCAAACACCGGCAACACCCATACATGAAAAGATTACAATTCCTTTGATGGTTTGGGTATGGATTGCGGGAATGCTAATTATGGAATTAGCCTTGGTTATTGGACATTACAACTTTGATTTGAATGCCAGCTTGGTAATTAAATCTTCAATTGGCTGGGCTAAAGGTTGGGCTTTATTAGCTATATTTCCTTTGGTTGGAGTGTTAAAAATTAGACCTCAGTTACTTTGGCGGGCTGCTTGTGTCGTTTGTTTTCAAACATTAATTTTCTCGCCTATATTTATTTTGGCTTATTTCCTCCACTTACCAGAAATGCCTTATGTTTCTCCCTTAAGAATTGTCGGTGGACCAAGCGATGAGTTTTTTGCCTTCAGACTTTACGAAATCGACCCTAGCAATGCATTACCCAGATGGCGTCTTTTTACTCCTTGGGCACCAGCTTTAGGGTTTATAGCGAATGTTTACTTTTTTATGGCATTGCAAGAAGCTAATAAAAAATGGCGTTGGATGGGGATAATGGGTAGTATTTTCATGTGTGTTATTTCTGCCTCCCGTTTAGCTTTGTTATCCATAATAGTAGTTTTTGTAGTGACTAAATTGTTAACAAACTTATCTCGACCAATGGTTTTAATTGGTTTAGGGTTTGGCAGTTTTGTCATGAGTCTCATCACAAGCAGTATATTTAACAGTTATGAAACTTTCCAGCAGAAATTTTCGGACGCTAGACCAGACTCTTCACGAGTTCGTAACACTTTAGCCAAAATTGCCCTAGACCGTTCGTTGAAGGAAGCACCTATATGGGGACATGGCGTTGTCGAGCAAGGACCTCATTTAGTGGAATATATGCCTATTGGCTCTCATCATACTTGGTATGGTCTTTTCTTTGTTAAGGGTTTTCTCGGAATTATAGCCTTAGCTTTACCGATGTTATTTAGTTTTGGAGATTTGTTGGTTAAATCTCAAAATAGTGAAACTGCAAAAGTTGGGTTAAGCATGATATTAATTCTATTTCTCTATACATTTGGAGAAAATTTAGAAATTTTATCTTATCTCTATTGGCCTGGTTTGTTGGTAATGGGTATGGCATTTAAAGGAGAAGTACAAACTCATATTTATCCCGATATACACACTGAGGCGACGACTATTTGAAGGACAATTTGCCAAATAATTATCAAAAAAATATGTTTAATTCATATAGTAGTCATGTTAATTAATAAGCTAAAACATCAACTATCTGGTCAATTTGTTCGGAATGTTGGTTGGCTGGGGGGGGCGGAGTTAGGAAATCGTATTTTCCGATTGGGGACAACATTTACTTTAGCTCGCATGTTTACTCCCCACGATTATGGACTTGTCTCAGCCGTTTTGACGACATATGAATTTACGACGGTTTTTACTCTTCGATATGGTATCGGAGCTAAGATTATTCAGGCATCGGCAGAGGAACTAAAAGTTATATGTAACACATCGTATTGGCTTAATTGGATTCTCTGCGCCGCTCTTTTTGTTGTTCAATGTATTGCAGCTTTTCCCATTGCTTGGTTTTATCAAGATAATCAAGTTATTCTACCTATCTGCGTCTTAGCCTTAGTTTATTTAATGCTACCGTTTTTCATGGTTCAGTCGGCACTGATTCAGCGAGAGAACCGATTAAAGATTACAGCATTATGTAATGTTACGCAGTCAATCTTTGGCAATATTCTAACTATAGGTTTGGCTTTACTAGGTTTTGGTATGTGGGCTGTGGTTTTGTCTACAGTTCTAACTACACCAGTGTGGATAGTAATTAATTACATGAATCATACCTGGCGACCGCCTAAATTTTTAAACCTCAACAAATGGCAAGAAATTGCTAATTTTAGCAAAGATTTACTTGGTGTTGAGTTGCTCGCTAAGCTCAGAGGTAATATAGATTATTTAATAATTGGGCGTTTTTTGGGAATTGAAGCCTTAGGGATATATTATTTTGCTTTTAATGCTGGATTAGGGATTAGCCAAAATGTGATGGGTGCATTTACTTCGGCTTTATTTCCTCATCTTTGTGAAGCTCGGGGAAACTTCAAGCAGCTTAAAGAAAGATATTTTAGTAGTCTTAAATCTACAGCCATAATTGTGGTTCCACTTATTCTGATACAGTCAAGTTTAGCTCAATTCTACGTGCCGATTATTTTTGGACAAAAATGGGTGACAGCAGTTCCAATTTTAGTACTTATCTGTCTTTCAGCTTTGCCGCTACCCTTTTCTAACGCCACTTATCTATTACTAAAGGCTGTTGGTAAAACAGATATAGTTCTCTACTGGAACCTGTTTTATACTGTGTTCTTTGCAATTGCCTTGGTAATAGCTGTCAAATGGGGAATTTTGGGAGTAGCAGCATCAGTACTGATTTGTCAATTACTGTCACAGTCTATCTTTAGTACCTGGGCAATTAAATATGTCTTTGGCAAAAAATCATCTTTCTCACTTACAGAAAAATTGTAACACTGCCGTAGGTAATACACTATATGTATAATGCTCCTCTAGTTTCAGTTATTGTTCCGGCATATAATGCTGAAAGCACAATCTTAGAAACAATCGCATCAGTTCAGCAACAAACTTTTACCGATTTTGAGTTGATTGTAATTGACGATGGATCGAGCGATCGCACTCTAGAGCTACTTCATAGTGTGACTGATACGCGCCTCTTAATTTTCTCCTATGAAAATGGTGGGGTGTGTGTAGCTCGTAATCGTGGTATTTCTCATGCGACTGGAGAATTTATTGCCTTTCTCGATGCGGATGATTTATGGACACCTGATAAGTTAGAAGCTCAACTAGCAGCATTACAACAGCATCCAGAAGCAGGAGTTGCTTATAGCTGGACTTGTAACATGGGGGAAAAAGGAGAACTTCTTCATCCAGTTACTCCTGTATACGACGGCAATGTTCATGCAAATTTGTTAGTTTGGAATTTTCTTTCCAACGGCTCAAATCCTTTGATACGCTCTCAAGCCATTAAGTCAATAGGAGATTTTGATTCCACATTTCCATATTGTGCAGACTGGGATTATTGGCTGCGGCTAGCGGCTCATTGGCATTTTGTTGCAGTCAGCGAAATCCAAGTTTTCTATCGTCGTTCTTCAGGCTCAATGACATCTAAAGTTGAAACAATTAAGCAAGCGAGTTTGATCATGCTTGAAAAGGCATTTCGTAGCGCTCCGCCGGAACTTCAGTATCTCAAAAACAAAAGTTTCGCTAATGTTTACCAATATTACGCAGAAGTATATTTGAGAGACGTAACTAATAATAGCAGTCTTAATCAGGTGATTGAGATTTTGTGGAAAGCAGTGCGCTTGCAACCACAAAATTTACTAAACAAATACACTCAAAAGTTAGTAATCAAAATTTTGCTGTTGCGATTACTCTCACCGAGAATTGCTAGTAATATTTTCCGCTTATTTAGTAAAAATGGTGATCAAAAATTGCTTTCTCGGACATCAGAGTAAAAAAGGGTGACTTCAAGAGCCTTTTAGCCCCCCTTTTTAAGGAAGCAAACTCAAAGCTTACGTAGTATTGCCCAGTATATTCATTAGCAAACTTACATATGATAAAAAATACCCTCTCTAGGCATAATGAATTTAAATTAGTAGATCAAGAATTAAGTAAGCAATCACAACCGACAATTGCTTTGTTGCCTTGCTGTGATGTATTCGAGGACTTTTTTGACACTATCGGAGTTTCGCTTGAGACTTTTTGCACCGAGTTGACAGGTGGTTGGATGTTCAACTACATTGATGCTTTGCAACTAGCTGGTGTGCGGACGGTGTTGTTTTTCGTTTCGTCCCATGTCTCTGAGACGGTACGCTACAAGCACCTGCCTACTGGGGCTACAGTGTGTGTACTGCCTTCTCCGAAGATTTACCGTGCTTATCGTGGTGTTCGACGCCAAGCAGTTGATGTTTCCGGGGGTAAGATTAAAGGGAATATTAGCAATGTCCAAGCGAAAGGTAGCACGCAGCGTTCTCGGTTGGAAGCAATTAAAAACGGAATCAAAAGCTTAGGCTCTTACCTATCTACACCACTGGGATTGCTTGCCCAGGAGTTACGGCGCGAAGGCTGCAATGCCATTTTGTGTCAGGATTATGAGTACGTTCGCTTCGACACTTGTGTGCTGTTGGGAAAGTTAATGCGTTTGCCTGTGTACGCGACTTTCCAGGGAGGTGAAAAGCTGTCAAGCCCGATTGAATATCCTTTACGCTGGCTGGCGATGCAGGCATGTACTGGCTTAATAATCGCTACGCAAACCGAAATCCAACGGGTTTGTAGCAGCTATGGCGTGCAGCCGGCGAAAGTAGCTCGTATTTTTAACCCAATGGATGTAACAACATGGCGTGCGCTCGATCGCGACAAGACACGCGCGGCACTTGGTATCCCAGGAGATGCTCAAGTAGTGGTCTATCACGGTCGCATGGAAATATGGAGTAAGGGATTGGATATCCTGCTGGAAGCTTGGAATCAAATCTGCTGTGAGCGTCCAGGAAAAAATCTGCGGTTGTTACTAGTAGGCACAGGTAGCGACGCTAACGAACTTCAGAAAAGAATTGAAAGTATGCAGCTACAGGGTGTGTTGTGGATAAATGAATATGTACGCGATCGCACCGCGATTCAGCGATACCTTTCTGCTGCCGACGTTTATACTCTCCCGTCCCGAAAAGAGGGTTTCCCAGTAGCACCGATTGAGGCAATGGCTTGCTGTCTACCTGTAGTCGCAGCCGATGCACCCGGTGTACGTGACATACTCCCACACGGTGAAGCTTCCGGCGGACTAATAGTGCCACGTAACGATGCAAAGGCGCTGGCTAATGCGCTTGGTCGCCTCCTAGACGATCAACCTAGGCGGCATCAATTGGGTTTGCGTGCCCGATGCCGTGCTCAGGAATGTTTTTCGCTTGAGGTGATCGGCAAGCAACTGCATGACGTTCTCTTAAAATTTTAATGCCGCAAGGTAATACACTATATGTATAATGCTCCTTTAGTTTCAGTTATTGTTCCGGCATATAATGCTGAAAGCACAATCTTAGAAACAATCGCATCAGTTCAGCAACAAACTTTTACCGATTTTGAGTTGATTGTAATTGATGATGGATCGAGCGATCGCACTCTAGAGCTACTTCATAGTGTTACTGATCCGCGCCTGTTAATTTTCTCTTATGAAAATGGTGGGGTGTGTGTAGCTCGTAATCGTGGTATTTCTCATGCGATTGGAGAATTTATTGCCTTTCTCGATGCTGATGACTTATGGACACCTGATAAATTGTCAGCTCAACTAGCAGCCTTACAACAGCATCCAGAAGCAGGAGTTGCTTATAGTTGGACTTATTTCATGGATGAAAAAGGAGAATCTTTATCACCAAGTGAGCCGATAATATTTGCAGGTAATGTTTATGCTCAGTTGTTAGTTAACAATTTCCTGGCTAGCGGCTCGAACCCTTTAATTCGCTCTGAAGCCATTAAGTCAATCGGAGGCTTTGATGCCGCATTTCCACATTGTGCTGACTGGGATTATTGGCTAAGACTAGCAGCGAATTGGTCTTTCATTGTAGTTAGCAAGCACCAGATTCTCTATCGTCAATCCGGAGCAATGTCTTCCAAAATTGATGGCATCGAAAAACAGCAAATGATGATGATTGAAAAGGTATATAAAGCCGTTCCCCACGAACTGCAATATCTGAAAAATCATACTTTGGCTTGGGTTTACCGTTATTGTGCAGAAAAATTTTTGCAATATAGCACCAATAATATTAGTGAAGTTAATCGAGCCGGTCAGGAATTGTGGAGAGCAATCCGCCTGAATCCGAGAATATTGCTAGAAAAATATACTCAAAGCCTGATTAAATGGTTCATTAAGAAATGGATTTTGCTTCGGATTCCATTACTAAATTATTAATTGTAGTAATCAAACTAAAATGCCAACAATATCGGTAATTATTCCTGCTTATAATGGTGAACGAACTATCTTAGAAACGATTAGATCAGTTCAGGAGCAAACCTGCTCAGATTTTGAGATAATTGTAATTAATGATGGTTCAACTGACCGAACATTAGAATTGCTGAATGCAGTTGAAGACCCTCGCCTCAAAATATTTTCCTACAGTAATGGCGGTTTACCAACGGCTCGCAATCGAGGTATTTCTCGTGCGACTGGAGAATTTATTGCCTTTCTCGATGCTGATGACTTATGGACACCAGATAAATTGGAACTGCAGTTAGCAGCATTGCAACAGCACCCAGAAGCAGGAGTTGCTTATAGCTGGACTTACTTTATGGAAGACGAGTCTTTATCTTTGAAAGAATGTGAACCTGTATTCTTTGAAGGTAATGTTTATGCCAATTTATTAGTTGGTGATTTTATTTACAACGGCTCGAATACTTTAATTCGCAGACAAGCAATTGACTCAACAGGAGAGTTCGACCCAACACTAAAATCATGTGAGGATTGGGACTATTGGCTGCGCCTCGCTTCTCGTTGGCATTTTGTTGTAGTCAACAAGCACCAAATTCTTTATCGTCGCTCGCAAGGAGCAATGTCATCGAAAGTTGAGATTATGAAGCAAGCATGTCTAATTGTGCTTGAAAAAGCATATCGTGCAGCGCCACCAGAATTACAATATCTGAAAAATCAAAGTTTTACTTCTTTTCACAAATATTGTGCAGATTTGTATCTCAAACATTCTATTAATATGAGTGGAGTTAAAGAGGCTGGTCAGCACTTGTGGATGGCAATTAGCCTACAGCCTAAAACTTTACTAAATAGAAGATTTCAAAAGTTATTACTCAAGTTTATGTTACTACGAATACTTTCACCCGGTATTACTAGTTATCTTCTCCAATTCCTCAACAAAATTAGCGCCAGCAAAGCAGTACTTCAATAATGAAAAATCCTACTAGATTCGGCACGTCACCTAACTCATTGAGATACTCCAATTCTCAACTAGATTCTCAAAATACCAAATACCGTGACATTGACGACCATGAATTATTAACTAACGCGCAATTAGAACCAACGATTGCTTTACTACCTTTTGGTGATTTAATTGAAGATTTTTTGAACACTCTCGGCATTCCATTCGATGTTTTCTGTAACGAGTTTATGGGCAGTTGGATGTTCGGTTACATCGATGCTTTGCAAATGGTGGGTGTCCGGACGGTGCTATTCTGTTTTTCGGCTAATGTCACTGTTACATCGCGCTTTACCCATGCACCAACTGGCGCTACTATCTGTGTGCTGCCCTCTCCTCGTATATACCGCGCCTATAATACTGTAAGACGGAAAACGCTTAACCTGTCTGGGGTGAAAGAGAACGAGAAATTCAGCGATATCTACACCACTAAAAGCACCCGTCCTTCGTTGTTAGTAGCACTCAAAGACGCAGTTAAAAATTTAGGCTCTTATTTATCTACACCTCTAAGCTTACTTGCCCAGGAACTACGATATGAGGGCTGCAATGCCATTTTGTGCCAAGAGTATGAGTACGCACGCTTCGACGCTTGTGTGCTTTTAGGGAAGTTGATGCGTTTGCCCGTGTTTGCGACTTTCCAAGGAGGCAACAAACAGCACAGTTTTCTCGAATACCCTTTACGTCCGTTGGCAATGCGGGCATGTGCCGGTTTAATTATCCCCACGCAAACTGAAAGCCAGCGAGTAACTGACTTCTATAAAGTTTCGCCTGCCAAGGTAGCCCGGATATTTAACCCACTAAATGTGTCAACATGGCGTCCGATAAACCGCGATCAGGCACGGACTGCGCTGGGTATCCCGCTCTTATCTTCTGTGGTAGTGTGGCACGGGCGTGTTGAGATCGAGCGTAAAGGGCTGGATGTGCTGCTAGAGGCTTGGGGTCAAATTTGCGCTGCACGACCAGGCAAAGACCTGCGACTGCTGCTAGTCGGAACAGGTAGCGACGCGCACAAATTGCGCCAGCGCCTTGACACTATGCAACTGCAAGGCATAATGTGGGTAAACGAATTTGTACGCGATCGCACCCGAATTAAACAATACCTTTCTGCTGCTAATGTTTATACCCTACCGTCTCGACACGAAGGTTTTCCAGTAGCGCCTGTTGAGGCAATGGCTTGCGGCTTACCTGTGGTAGCTGCTGATGCTCCTGGTGTACCTGATATTCTTGAGGAGGGCGAAGTTTCTGGTGGGCTAATAGTGCCCTGCGGTGATGCAACAGCGTTGGCATTGGCGCTTGGTCGTGTTCTAGATGATGAAGCTTGGGGACGCAAGTTGGGTTTGCGCGCACAGTATCACGCCCAGAAGTACTTTTCACCTGAATCGATTAGCAAGCAACTGTATAACTTTCTGCTTGAATAAGCTATTTAATTCTTGCTGCATGGATATCCAGGTGGATAATTTTGGTACTGAGCTTGGATGCTATCAGCTAAATGGGTGAGTATAACCGAATGGTAGTATTCTCATAGCTATATTGAAGATTAGTTTACTAACAGTAAAAAATGAAATTGTGACTGAAATAAAATTAGTATTAAAAATGAAAAAAGTTTCTGTAATTATTCCGGTTTATGGAGTCGAGAGGTATATAGCTGCTACAATACAATCCGTTCTCGACCAAACTTATCCAAATTACGAGGTACTAATTATTGATGATGCATCTCCAGACAAAAGTATAGAGATTTGCCAGCAATTTACAGACCCAAGAATTAAAATTATTCGCCAACCGAATCGAGGACTAGCTGGAGCTAGAAATACTGGGATTCGACATGCTCAAGGAGACTATTTAGCTTTTTTAGACGCAGATGACCTCTGGCTACCAGACAAGCTAGAAAAACAGGTAGCCCACCTCGAAAATGCACCGACTGTCGGTGTTAGCTTTAGTCGCTCTGCTTTTATTGACGAAGCCGGAAAACCCTTAGGCACGTATCAGATGCCTAAATTAAAAGGAATTACCACACCTTATTTACTTTGCCGCAACCCAATTGGCAATGGCTCGGCACCGCTGATTCGCAGGGAAGTTTTTGCAGCTATTAGATTTCAAGATAATCTTCACGGTAATGTCGAAGATTTTTATTTTGATGAAAACTTCCGCCAATCGGAAGATATTGAATGTTGGATTCGTATTTCCATCAAAACGAATTGGCAAATAGAAGGTATTTCTCAGGCTTTGACTTTATATCGGGTCAATGCTGGTGGGCTTTCAGCACAAATGCTCAAGCAGTTAGATTCTTGGGAAAAAGTAATTGAAAAGACACGCTCATACGCTCCAGAAATAGTTAATCGATGGGAAACACTCGCGAGAGCTTACCAGCTGCGCTATTTAGCTCGCAGGGCAGTACGTTTGCAAGATGGTTCAATGGCTGTCAAACTGGTAAATCGAGCTTTAGCAACGAATTGGCGGATTATGATTGAAGAGCCGAGTCGTACACTTATAAGTGTAGCTGCTGCCTATTTTCTTTGGTTCTTACCACAATCACTTTATAACCAAATTGAGGCTTTTGCTTTAAAGAATACAGGAGCTACCCAAAAGCGCCGCATTTTGCAAAACCAGTAATCACAAAGTTGTAAAAATTACTTAGTGCTATTTTATTACTTTCATGAGAGATTTTACTCTCATGAGAGACTATCAATATTTTTCTCTCGTCAGAGACATAAAATAGCTATGCGGCAATAAAATAAAATAGGCAGGCTGGCAGCCCTTCACCATGATCGTATTTTAGACACTTAGAACTTACGCAGTGACCGGAAATACGAAATATGGAGTATGGATTTCAGGACTTTAGACCTGATTTTTGAATGTCTTTTAGCGATCGCCACCCATCTGAAGGTAGTTGTCAAAAGCCGAACCGACCAATTTCAGTTAATGCACATGATGTGTTATTTGTACAGGATCTAAAGTTTGATATTATACCATGCTTGCTAACACTTCCAAACATTTGTCACAAATGGCTAAAAAAACATCAAAAAAGTAACATAACTTAATTCTTGATACCGTGATATATTTACTTAGACTGATTAATTAGTCTAATAATTGGCACTTTACCTATTTTGCTCATGTACTATTATTTAAAACGCTCAAAGGATCGGGATTAGCTTACTCGTTCAAGCCTAGAAAATTTGACAAGAAGAAATTCAGGATTCAGGCACTTAAGAATTCAACTTCTACTATTACGCTGCTAACGTTAAGTTTAGGAAAAAGTTTAACTTTGCTACTCAAAGAGCGTTATCGAGGCGCTGTCAAGAAAGTAGTGATAAAATAATTGAACAATTATCTCTAAGCTAAATTCGGGCTTATTCTTGGGACTAAATAAATTTGAGTGATAAGTGTATCAGTTGTGATTTAAGTAACTAATATTATTTATACTTAATTTGAGATCTCTTTACGTAATAATGGCTAATAATTTTGTGCGTTCAATGAATCAATTGTTCTTCAGGAAAAATTTATTTGCCCCGCTCTATACTAGCTTTTTGTTGCTGCTGTTATTGATATTGGGGCAGCTAGGCTTAACCTTTTATATAGAACACCTAAATCACGAGGCATATGATAAGGTTACACAGACTGTAATAGTACAGCGGCAAGGAAACCGTTTACTCAATGCTCTAATTGATGAGGAAAGATCTCTCTTAGAGGATTACAGTCAGAAGCAGTTCGTCACCTTAGAAGAGCGTGGCAAGGACTCAGCTTTCAGCGACACTTTCAATGATATATATGAATTATTACAAGACAACGTTGCTCAGGTCAAGCAGCTCAATACAATTATTCATCTTCATAATTATTGGCAAAGCAATTTAGAACCAAAAGCAGTTTCTACTTCTATTAGAAACTCCAGAAATAGAGGAAGTGACTTGTTCAATGCGTTACGTACAAACATTAGGATTTTGATTCAGCGCGAGGAGATACTTTTAGATGAACGCATTAATAAATTAGATAGATTATATCATATAAACATTCTTATAAGCAGTCTTAGTACGATAGCTATCTTTCTAGGAGTGGGTTTTAACGTCAGATTTTTGTATCGACGAGCCGAGATTCCTTTGCACAAATTGACAGAGGTAAGCAAACTTTGGCGACAAGGTATAATGGAAGTGCAGTTTGGCTATTCGTCAAGAGACGAAATCGGACAACTGGCTAGAGTACTCGACGGTATGGCAAGCGAGGTTTACCAACGTCAACAACGCATTGAAGTGCGTAACCAAAACTTTGAAGAACTTTTTTGCGCCCTCTCCCACGACCTGCGTACCCCTCTGCTTGCTACACGCACGACTCTAAACTGTATGCTCAAAGGAGCTTTTGGTTCAGTAAATGACCTATGGAAAGAAGTGTTTGAAGAATGCCACCAAGCTAACAAGGATATCCTCAAGCTTGTAGACAGCCTCTTGAATGTTTCCCGATATGAAGTTAATCAGGGCACTAACCTCACATGGGAAGTTCTTGACTGGAAAAGGATTTTTACTAAGGTAATCGTCCAAATAAAAGCAACTTCTGAGCATGATTTTCCGATTAATTATAAAATTTTTGAATCTCTGCCAATCGTCATCGGTGATGAGATAGAAATTCAGCGGGTTTTACAAAATCTGCTTGATAACGCTGCGCGCGTAAGTGAGCCGAACAAGCAAATTCTCCTTGATGTAGTAAAGTTAGGGAAAAACCAGGTAAAAATTTATGTATGCGATCAAGGCTTAGGGATTGCACCAGAGGAGAAAAAACAACTTTTCCACCGCTTCATGCAGGGGCGAGGTCGTCGCGGAAAAGCTGGACTCGGTTTGTATTTGTGCCGTCAAATTATTGAGGCTCACTCGGGCACAATTGGTGTTGAAAGTTCCCTTGGCAAAGGTAGTACCTTTTGGTTTACGCTCCCACTTAACACAGATAAGGCTAGTTTTCATCATGGAGAATAAGTGTATAGAACGAGGAATCATGCCTGAAAATAACGAACCGGAAACTGTACGGATTCTGCTAGTGGATGATCATGCTTTAATCCGCCGAGGCATGAAAGGTGAATTTAGCCTGCAACCAGGCTTTAGTGTGATTGGAGAAGCTCATGATGGTGCTCAGGCGATTGAATTGGCACTTAAACTTCAGCCAGATGTTGTTTTGATGGATATTGATATGCCAGTCATGGATGGAATTAGAGCCACACAGCAGATAAAAAGCGATTGCTCTGCCACTCGTGTTGTTGCCTTGAGTGCATTTGACAGCGATATCCAGGTGATGGGGATGCTTGCAGCTGGTGCAGACGGCTACTGTCTTAAGACTATCGAATGGGAACAACTCATTGCTGTTATTCGATTGATTCTCCAGGGTGGTGCTTATCTTGATCCTCAAATAGCTCAAAAAGTTGCCCGAATGCTTAAGCCGAATGTTTCTCAGTCCATTCGGGCATCTGGAGTACAGCAACAACCAATTCTGAGTAATCGTGAACGCGAGATTCTGATACTTATTGCCAAAGGATACTCAAACCAGCAGATTGCGAATGAACTCTACCTCTCACTCGGAACCATCAAGTCTTATGTACGTATGCTGCTCAACAAATTAAGTGTTGACGATCGTGTTCAAGCAGCAGCAATGGCTGTGCGTGAAGGATTGATTTAAAGCTTTGTATATTTTCTCCAAAAGCACATCTAATTCTATCGGGGTCGTCACCAATACTCTCGTATCAACAAGCTGTTCTGACCACAAAATGTAGGGCTTCAGTATCTGTTTTTGGAAGCTCTGAGATATAGGTAGACACAGCAGCAACAGATGAGGGTCAAATAGAGTTATTTCTTCATCTTTAGGAATACCGTAGTAAGGAAATACTTCTAAACTCTTTTTTAAACAGTGGCTACTGATGCGCTGTACGGTAATTACATTACTACCAATAACCATAATTCGATGCCTTTCCATAGCAAGTCCAGGTTAAATAAAGGATTTTGCACATACAATATTGGCAAGGTTCATAGGGTTTATGAGACGGTTGAATTGCTCCCAAATCATCATAAATCGGTTTTCTTTGCTATTAACTAAATTTGTGATTAACTGAAAAACAATCCGCCACAATAAAGCCTCAGATGCAGCATTTTGAAAAAAAGCTTTAGATGATTTGGCAACGCATATCTTAAATGAGTATTGCATCAAAATCCAAGAAATTAAATTTTATTTTTTAGACAAACCTATTATGAAGCTTGGAGTATCTCTGCACAACTGCCAAGTGGATAACTAAGTGGATAATTTTATCTTGTCTGCGCGGATGCTTCATACATAAAACTCTAAATAGCCATTAGATACTGTTTTGTCTATTTGGGAAACTGTATAAAGATTTAAGCTAATATGCAAATTCTTTGTGATAGCACAACACATTCTATACGTAGAATCCCAGCATTTATTGACTTAAAATGCCGAGCTTAAAATAATATGGCAGACCGAATTAATTTTCTTAATATTCATTTTGATCGTATGTCTTTGTCTGAAGCAATTGAATTGCTACTGGCGCGGTTGCTAATGCGGCAAGGTGGTCGCGTATATTATGGCAACGCGCACACGATAGTAACTGCTGCCAAAAATTCGGAATTAGCGGAGGCGCTAGAACGTAGTGATTTGATGTTGGCTGATGGCAGCGGAGTTCGCTGGGGAAGTGCTTTGTTAGGTAAACCGTTAGTGCATAACCTTAATGGTACCGACTTGGTTCCGGTTCTTTGCGATCGGGGGGCAGCAAAAGGTCTATCAATCTATCTTCTTGGTGCCAAGCCAGACGTAGCTTCCGAAGCGGCAGCTAATCTAGAGAAAGCTTATACTGGCTTAATAATTGCCGGAACTCAGCACGGCTATTTTTCGGAAGCAGAAACCCCGCAGTTATTAGAGAACATCCGGCTAGCCCGCCCGCATCTTTTGTTAGTGGCGATGGGTGTACCGCAACAAGAAATTTGGATTAACCAATACGCAAGCCAACTACCCGGTATCACTTGTATGGGCGTGGGAGGTCTGTTTGATTTTGTTGCTGAACGTGTACCTCGTGCCCCATATTCAATTCGTGCTGTTGGTATGGAGTGGCTATGGCGACTAATGATGGAACCAACTCGCTTGTTTTCACGCTATATCATCGGCAATCTAATTTTTGTGAGTTTGCTGATCAGCTATGCCTTTGCCCCAAAGCAAGAACCTGAGTTGGACGTAAAAAAAGACTGAAAAGTAGACAATTGGGATGCTTCCTTTACAATTTGGGGAGGATTTGAGGAAGTAGGTAGCCGGGGGTTTTTGAAAGGGCTAGGTTTTGTCCTTTGGTTCCTAATTCACTGTGGAATGTGCGGATTGTTTTGATTAGGTAGGCGATTGTGGTTTGATAGTTTTCCGATTCCGGGGTGAATCCTTGTAGGGCTTGTAGGTGGTTGTTTAAAGCTAATTCTAAGTTTTGAGAAATTGTGGATTGGTCTCCTTTGAAGTATTTATCTGTGACTATTTGGTAGTAAGCGAGTCCCAGGTTATTGTGGGTTGAAAATAAGTCGAAGCTAAGTTGTGCGCCTTCTAGGGAGTGGGCTAGGGCTAGGGCTTCTTCGTAAGCAATGATACAAAGTTGATAGTATTTTTGCTGGTCTTGTTTTTTGGTTTGGTCTTGGTTGGCAAGGTGCCAGTAGGCAGTACCAAGATTGTTTTGGGTAGCAGCACAGGCGGTGGGTACGATCGCTGGGGTACGATATTGGAGGGCATCTAAATAGGCTTCGATCGCTAACTGGAGAAATACGTTGCCATGTTCGTATTGGGCAAGATTCCAGTAGGCTGTACCGATGTTGTTTTGAATCATCCCGTATTTGAGGGGTTCTTGTTGCGGGTTGTATTGGGCGAGGGCTTCGGTATAGGAGGTAATAGCGTTTTTGAGGTGTTCTACAGGTTGATCATATTGGGCGAGATGCCAGTAAGCTGTGCCTAAGTTGTTTTGGGTGGCGGCGTATTTTGCCGGTTCTACCTCAGGATCACGGTAGCGGAGTGCTTCGCTGTAGGCTAAGGCTGCTTGTTGCCAATTTTGGGCTGGGTCGGAGAAACTGGCTTTATCACCGTAGGTTGTCCCTAGGTTATTTTGCACCCGCGCGTAGGTTTCGGGGTGTGTTTGGGGTGAAATCAGACTTAAGGCTAGTTTATAAAATTCTATTCCCTGTTCGATATAAGGTAAACCTTCTTCGGAACTGGGTGGACAACGGTAGAGCATCCAGTAGAGTGTACCTAAATCGTTTAAGATGTCTGGTACTTGCGGCGAGGTTTCGTTAAAGGTAATTGCTTCTTGATAGGCAAGAATAGCTACCATTAAGTTTTCTAAGGTTGACTGTCCTTGCTCGATGCGATCGCGGTATAAGTTACCTAACTGCTGATAAGCAATGGCAATAGTTGGTGAGTCGGCTTTTTGGGTATGTAATTGCTCAAGCTGCTGAATCACTTCTTGTGATTGCTGGTTTTGCGCGTGGATATTGAAATCATTATCGGCTGTGGCGCTAGCAATGTTGATTGTTTCGAGAACTAACTCGATGAGTTCTTTGCTACAGAGAGATAAGTTTGGTAGCGATGCTGGGTCTAGCGGTTTGGTGGGGACAGAGGAATGCTTGTCGGTGAATGCGGTTGGCTGGCTGTCAGATGGTTTAGTTACTATTAGTTCGCTGGAGATATCCTCAGTTTTGGGCGAATCGGGAGTAATATCTGGTAAGAACCTTTCTGGTCGCGCTTGTTTTTCTGCTGTTGGTGTCGGTTCTCCGGCGAAGACAAATACCCCTGTCCGACAACGCCAAAATTGTGGTGCTGATTGCTGGATAGAATATAGCCAAGGACGCGGTAGCCACAGTAACAAGCCAGATTCTAATGTCGCTAAACTGTGTTCGATGAGGCGGAGATAGTTGAGGAATAAGCGCTGGACGGCGACTGGTTCCCGTGTGAGTTGTTCAACACCTAGAATCTGAAATGCGGGAACGTTTAAGCGTCTTCCGGTATTACTACCGTTGACTAGCGGTGGCGGGTTACGATTTAACCACTGATTAACCTGGGCGATGGGATTGGGATCGGTCAGGTTTAAGCGTAAGGTGACTAACCGGGGGTAAGCTACAGTGTTAGCTTGAGGTGATGCGGAATCGCTTTTGGTGGTCAGGGTGGAATGTAAACGCGCTGCTATTTGATTGCGGAGATTTAAATCATCACACACGGCAACAAAAATTTGTCGTCGCAAGCCAAAACTGATAGCAAGTTTCAAGCGTTGATATACTCGCCGATTAGCGCCGATCTGATTTGAGTGTGTAGAATGATTAATACTCATGGCAAGTTACCAGCCCAATGGCTGTGTAGATGGCTTAGGCAAGATTTATCGAACCAAATTAAAATTCTTGTTATACTGTTCTCCTTATTGCTACCCCGGTCAGGATGAAACTAGCTCACTACTTTTGGGGCTGCACCTTCACTTAAGCTATAAGCATCTACTATGACATTAGCAAAATTAATCCCCATAAAAAAAGCCAGGTGCCCACATGAGTCACCTGGAAAAGCCGGAAAAATTTACTTTTGTCAAAATTTTATTATTTAACTCATGCTAGAGACTGAGAAGGCAACGTAAAACAAACCGCCAACCAACAAGGCAGCCGCAGTACCTAGAATAATATAGTTACGCTTTTGATTTGCACTGGGAGGTTCTGCTTGGTAAAGCTTTGGCTCTTTGGCGAAGTTATTCAAGCGACCGCCTTCTTCTGTTGTGTATGGCATGAAGTATTTCCTTGATTTGATTTATTTGAACTAATATGGCAAATATTAGTAAATATACTATATCCCTTAAGAAGTAAATCTTTAAATTTAGGATCGTCCGCCTATTGTCCCAGTTAAGGGGGAACTGGCGCTAGCATATTCCTTGACTGGCATGTGTCCGGCAAGGTATGCTAAACGACCAGCAACTGTGGCTAGATTCATGGCTCGTGCCATTGCTGGTGCATTTTGGGATAATGCGATCGCGCTATTAATCAACAACGCATCTGCACCTAATTCCATCGCTTCTGCTGCTTGGCTTGGGGTGCGAATCCCGGCATCGACAACGACGGGAATCCCGGCATTTTCAATGATAATTTGAATGTTGGCGGTAGTTTTTAAGCCTTGTCCTGAACCGATGGGTGAAGCTAGAGGCATCACTGTGACACAACCTACGTCTTCTAATCGCTTTGCTAACATCGGATCGGCGTTAATATACGGCAATACAGCAAAACCTTCTTTTACTAGTTGTTCGGCTGCTTGCAGTGTGCCAATCGGGTCTGGGAGTAAATACTTACTGTCTGGTATAACTTCTAACTTAACAAAGTTATTATCTTCTTGCCCTAGTAGCTTTGCCATTTCCCGTCCTAATCGGGCGACGCGAATCGCTTCCTCTGCAGTTTGACAGCCGGCGGTGTTTGGCAACATCCAAATTTTTGTCCAATCCAGTGCTTCTGCTAAACCCTCATGTCCGGGTGCTTGAAGTTGCACTCGTCTCACAGCTACAGTTACAATCTCGCAGCCGCTTTCAGTAATGCTTTGCTGCATTTCCTCGATACTGCGATATTTACCTGTACCTGTCATTAAACGCGAGTTGAAGGTTTTCCCAGCGATGATTAGGGGGGCGTCGAGACTGGGGGCGGGAGGGAGTTTGGTCGTGGGGGGGGAGGTAATTAGCATGGGGGTGGGTTTGTAGAAGCGGGAGTAATGGAAGTGGGTGAGGAGGTCGTCGGATTTTTGATGGAGAATTAAATCGGCAATTAATGTGGCGGTAATAGGTGTGAGGAGAATTCCATTCCGATAGTGTCCGGTCGCTAAGGTTAAGTTTTGACAAGGACTGGTTCCCAGAATCGGTAATTCATCGGCTGTCGCCGGACGAAAACCCCACCAGAAATCTATCAGGGGATAATCCTGAAGTTGGGGATAGAGGCGTATGGCATTTTGGAGTAAAGTTTGTATGCCATGTGGAGTATTATGAGGAGTAAATCCTACATCTTCGCTGGTTGCACCAATAACGATTGTGCGATCGCGTCTCGGAACGATGTAAATATCTTCTCCATACAAAATTCGCGATAACGGTAATTCTGGTAAAAAGTCGGGGACGCGGACTGATAGCATTTGCCCTTTTAAGGGACGTACAGGCAATGGTAAAAGTCCGTCTGACCAAGCACCAGCCGCTAATACATAATGTTGGGCGTGAATCACCCCCAAATTTGTTTGGACGCCCATGACTTGCCCTTTTTGGCGTTGGATTGCTTCGACAGTGACGCCATCACGGATATCCACTCCTAAGGATATAGCTGCTGTCCTTACTGAAGAGGCTAAGGCGCGATTATCAACTTGACCATCTTCTGGATACCACCAACCACCTGTAACTTCTGTACCTAATCCTGGTTGAAGTTGGTGGATTGCTGTTTGGTCTAACCAATCCCCTACTTCCCCTATCCCCCTATCTCCATAAACCGGCGCGACAATTCCACAGGGCCAATAACCTGTTGGTTCACCTGTGAGGAGTTCTAATTTCTGAGTCCAGTCAGGATATAATGAGCGCGATCGCCAGCATAATTCTTGCAGCGCACTCTGGGGAATGTTTTCGGCTTGAGGGGCTAACATTCCGGCGGCGGCGTGAGTTGCGGCGGCGGAAAAGTCGCGACTAAGGACGGTGACACTGTCAGCACGCTGTTTGAGTTCAATCGCGATCGCTAAACCAATGACACCGCCACCAATAATTAAAACATCAATAGTCATTAGTCAATAGTCACTAGTCAATAGTCAGCGATCGTTAACTTACAGTCGCTGCTTATAAATAATAACTAATTGAGCCGCATATCAACAGATAATTTGCACTAACCCAGATTTTTACCACAATGCCTGTACAGGTCTTTTGGTTTGTCCAGTTGTGGTAGTTGTTTTAGTCTGGGTAGCGGTAGTCGATTGATCTGGGGTAGTCTGAGTTGTGGTAGTTTTAGTAGTACTACTTGATGGGTTTTGGGCAACCTGGTTCTGCGCGAATTGACTTTGGATCAGATTAGCAGAGTTGTAACCGGATATGTTGTTTTTCTGCCCCATTAAAGGAAAGCTGATACCCAACATCGAGCCAAGCAACATCGCTGCCGCTGTAGCCATAATCATTGGTCTGGCGAGGTTCATGCTAATTTTCTCCCAACTATTCTTGTAATTTCTATAATATGCGAGAACTTTTTAAGTGTCCTCATCTGTCGTAACTGTTACATTACCTAATCCCTTTTGGCAGCCTTCACCGCCAATGCACGAACAGTTTACCACGTTTGTGACGCCATTGTATAAGTACATGCTACCAATTAGCATATTTTTACGTATATTTGCACTCCTAGCTATGACATCACCACAACTTTGGATTTATGACACCACTCTCCGCGATGGGACTCAGCGGGAAGGGTTGTCAGTGTCGATTGAAGATAAGTTACGCATCGCCCGTCGGTTAGACCGAATGGGGATACCTTTTATTGAGGGCGGTTGGCCGGGGGCGAATCCTAAGGATGTGCAATTTTTCTGGCAACTCCAAGAAGAACCTCTGCAAAATGCCGAAATTGTCGCCTTCTGTTCTACCCGTCGTCCTCATATGATGGCAGCGGAAGACCCGATGTTACAGGCGATTCTCGCGGCGGGAACCCGTTGGGTGACAATTTTTGGTAAATCATGGGATCTTCACGTTACAGAAGGACTGAAGACCACCAAGGATGAAAATCTGGCGATGATCCGCGACACGATTGAGTATCTTCGCTCTTCCGGTCGGCGGGTGATTTATGATGCTGAACACTGGTTTGATGGTTATAAAGGCAATCGCGAGTATGCTTTACAAACTTTGGAGGTAGCTAAAGCATCTGGTGCCGAATGGCTAGTATTGTGTGATACCAACGGCGGCACTCTACCTCAGGAAATTGCTCAAATAACCCGCGAAGTCATAAACTCCCACTCCCCCCTTCCCCCCCTCCCCCACTCCCCCACTCTCCCCCTCCCCAAATTCGGCATTCACACCCACAACGATGCGGATACAGCAGTTGCCAATGCCTTGGCGGCGGTGATGGAAGGAGTGACAATGGTGCAAGGTACAATTAATGGCTATGGTGAACGTTGTGGTAATGCTAATTTGTGCTCGTTAATTCCCAATTTGCAACTCAAGCTGGGTTATCAGTGTATTGCCGATGACCAGTTAGTTCACCTTGCAGAAACTAGTCGTTATGTGAGTGAGGTGGTGAATCTTGCACCTGATGAACACGCGGCTTATGTCGGGCGATCGGCTTTTGCTCATAAAGGTGGTATTCATGTATCAGCGGTAGAACGTAATCCGTTGACTTATGAGCATATTCCGCCGGAAGCAGTGGGTAATAACCGCCGGATTGTGGTTTCTGAACAGGCGGGATTGAGTAATGTGTTGGCAAAAGCCCGGACTTTTGGCATTGAGTTAGATAAGCAAAACCCCGCCGCAAGGCAAATTCTCCAGCGGTTGAAGGAGTTGGAGAGTGAGGGTTATCAATTTGAAGCGGCTGAGGCGAGTTTTGACTTGTTGATGCGGGAGGCTTTGGGTAAGCGTCAGCGATTTTTTGAAATTAAAGGTTTTCAAGTTCACTGTGATTTGGTTGAAGGGAAAAGTACCCAAGCGTTGGCGACTGTGAAGCTGACTGTTAATGGTCAAGATATTCTGGAAGCGGCGGAAGGTAATGGTCCTGTAGCGGCGCTGGATGCTGCCTTACGTAAGGCTTTGGTGAATTTTTATCCCCAAAGTGAGGCTTTTGCGCTATCTGATTACAAGGTGCGGATTCTGGATGGACACGCTGGCGCTGCGGCGAAAACTCGCGTTTTGGTGGAGTCGCGGAATGGTCATCAACGCTGGACGACTGTCGGTGTTTCCACAAATATTTTGGCAGCTTCCTATCAAGCGGTGGTGGAAGGGTTGGAATACGGTTTGTTGTTGCAATTTACGGCTGAGGCGGCGTTAAGTGGTTCTTGAATCGTTAATCGGTGTTATTTCTTCGGTTATTAATGCGTCGAGGCAGCGTTACAATGGACATTACATGACTACTTTTTTTGCTGATGATTGGTATCATATAAAAAACTAGAAAGGTTAGACGATGGTTGGTACTAATATTTTCATTAGTCAAGAAACTCAAGAGTCTCTAATTAAAGCTGCCGCTTTAAAAGAAATATCTGTTGAAGAACTAGCTTCTTCTATCTTGAGAGAAAGTATCCAAGAAAAGTTTGGGGAAATTAGTCAGTCTTTGGAGCAAGGCAAATTTGCTATTAATCCTTTAAGAGATATGCAACCATATTTTTATTTGGCAGAACCGAATGAACCTGCTATTTGTCCTGATGATTGGGAAATGAATCAGGATGGTGAGGAGACTTCATGGCTTAAGAATTTGCTCTATAAGTTTGATAGAGATTAGCCGACTTGTTACCCAAAACAAGTTAATTCTTCCCTGCCCAGTTCAATAAGAGTTTAATATTTTACGTTAATATACTAATAGCGATCGCTGAGCGGGGATTAGCGTTTATACTTCAAAAGGGTTCAACAACTCTAAGCCCTCAATCCATTGAAAGTCTTTAATATTTCGCGTAACCAGTCTTAAATCGTGCGTCAATGCAGTTCCTGCAATAATGGCATCCCCTAAGCTCATGCGTCGTATCTGTCGCAACGCGACTGCTTGATCTAGTACGGGTTGAGAAATAGGGATAACCAGCGATACTGAGAAAAATTCTTCGAGGAACTGTTGTTCTACTTCAGTCAGACGATGATACCCCAATGTTTCTACATAACTCAAGGCTGAAACCGCAGGCTCGTGTTTTGCAACAAACTCACGTAATTTGCCATTCTCAGGCTGAGCAGCATAAATAATAATATTGCTATCCAAAAGCATTATTCATTCCGACCTGGAAGTTCCCGATCTTGTCGCATGTCTCGCTGCCAAGCCACCGGATCAATTCCGGCAAAAGCTTGTGCTTGTGCAAGCTTCTCCAACACTGCTGCCATCCTTTGCCCACGCCCATTCATCGGGGCAATTGGTTCTTCTGCCAAAATTGTAACTAACACTTGGACTGGGCGATCATCTCTCAAATTGTGCCGTACTTCCTCTGCCCATTCCAACGAGTCGCCTCTTAAGGTTGCTCTAAATGTGTGTAGCATAATTAATTTCAAAATTTGATGGTGTACCGTTAGCTTGATTCTAACCTGTCATATAACCATCACAGGTGCGCGGCTGAGTATTTTTGACAGTTACTAGTTGGCAGTTTTGCTTGCATGTTAAATTCCATACATCTACTTGAGGACGATGGATTGCTAGCCTGGGAATAGGTTTTTGAACCGAGGGGCATCAAGTAAATAATCCAGAATCGACCTGAAAAAACTCGCGCTTAGCCAAAATGCATTGCCACATGGGCATTCTGTAAACAGCGAAATTGTAGCATTGTTGACTCCTGTACTAATGCAAACATCTAGTGAACTACTTCAGGAATTTACAGATTGGGAAACGGCAAGTGATGAAGACTAGATTAGTATGGAAGCGACATTGAGATCTGTAAACCTGGTAACTACTCTAATCGTTACCAGTCAATACTGGTGATTTTCGATACTTGAGCGAATTCGCCAGTAAATTAATAATATTTAATCCTTTATTGATCGTGATTGATTTTGGGGCTAAAGCGATTATGTCTTTGCCAAAAATACTGCGGCTGAATACTTTTGGCAGTTGCTAGCTGGCAGTTTTGCTTAGATGTTAAATTCCATACATCAACTTGAGGACGATCAATTGCTAGCCAGGGAATAGCGGGAAGTAGATGTTTGCGGGTGTAGCGCACCATACTCCAAAAGTGAATCCACATGTAGCGGCTGAAAAATTTCTTGTCGCTGACGGCTAAGTGATGGTGAATGATTTGGGAAGAAGGCACATAATAAACTTGCCAGAGTGCTTGATGGATACGTCTCGCCCAGTCTATATCTTCAACGTAGAGAAAGAAGCCTTCGTCCAGTGGTCCTACTTCTGCAAGTATTTCGCGACGGATAAATAGGCATGCACCTAGTAACCAGTCTACTTCTCTGGGTTGGGAGTGATCGACATCTAGCATCAGGTGGTGCTGGTTGAAGTGGGAGTTTCGCAATAAGCCTCGCAGTGGTGTGCGTCTGGCAATTACAGATGTGATGCTGGGAAAGCGCCGCGCTGATGGTTGAATTGCACCATCGGGAAATAACAACTGTGCGCCACATAAACCAACTTTGGGATGGGTGTCCATGAAGTTGATTAATGTTTCTAATGCATGGGGGAGAACTTCGGTGTCGGGGTTAAGGATCAAGATGTAATGACCTTTGGCAATTGCCATCCCAAAGTTGTTATTGGCGGCAAAACCACGTCTTTGTTTATTTATGTGAAGTTTTATTTGGGGGTAACTGCGAGCGATCGCCGCACTTTCATCATCAGACCGATTATCAATTACAATTAGTTCACCGTTAATCCGTGTTATTTCGGGTACTAATGCTTTGAGGCAGCGATCGATGTAAGCACCGTGGTTGTGAGTAACGACAATAACAGAGAGTGGTATCACTGGATTTATCTAGAATATTGAATTTGCTAGATGCCTAGCTGATTTTTTATTATTTGCGCCGAGCACTGATAAACTCATCATTTGTTGATTAAAACAAAGAGTTTATCATATTAGACAGTTGAGATTGGACAGCTTTTGGGCTATACTTACTAATTGTTTCATTAGCATTTTTTGAGATAAAGTTCCATATATATGAATCATTGTACAGAGCTAAAATGCATTGGGAAAAAGTTTGCACTTCATCAGCTATCATCACATCAAATCCATCTGTAAGACCCATACCTTCAGCACCAATAGAAGTAGTAACTATTGGCAAACTGTAAGATAAACTCTGACCAATCTTACCTTTCATCCCTGCACCAAATCTCAAGGGCGCGACAAAAACACGACTATTTAAGAAATAAGACTCAACATCTTTGATATAACCTGGAACTGTGACACGATCATCGGCTAAAGCCTTAATCCTTGAAGATGGATTGTTACCTAATAGTATCAATCTGATCTCTGGGTTATATTTCCAAACTAACGGCATAATTTCTTGGCATAGCCAAATAACCGCATCAACATTAGGTGGATGATTATAAGAACCAATGAATAACAAACTATCACGTTCAGCAAAAGTGTTTACAGATTTTAAGTATGGCTGATGAACATTAGGAACAATCCAAGTATTATTAACACTAAGACTTTTCAAAATATTCTGCTCAACTTCTGTAACCACAATAGTTATATCAGATGATTGAGCTAAATTCACTTCTAAAGCCTGGGTATATTGCCATGTTTTTTGAAGAAATTTATTATGATTAGAAAATAACTCCCATTGCCTTTTAAGTCGTACAAAGTGTAAATCCACTGTATCATATGCTAACTTAATATCAGGATTTAGCCTCAGTAAATTTGCGTATTTTTTATAAATTTCTGGTCGGCAGACCCACGCGATATCAATTAGTGACAGCTTACTCTTTAATTGCTTTTTTAAATTATATTTTTGAGAAGTGCGATAAAGTACTTCAACATTTAAACTTTCTAGTTCTGATGTATAAGGTTCCCTCGCTTGACCATCATCAGGAAGAAAGATAATATTATGACCTAAATCAATCAAAATTTTAACTATATTAAATATTCTACAAGATCCTGATTCTCGATCATACATTGGCACATAAAAGTCGATTATCAAAATTGTATATTTTCTCAGCTTGTGTCTAGAATTTTTATCTAATTTATTTGACTCAAAGAAAGAATTCCACAGAAACTGATTAGAAATTAACTGTTCTGGATGTTTTTTATTTGTATAATTAAAATCTATGATATATCTAATAAGAATGAGCTTGGTTTTAACTGATTCAATAGCTTTATCTAAAATCCTTGAGAGTAGTGAAATAGGACCTTCTCGTTGCCAAATAAAAAAAAGTTTTTGTAAATAGTCCATTAAACACTCCTCCTAATTAAAGCTATGATGAGTATTAGTTTTCATTTCGTTAACTATGATATTTAGATATTTATTAAATCACTAGGTAACGATGCCTCAACAGCACAACGATAGTAAAACAAGTGTTTATCAAGAATTACTTTCACTAAAAGTTGCTGGCGTAGACCTGCTACTACAGGACTCTTACCTTCTTTGCATAGCGGTAAAAGCTGTCTGATTGCCTCAGCTAGGGCAATAGGTGTATAAGGGTGAAATATCTTAATGGCATCTGGCTGTAGCCTATTATACTCAGATATTTGTGGAATATTGGATGTAAGAATAGGACGAGCTGCTGAGATCCAAGTAGATAGAGAGCCTGAAGCAGAAATATCATAAAAGGGACATATAGCAAGATCAGTTGCAAGCATATAGTGAGTTAATTCTTCGTCATCTAAATATCCTGTCACGCGTAACCGATGATCAAGCTTTTTTACTTTTGCTAGTTCTAAAAGTTCATTAACAAATTTATTACTTTCACCAATACCCGAGCCACCAGCAAAAATAACTTGCACATCTGGTGGTAGATAAGGTAAAGCTTCAACTACTAGTTGATGTCCTTTATAAGGAGAAATGAATCCAAGTAATGTAACTGTTTTTATGTTTTCTAAGCCAAGTTTTTTTCGAGCAAGTTCTGGAGTTTTATTTGCAACTATTTCCTTTACAAAGTGTGGAATAACTGCTATTTTTTTGGCGTCTACAAGTTTTCCTAAACGTCGTTTTTCTTCTTCGGTGCAAAGAACAACGATCTCTACTTGACCAGACAACCAACGAATGGTTAAATTATTCGGAATAATCCTCAGTAAAATGCGAAGCAAAAATTTTAACCTATGTTTAATAAAAAACAATGGATAATGAATATATTGTAAGAAGGCTTCTTGCTCAGAAAATGATTGCTTGTTTACACTTGGATTGATGTCTTTGTTCTCAGGCAAAACTTCTGGAAACATATATCTATACAAGCGCTCCCATTTAGTGCCATAAAATATATATAATTCTCTGGGAAACACATCATGTATAGTTAAGATAATGGGAGAGTTGGAGTGACGAATAAACCAATAAAGGTTGTATACTTTAAACCAGCCTTGACCCCAGATAACTCTACTATATTGAATGTGGACAATTTCAGCATCTGATAAATATTGAGCTGCTTTAGTCAAGACTGATCTGTTTTGCCATAAGTTATTAGTTAGAGTTATACTAGCCTGGATGACTTTCAAATCTTGTCTTTGTTGTGCTTCTAAGGCAAGTAATCGCCCGTAGCGACAGATTCCGTGATGAGGTGGGTTAATATGTAAATAGCCAATTTTCATATCTATAGTCTGAGCAAAAATTTACTTACAATTACGAAATCCTGGAGAAATAATGACGATTACACCTAAGTTTTACAAATCTATAGAAAATTCGATACTTAAACCACAATACGAATCTAAACAATATGTAGAACAATACTTGAAACCCCATATGAAACGTTTTGTAAACACCATGTCTTTACTTGTAAAAATTTATCAACCTGGAATGCGTGTAATTGATGTTGGTTCTTATGGTAGCCTTGTTCCTGTTTTAAAAGATGTACTAGAATTACCAGACATTACTTGTACTGAGCCATATCAAGAAGGTAAGCTCTTAAGCGAGGAAGTTACTTTACCACCAACAGAAGATGGTAAAACATATACTTACCATATAGATAGATTTGATATTGAAAATCTATTCCCATACAAAGATAATACATTTGATATCGTCATTTTCACAGAAGTTTTAGAACATATTTCTCTCGATCCAATGCATGTCATTTCTGAAATTAATCGTATTACTAAACAAGGCGGATGGATACTACTCTCTACTCCCAATTGTAGCTCTTTAAAATCAATTTGGAATATTCTGCGTGGTGGAAACCCGATTTTGTATCCTGTTTTTAATAGGGAGCCGAGTAGGGATAGGCATAATCGCGAATACGTACCTTGGGAAGTTATTTCATTGTTAAGAGACGGTGGTTACAATATTGATTTTTTTAAGACTGTTAATGTTTACTCCAATCAAATTGTCAAGCTGTTTTTATTTAAAACTGTGTTTTTGACTTGTAGTGTAATTTCATTTGCCTTAATCAATCCACGTCATCGAGGCGACACTATTTTTGCATTAGCGAAAAAAACTTCTGGTATTACGAATCGATATCCATACTATATATATAATTAATTGTTTAGTATAATAATTCTGTCTAACTAATATAACAGACAGAATTAAATACTATTTAATTTATGACTTTTTATTTTTGATTTGGTTATTTAGAAAAAATTAAGATGATTTTTTATATGTCACTACGTCAACAGGTAAACGACAACCACCAAAACCTCTTTCGCTGGCAAAATCAGCAGAGTCTAAGCCAACTTCCCAAATTAAACTCCCAATAACAGCATCTAACGGCTGTGTGATTAAATGTATTACTATATCTATCGAATATCTACCTGGATGTAAAGGATTTCTATCCAGAGAAAAATGAACTTCATGAATACCGGCTGATAACTCTAGAAGGGGATATTTATGATCGGATTCTAGTGTCATAACCCGATTACCATCTAAAGTATTATAAGCAATTCCAATAGCTAAATCTTCTAAGTATTGAAAACATTGAATAGTAAAAATTAACTTCAGAGGTTGACCGTATTTGAAGCTAAATCCTGGTGCTAATTGAAAATGAAGTAAACGAACTCTTTGCCCTAATCCATTACTTCTATGAAGGGAACTAAGGTCAATATCAAAATCTGATGTTAGAAAATCAGCAGAGTACTGTTGAATGACTTCTTCTATGCAAGATAAGGTATTGGCAATTCCTGTTTGTAAAAAAAAGGCTTGAGAACACAGTCGCCTTATAGATTGCATATTATGACTAACAAATAATACTGTCCGACCTTCTCTTTTTGACACCTCCCCCATCTTCCCTAAACACTTTTTCTGAAACTGCATATCTCCCACAGCCAGCACTTCATCAACTATCAAAATCTCAGGTTCCAAATGCGCCGCTACAGCAAAAGCTAACCGCACATACATTCCAGAGGAATAATGTTTAACAGGAGTATCTAAAAACTTCTCTACCTCAGCAAATGCGACAATCTCATCAAATTTACTTTTAATCTCAAACCGACTCATTCCCAAAATAGCACCATTGAGAAAAATATTCTCTCGCCCGGTTAACTCTGGATGAAATCCTGTGCCGACTTCCAGCAAACTGGCGACTCGCCCTTTAATAGAGACACGTCCACTTGTTGGTTCGGTAATGCGGCTTAAAATCTTTAAAAGCGTTGACTTACCAGCACCATTACGACCAATAATACCGACAATATCACCTTGCTTGACTTCAAAAGAAACATCTTTTAAAGCCCAAAACTCTTCCTTTTTATCCGGTTTTGCGACACCTTGAGTAAAAGGCGTTAGTAATTGGCGCCCTAGAGACTTTGTCCTGGAGACAATTGCATCCCGAAGAGTATTATAGCTACCTTGTTCCTGTTTTGAACCCAGTAAATACTTCTTGCTCAGATTTTCGACACGAATTACTGTATCTGACATAATTCAGACTCTAAAATGTACCCTAAAGTTTAATCTGACAAAAACACGAAATTTACTAAAAGACTATAACTGCAAGTGATAACACAAATTTTTTTGACAAAGTAGGGTGAATATACTGATGTTGATCTTTTCACTAACCCAAATCAATCTCCTGTCTCTCATGACGGAGTAAGATAGCATAACGTACCATTGTTTAGGTGGTGGTGCGTAAAGCACCCTACGTTTATAGGGGTAATCTCAATGTTGGCAGAATCTCGACAATTTATTTCTACATCAGCCGTAGCGCTAATCTGCGTCTTAGGAGTGGGCTATCTTCAAGTCCCGCAACTTCAAAGCCTGATAGCCAGCCAAAAAGCTGCCACACCGCAAACTTTGGAAAAAGCTACCCAAGCTGAAGAACTCCGACTCAAACTACTGCAGAAAACACCAGCATTCGGATTTGACAACTTCTTCGCAGATTGGACGTACCTGAACTTCATTCAATACTTTGGCGATGACGATATACGGGCGAAAACAGGTTACAGGCTCAGCCCAGAATACTATGAAATAATTATCAAACACGATCCTCGGTTTTTAGAATCCTATATCGGTCTTTCCACCAGCACCTCAATGTATGCCGCAATGCCCGAAAGGTCGATCGCTCTCATGGACAAAGGTCTACAATCATTACGACCCAATTTACCACCCCAAAGATCATATTACGTTTGGCGGTATAAAGGCATCGACCAATTATTATTTCTCGGAAATGCACCCGCAGCCAAAGAGTCATTTACCAAAGCCGCAGACTGGGCTAGCCAATACTCCGACCCTGAGAGTCAGCAGGTAGCAAATGTTTCTCGGCAAACTGCGACATTTTTGGCGCGTAATCCGAAGAGTAAATCAGCGCAAATTGCAGCTTGGACAATGGTTTTATCTAACGGAGTAGATGAGCGGACTAAGAAAATAGCTATTAACCGGATTGAATCTTTGGGTGGTAAATTAGTCAATACACCTAAAGGAATAGCTGTGCGATCGCTCAAAGAAGATTAGTCAAATGTATTGGTACAACGGCAACTTAATTCAGGCGAATACGATTGAACTGGCAATTGACGATCCCGGTTTACTCTATGGGGCGACAGTCTTCACCACCCTGCGAGTTTATGAGTCACTTAATAGTAGATTAACCCAATGGGCGGCACATCGCGATCGCTTAACGAGAACCTTGCAAGCTTTTGGCTGGGAACAACCAGATTGGCAGCGAGTGCGACAAGGTGCAGAATTGATGGTAGGGTTTCCCGTACTTAGAATTACCTTGTTTCCAGATGGTCGGGAATGGATTACAGGAAAATTGCTACCAACTGATTTAGCATCACGTCAAAAGCTAGGCATTTGCGCTAGCGTAGCATTATCAGAATTAACCCGCTGTCTGCCTTCTCATAAAACTGGCAATTATTTGTCAGCTTGGTTGGCAAAAGCCAATAGTCAAGAAGCCATACTAGTGGATACAGCCGGAAATTGGCTAGAAACCAGTACTGGTAATATTTGGGGGTGGCGAGATGGGAGTTGGTGGACACCACCATTAAATGCCGGGATCTTACCGGGAATCGTGCGATCGCAATTACTAAAATTGCTGACTGTACGCTCTGAACCTTGGACAAATGAATTGGTCACTGGGATGGAGGCATTAGCTTATACTAACAGCGTTGTCGAGGTGATCCCGATCCACACAGTGATTTCCGGCGATCTGCGATTAAAATACGATCCTGCCCATTCTAGTCTTCAACAATTACAAAGACTTTTCCTACCATGACAAACAACACCTCTCTCATGTAAGTTAAGATAAGTTAACATAATTGTTAAGACAGAAATTAGCCGCGCGACGAAAAAAACCTTAGGAGGATACACCGAGCGTGAATAAAAAGTGGAGAAATGCAGGGCTGTATGCACTGCTAGCGATTGTTGTCCTTGCCTTAGGTACAACATTCTTTGACAAACAACCCCAAAGCAGAGAAACTTGGGCATATAGTCAATTTATCCAAGAAGTTGCGAAAGGGAAAGTTGAAAAAGTTCAACTTAGCGCTGACCGCACAACAGCGATAGTTTCGCCGAAAGACGAACCAGAAAAGCGGATTGTGAACTTAGTCAACGATCCCGATTTAATAAATACCCTCAGAAAATACAACGTAGATATTAACGTTTTGCCACAAACCGATGAAGGTTTCTGGATCAAAGCATTAACTAGTTTATTCTTCCCAGCCTTATTACTGGTCGGTTTATTCTTCCTACTACGTCGCGCCCAAAGCGGACCAGGTAGCCAAGCCATGAACTTTGGCAAATCCAAAGCCCGAGTCCAAATGGAACCACAAACCCAAATCACCTTTGGGGATGTAGCCGGAATCGATCAAGCCAAACTGGAATTAAACGAAGTAGTCGACTTCCTCAAAAATGCCGATCGCTTTACCGCTGTTGGAGCAAAAATCCCCAAAGGCGTATTGCTAGTTGGACCTCCAGGTACAGGTAAAACCTTACTTGCAAGAGCTGTAGCCGGTGAAGCAGGCGTCCCCTTCTTCTCCATCTCCGGTTCAGAATTTGTGGAAATGTTCGTCGGTGTCGGTGCATCACGCGTCCGCGACCTATTTGAACAAGCCAAAACAAACGCCCCTTGTATCGTCTTCATCGATGAAATCGACGCTGTTGGTCGCCAACGCGGTGCAGGCTTAGGCGGTGGAAACGATGAACGGGAACAAACCCTCAACCAATTGCTGACCGAAATGGACGGCTTTGAAGGTAACACCGGCATCATTATTATCGCCGCCACCAACCGCCCTGACGTACTGGATGCTGCATTACTACGTCCCGGTCGTTTTGACCGCCAAGTCGTAGTTGACCGCCCAGACTATGCAGGTCGTTCAGAAATCCTCAAAGTTCACGCCCGTGGCAAAACCTTAGCCAAAGACGTAGACCTAGACCGGATCGCCCGTCGGACACCAGGATTTACCGGCGCAGACCTTTCCAACTTGCTCAACGAAGCCGCGATTCTCGCCGCCCGTCGCAACTTGACTGAAATCGCTATGGACGAAATCAACGACGCGATCGATCGCGTGTTAGCGGGTCCAGAAAAGAAAGACCGGGTAATGAGCGAAAAGCGCAAAACCTTAGTTGCTTATCACGAAGCCGGTCACGCCTTAGTTGGGGCGCTAATGCCAGACTACGACCCAGTTCAAAAAGTCAGCATCATCCCTCGCGGACGCGCTGGTGGTTTAACCTGGTTTACCCCCAGTGAAGACCGGATGGATACTGGCTTGTACAGCCGTTCCTATCTAGAAAACCAAATGGCGGTAGCATTAGGCGGTCGGTTAGCAGAAGAACTCATCTTTGGTGAAGAAGAAGTTACCACTGGTGCTTCTAATGACCTTCAACAAGTAGCTAGAGTTGCTCGCCAAATGATTACCCGCTTTGGGATGAGCGATCGCTTAGGTCCTGTAGCCTTAGGTCGTCAACAAGGTAATATGTTCTTAGGTCGCGATATCATGGCAGAACGCGATTTCTCGGAAGAGACTGCAGCGGCAATTGATGAAGAAGTTCACCAATTAGTCGAGATAGCTTACCGCCGCGCCAAAGAAGTATTGGTAAATAACCGTCATAT
>JBBQRU010000038.1:0-38492 GCA_038214545.1 Cyanophyceae cyanobacterium | reverse complement strand
AGGTGGATGCCAAGATTATCCTTGTTTAGCAACCACCACGATTTCAGAGGTTGCTTCCATCAGCCAAGCTCCCTCGATTATATCAGTTCCATCACAAGATCAGTGAATTGAGAAAATAAAAGTGAGAGGGGGAGGGGGAGAGTGGGGGAGGGGGAGAGAGGGGGAGGGGGAGAGTTGAAAGTTGAAAGTTGAAAGTTAGAAGTTGAAAGTTAGAAGTTGAAAGTTAGAAGTTGAAAGTTAGAAGTTGAGAGTGCTACCCACTCAAGAGCACTCCCTATTCCTTGACTCCAGCCAGAAAATAGATAGCGGGAATACTTGGTAAGAAGAAATAAGCGCCACCTTTGACTGAGACAAAACGGGATATCCCGCTATATCGCTGACGCACGGGTTGGCGCTGGATTGTCATTTGACAGTCACCTTCGTGAGATCCAAGTATGGGATCTTTTTCATCGTATAAGCCGTCAAATTTGGAACTGTTAATCCAAGTCTGTTGCACAAACTCAAACTGACGCTTGATATCGGCATTGATACAGAAGAACAACACGCCGCGAGGCTGTCCGTCATCCTCAAAAATTCCCTCAGGTAACTTGTCGCCGTATAGTGCGCCGCGCCGGATGAGACGATGGCGGTTTACACTTTTAATTGATTCCTGGGGATCGGTTCCTAAGGAATCACGCGGATTTACCCGCCGGATGTGTGCGCCGAGGGGACAGCCATAACCGTGGGGATCGGTTTGTTGATAGTAAAAATTGTTAAGATTTGATTCTTGTGGGTTACTCTGCGGCTGGGGGGCGATCGCAAGCGGAGTACCATCGGACCAGCGACCGATAAATTTTGCGGCGACTAGATCCCTTTCCTTAGGATCTTCAACATTATCTCGAAAATATCGACGGAAGGCGGCGACATCTTGGTGCAGCTTGCGGAACACCATATAACTGCCATTACGTCCCAAGTCTTTTAATTGTGGTTCGTTGGCATTGGTGTGGTGTTCTACTTCCGGCAGACGATTTTGAACATCAAGCTGTTGCGGTACAGTTGGTGTTGAGGGTAATTGATCGTATTCGTTGGGATAACCTAAAACGAATTCTCCGGCTTTCACCACTGGCTGATTATCAGTCGGTGGCTTCGGACTACCTTCTATATTTGGTTGGGAGATGGAATCATGAAAGCCAAAATGCTCTTTTGCATCTTCGGGTAAGTATCCTTGTTGTACTTCACCTACTTGGCGCACACCGAGAGATTTAGCTAAATCTATGTGCATTTGACATAATGACGTTATTTCGCTACGTGTTGCTGCTTGGACAATCAACAAGGCATGAATCTGATAATTTTCTGGTGTCAGAGAACTACCGATTTCCCAATGTTCTGGGTGATTATCATTGGTATCACCAAAACGATTTGCCCGAACATCAGTGGCGATCCCTTGCACAAATTCTTCCGAAAAAGTGTTTAATGACTCTGGCGGTAGCCCTAGCTTTTTTAATCCGTGATAGGTAAAGGCAATATTTAGCGCCAACTCAGGTTTTTGCTTTCCCGATTCTGTCTCCCATTTAGCAGTTGTCATGTCTGCGGCGATCTTGCCTAGCCACTGTTTCGCCTGCGTCGGCTCGTCAATGTGCAAAAATATATAACTAGAGTAAATCAGATGACCGTAGCCAGTGACAATAATTCCTTGAATATCTTCTGTTTGCATCACCATTTTTGAAATCTCCTTTTTCTGCTAAATTGGCGCACTATAATCGCCTGAGATGAACATAGCAACTTCTTTTTTCTCTAAATACTGTTCCGTCGCTTTGCAAATCTTCAGATCGTTGAGGATGTTTTTGACTGTTGTTTCCGGATAAGCGCTGTGGAAAATCTGCGCCGGGATCTGATATTGGCGAATGTATACTTTGAACCATTCAATATCCTGACATCCGCCTCTAGGGTAGCCGACACAATTACCCCAGATCATATTCATCTTAGCGTTGGCAGAATCCACAAAATCATCAATGTAATTTTCCCAACTGCCATCGTAATTGCTTTCAAATAGCAGATTTTTGCCGTCGTCGATAATTGCCCAACGCGCAAAATGGATTGTCGATAGACCAGAAAGATTCCCAAAAGACGATGCGGCTTTGGCACCTTGAGCGATTAAGGCTAAAACTAGTCTAAGTAATATTTTCGAGACAAAATCCGTTTTTATAGGTACAATCACGGTCATTTGGTTCTGCGCCATTTGATCTTCAATGTTTACCATTTCCTCTTTCAGCACCATCGATTGCTTTCCCATAATCGTCTGTAGATTAGGAATATTCGGATTTTTTGCTCCTGGCTTGATACCTACAGCCCATTGCAAAACCTTTTCTAGAAGTGAAAGTTTCAGTGGTGGAACCTGACCGTTAATTGTCTCCACACTTTGAGTCGGTGCTGAGGTAAAGTTAGGTAGTAGCAGAGAATACAGCTTCTCTAGTCCTTGTGCTACTTCTGGGTTGTCCAAAATGCGGTCAATCGCTTTACGGGTGTCGGTGTTATTCACAATCTTTTCCACTGTGAGACCGGGTAAACCGACGTAAAAAACTTGTGTTTTGTGCGAATGGCGACGCATAAACTCGGTGAAGCGCGGCACATCTTTCGCCATTCCCGGCTGATAACCTTCACAATGTTGCCAAATCCCCTCCATCTTAGCGCCAACTTGCGTCACCAGTTCTTGCATATAGCTAGTAAAGTCGCCGTCATAATTGCTTGTAAACAGTAAGCGCGGACCAATCTCTTGAATTGGAGGTAAAAATACCATCCGCGCAAAATGGGTACGGAGTGTGTTCTGGAAGTGGAAGTGAATATTGTCTGCCAGTTCTGTATTAAGTTCTGTTAATATTTTCTTTAGTTTGTCAGCATCTTCCGGTGACTTCAGAGGCACGATCGCGGTAAGTGCATTTTGTTCCATCTCAATTTCCTCCTGGTTGCTACGGTGAGAAAGGGTTTGGGAAATCCAACCACCTAAATTAGTCCGCTTGTATATATTTAGGTGTTAGCTAAGTGGACTGATGCAGTTGCAAAAAGTTCGGTATTTCTGCGTCCTCATCGTCCGGGTCGATTATTTCCAGAATTTACGATGCCATCAGAAGAACAGGAAGTGGATTTTATGAAAACGATGCAGCAAATTGATGCTGAGTATAAGTCAGAGATGAATCGGGTGAGATTGGAGGGGAGATTGGAGGGGAGATTGGAGGGGGGTCAAGAAATCATTCTTGGGTTATTAACTCGACGATGCGGAAATGTATCGACAGATATGCAGGTTCGAGTTCAGGCTTTGCCACAGGTGCGATTAAAGGAACTAAGCGTGGCTTTATTGGATTTTACGAGTTTGGCAGATTTAGAGGCTTGGCTGAATCAGGATTAAAGTTCGAGGGTTCTGGACAGTTATAGAAAAATCGAGTCAAGAGTTCATCGGCTGGTTCCATTTTCGACCAGCTTCAGAGTGCTGCAATGTTAATTTTGACAAGTTTGGCGAATCTCATCGTTGAGAGCAGGGGTGTTTTGGAGGTAATTATTTAAGCGATCGCACCCCTGTGAAAGTAGTTGCTCTAATTCAGCAAAATGCCATAACTTAGCCGTACCATCTTCACCAATCACTGCCAGTATGCTGCCGTCGCGACTAAAACTGAGGCTCGCAATCTTACTTTCATGTCCGCGAAACTTTAGTAACTCTCGACCGTGCAAGTCCCATAACTTGATTGTATTATCGGTAGCAGTAGCAAATTTGTCATCTTGGCTAAAAGCGATCGCTTCAAATGCGGAATCTTCCGGTTTCAAGATTCGCATTCCGTTAGCTCCTAAAAAATCCCATAAAAAAAGAGCTTTTGATTTTGTGTCTATAGTCACCACTTTCAGCTTACCATCGGGTTGAAAATAGGTGTTTCTAACTTGATGCTGGTATATTAGCGCAAATTCCTGAAGTTTTTGACCTTTTGAGTTCCAGAGGCGAACGATAATCCGTTTTTTGTCGTTATCCCCGATAGTAGCAATTTTTTGACCATCAGGGCTAAATTTGACGCTAGAAACCTCTGTTGGATGTGCTTGGAATTCTTTTAACTGTCCCTGTAAATTTAGTAAGCCGACTATCCCGCCGTAATTAATAGTGGCAATCTGCTGACCATTCGGACTAAAACTCCCGCCGGTTACATGATTGGGTTCTATGGGAAATTCTTTTAATTGGTTACCACCAAGATCAAACAAGCGGACAATACCTGATTTAGTGACGCCTACTATCTGGTCATTCTGACTAAAACTTAGACTTCTGAGTTGTTTAGGCGAGAATTGAGTCACACTTAACGGCTGAGGTTCTAGATTCCACAAATGCAGAATACCATCATTACTATAGATAGCTAGTTGTTTGCTATCACGACTAAAAGCCATTTTTTGGATTTCACCTTCAGGCAATTTAATTTCCATAAATTTCTCCACCTTTTCGCTATCGAAGCGCCACAAGGTGGCAATACTTGCAGATTTAGTCACAATCATGCCATTAGGACCAAATTTAATCCGTTGAATTTTATCTATTTTTTTAAACTCTGCCGGTACTTCTAGATAGTTGCCTAATAAATCAAAAAACTGCAGATGCTCGTCTTTGTCAATAGCGATCATCATCTGCTCACGCGGGTGAAAAACCAAGTCTTTAATCGCATTTGGTAGCGGAAACTCACTTAATTTATCACCTTGCAAATTCCACAAACGAGCAACGTTATTTTTGTTTTCATCCTCGCTCAATGTCGCTATTATCTGACCATCATCACTAAATCTAATAATTTCAAGTCCTTTTTCATCCGCTATAAATTCTCGGATTTTTTTATTTGGCGACCACAAATGGATAGTACCAGTACCATTACCAGTGCCGTCATCATTTGTGGCGAATAAACTTCCATCTTGAGTGGCTATGAATTTGGCAAAGCCTTTATGCCCCGGTAATTTAGTCAACTCACGACCCCAAAAATCCCGTAAGCTGACAATTCCATTACTCTGGGCAGTGGCAAACCTTAGCTGATTATCTTTGTCAAAAAATATGCTTTGAAAACTACCCCATTCCGCTTGCACTTCTGAACGGTTAGACTCCTTCACAGCATAAAATGTCTTTCGCAAGTTTTGGACTACTGCATTCCGTGTTACATCGTCTGATTGAAAGTGGGAAAACAGCCGTTGCTGAAACTTTTTACCTGCCTGTAAACTATTTAACAAAGCATCTAAATCTTGATTTGAATTAAACAGCGCTTCTGAGGAGATAATTTTTGAGTTAATCTCTCCAAATTGCGAGCTTCTTTGACTAGTGATAGCCCAGCCAGCCAATCCTATCGATCCTAAGATGACAGTGAATGCTATACCCCAACGCGAACGAATAATATTGATTTTTCGCTGCCAACTTCTTTGAACAAACTCATTCTCTACCTGATTCAACCAGTTGTTATCTACTGAATTGAGTACATCTTTATACAAAACATTGAGATAGGGATCGCCATGCCAAAGAAACTCTGTTTTTTTATGACTATTCCATTCCATCGCTGCTGGTGTTAACCGCCGTTGGAGTCTGAGGTTTTTCTCTTCTTGTAACCAATTGCGTAGCTTTAACCAGCCTCTAACTAAAACGCCATGAGCTAATTCTACATAGGTATTGCCTTCCGCATCTTGTCCTTGGACTAACAAGCGAGCCTGAGAAAATTGCTCCAGCACTTCATCGACTAATTCTTGTTTGCTTGAGTCATACTTGAGTTCAGATAAAGGTAGTTGACGACGGGCTAATTCTCCACCACCTACCGCCACCATCCGCAGCATGACATGGCGAATTATCTGTTTATAAGCCGGATTTTTGCTAACTAATTCATCATATTCACGGTCGGATCTTTGCGTCAGCGATTGAGTGACTCCTCCCATTTGGTCATAGTCTTCTTGGGTAATCGCCCGGTCAATACTATCACCGTTATTACTGGCTGTTTGCTGTCTTTTTAAATACTTTAAATACAGTTCACTCAAAGCGAAGGAAAGCAAAGGTAGTGCCCCTGGCATATCTGCGACTTCGTCAATCAATTGGTCTACTAAAGTGTGAGGCTTAAAATGCATCACTCGTAATTCGGCTGGTTTCTCAATTGCATCCCGCAATTGGAGTCGCGACATTGCCGGGACAAGAAATCTCGCTGCTTGCCAACGATTTTTGATGAGTGTATTTCTAATCTGGAGAGCCTCAGGGAGAGATTGTAAAATTGAATCTCTCAACTGTGGTTCAAAGTCGGAACGTATTGTCAGAACTACCCGTAACTGTTGCGAATGGGTAGCGATCGCAGTCGCTAACTCACTAAAAAATCTTTCGCGTTCTTCTTCGTGATGACACAAAGTGATTAATTCTTCACTCTGGTCAATTACCAATAAAAGTTTGGTGTCTTGATTACGACTAATCCATTCAGTAATTCTATCAGATAGTGTCTTGGGAGCAAGTTGATCTACTTGTGGGAAGTGGCTATTGACAAGGGCAAAATTCAGCGATCGAAATGGCATATCACCAGGACGTATTGGCGGTAAAATATACCATTTTTCTGAAGTCAACTTACGGATTTTCGGAATTAATCCCGCTTTCACCAAACTCGACTTCCCGCTTCCAGATGCACCCAACACCAAAGTTAAAGTATTATTAATCACAACATCCAGCAGTTTGTCCTCTAAAGAGTCTCTGCCAAAAAAGAATTGACTATCTTTTTCCTCAAAAGACTCCAATCCTCGGTAAGGATTTTTGGACGCATCTAAAGGAGGTGCGGGAGGGAGGTTGATTTCGTGTCCAGGAGTCAGGAAAATATACTCCCCTTTATCATGCTTCTTGAGTGGCCAAATTCCGGGAGTTTGGCGTTGAGAATTGCCTTGTGTCGCTGATTCCACGCGATCGCGCAAAAAAAGATATAGTTCAGTTGCCGTTGTAATTCCATCTCCTGCTGGTTTGTCATCACTGGCGGCGGGATTGGTATCAGCACCACCTGCAAAAGCGTCGAGTAAAGCCGCAGCAAATGGTGAATGGTCGCCTTCTTGATCGCGCGACCTCAAGACAAAAGCATCAGCGGCTTTTTGGTCGTAACCACTAGAGGTAATTACCTGCCATGCGGGGTCACAAATCAAGCGATCGTAACGCTCTTTGTGGATGACTTCCGGCGTTGCTAATAAGTCTCTGTTTGCAGACCAGCGAAAAGCACCCGCAAAACAGCAGTCCAAGATTCCCAGGAAATGGCGACAAGGCAATTGGAGCAGTGCTTCCTGCAATTTGGTCATTTGCAAGTAGCTTTGAACATCACCTAATTTGGCATCTTGCGGGATTAAATAACCTTCAGGACCATCATTGCCGTTGAGAGCTACTCCGTGACCGGCGAAGTAAAATAATAGACGGTCATTTGCCTGCACTTGTTGAGGTAGTGTGTTTGTCAACAAGTTATTTAAATTATTCAGGCTGGCTGTTTCGTCTAAACATACCCATACTTGATAGCCATGTTTTTCTCGCAGGATTTTCACCAGATCCTTGGCATCGTTGACGGCTGTTTGTAAGTGCGGAATACCGTTGCTATAGTTATTGATACCGATAAAAAATGCCAAGTTGCGGGTGAAATCAGCCATGATGTCATCTCCTTGTAGGCGAAACCCAATTAAGTTTGTAGTTGCGCTTTAGCGCTCTAGATCACTTGCGCTAAAGCGCAACTACGAACCTTGCTTATTTTTGGGCGGATTGGATGGTGGGGTGAGGCTGGCGTTGTGTATTACTGGATACAGAGAAGCAGAATAATCCCGTTATGGCGACAAGTAATGCACCAACAATCCCGCTAGGAAACCAGCGAGTTTTTTGTGGTGGAATTGATGGTGCTGGATGTGTATCAGCTTGCATCACAGCGGCGGAAAGGGCTGTTAACCCAGCCGGATCGCTAAAGTAAGACAGGTGGTCGCAACCAATTTCTTGAATTCGGGTGCTTGGACGCTCACTAACATGCTTAATGCTGGTGACCATGACAGCAATATCGTTTGGTTGCCCAAAGAAGGGTAAAGCGACTGCTTTTTTAAACAGTTTTTGATGTAATCTCTCTAAAAGATTAGGTTGATTCGCTGTTGACATCAAAGCAGCAGGAGCGATCGCTGTATTACCAGCAATAATTGAGTAAGGAATCCCTGGATCGGGACTGGTTGCCAATTTTTGCAATAATTCGGAACCAGGATGCATCTGTGCTAACGGGGTATCGATTTTGTTAACAATGCCAGCAGATACACCTATCGCTTTGACTAACATTCCAATCACAGGTGTTGGCCAGACGATTTGTGACAAACCATTCAGTCCGATACTCAAAGTAGTTAATGCCCAATCACTCACAGTAGACCAAGGAGATCCGGCATTAGGCGTACCTAACATAATTAAGTGTTCTACTACTTGATTACCGCCTTCTTGTTCAATAAACCACCGCGAGACTAAACCTCCCATTGAGTGGGCGACAATGTGTAAAGTTTTGCCGTGATTTGCACCTAAGCCGACTGCTTCAAGTCTTTCTTTTAACAGCTTGCCATTTTCTTCAATCGGCGTGTTCAGATTTTCATAATCAAAGGTCAGCACCAAATCATAGGCGCTAGCCAGAACTTGCTGTTCTCCGTCTACCTGAATCTTTGCCCGTTGCACACTCCCAACCATCCACTGAGTATCACCAATAATGCCGTGGATATAGAGGACAATTTTATCTGCCGCTGCTACACGTTCTTTAACTTCGGCAATTTCCTGTGTATAAGTGGCAATGCCGTCAGTATTAACATCTGCTACAGCTAAAATTGGGTATTCATACTCCAAGCCAAACTGATTCGCGACCACTTTGTGGCAGAAAATGCGGATCGAACCGCCGAGACTCCGCTTACCTTCACTAACTGGTTCTGGTAAACGTTCTAAAACGATTTCTGTTTTCCCATCCAAGGTACTACGAGCGCTACCTAAAGGTAAGTAAAACTCGCCATCATAACTGAGTGGTAATAATTGCTCATTAGCGGCTAATGGCAAATCGACAATTAATTTGAGCGGGTCAAGGGGAGTGACAACAGAGGCGTCTTCTACTTCGGTTAATTCTATAGCACTCAAACCAGGATCGGTGCCGCGACTACTGGTGAAGGAAAAAGGTTTAATTCCGGCGCGTCCTTGTAAGATTGGCGGCAGGACATGACTACCTAAATCACGGGTAGATTGGCTGACACTTGTTAGCCGTGCATTTGCTTTTAAGCTGGGATGTGACTGCAAACTCACACCAGACCCGAGAGAAATATTGCCGTTTTGGGGAATTGCTGTTGTTGATTGCGGACGGACGATAACGAAAGAGATTTGGCTAGTTACCCAATCATCGTATACTTCTTCTTCAGGTTCTGCGCTTAAGTCGCGAGATTGAATCCGAGTCATTAAGCGGTTTAAGGTTCCACCACCCGGATTATTTCTGGGTAGGTCGCGTGAAGGCATTTCTAACTCGGGTTGGGCAAGTAAGGTGGCGTCAAATTCCGCAGTGCTGACAATGAGTTTGAGAATATCTTTAACTTCTGTAACTCCATTTTTCCATAATGCTTCTGGGACTGATCCCCCAATCGGTTTACCACCTAGTGCCCAAGCCTCTTGTCCTGGTTGCAGCCAGACGCCGCCGGTAGGAAACAATTCTGCACTCACGGCGTAACGGTTTGTTAAGTCGAGTAGGGCACAATATAGTGGTTCGGTGCTGGTGTTTGTCAGTTTAAGTTTGAAAGCTGGTCTTTTTTCTTGGCGGTACTCTAAGCGAATTTCCGCATCTCGAAGTTCTTGTTCATCTTGATAAATCTGGATTTGCACTGCGTTCAGTTGGATGCGACTAGTCGCCGGACTAGAAAGTTCCGCGATATTTGACCACCGGGCGATATGTTCTAAGCGCTGAATTGCCATTGTGGCTGTAGCAATTGGCGCGACGAGAGGACGGTCATCAACTAGACGGGTAATCAGATAATTGCCATCATGGGCAATCAATTTAAATTCGGCATCGCTTGTTGTGGCTTCTTGAACATATAAAGATGTTTTCAAGGCGGTGCGAGCTAATTCTACTTCGGCAGCTTCACCGACGATTAAGACTTTTTTCGGTGGTAGCGGTAGACTGGTGACGACTGCTTTGAAGGTTGTTTCTGGCTGCAACTCGACACCAGTTATCGTAATTTTACTGAGTTGCGGCATAACTTCGACGACACGAGCTACGCCTAATGCTGTTGATAATTGCTGTAGCTGTTCAGTCTGGCTGTTGAAAGGAAATAGGGCGAGAATAGTTGTCTCACTACCTGTTGGTTGGGGAATTCCATGTACAGCACCACCATCTAACACCCAGCCGTGATCTTTGTCGAATCTGACATTGAAATAAGGAGTGTGGGGAGCGATCGCTCCTCCTAAAAAAGCTTGTTCTAAATCATCAAGAATTGTTGCTTCCATCTGCGGAGATTGCGCCGCTACCTTGCTGCTGACTAAAGCTTTGGTACGTTTGAATAAATCGCGATAAGTCAAACTGCCATTAGCTTTCTTTAAAGTATCGAGTAAGAAGTAAGAAAAGACACCTCGTTGTTGTCCCTCGCCGTTATACTCTTTTGCTAACTCATTATCTAAGCACGCGGCAAAGGAGATATATTTGCTATTTGGCTTTGACGAGATATTATCTAAGCTACGACTTGTTTGCGTGTTAACAAGAAAACTGTCTAATGGACGACGACGTTGATCGATTGGGGCTTTACGGACGCTTACTTCCAGGTCGCCACGAGTTCCAGAACCAGAGTGACAGCAATCCATGATCACTGTAAGGTGAGGATTTTTGGCGGCGACTTCGGCGATGAGATTTGCCAACTCTTTATCTGCTAAATCCCAAATCCCTGGTTGGCGACTGTCGTAACAAACGATGGTTTCATCCATCCGGTCTGGTTCTAAAGTCCAAAACTCCTCTGGTGAATTTTCTTGACTACCATGTCCGGCATAGTAAAAGAAAGCAACGTCAACGCTTGTGGCTTGACACAAATGTTGACGAAAACCATCAATGATTGCTTGGCGAGTGGCTTCAGTATTCAATAATGTATGTAAATTTAGGTGGTACCCGTCATTCGCTACCCGTCCTTCTAAATATTCTTTGACGGCTGTAATGTCGTTTACACAGCCATTCAAAGGAGGAATTGGGCTGACATATTCGTCAATGCCAACTAGTAGTGCATAGATATTACGAGTCATGGTAAATAATACTCTTAGGAAGTTGGTTATTGATAGATGTCGTTAAAGTGAGCTTATGCAGTTAGCGTAGCGCTTAATCACCAAGCTTGTTTTCCCATAGCCGTCTGATCAATTTACCCTCCACCCGCAACTCTCTTAATCGGCGGAAATCGCCATCTAATAAAAATGTTTCACTATATTTATCAGCAGTAATTACCAGGTGCCGATCGCTCATCATTTGGTAGTCAAATATTTGCGGACTATGATCCAACATACTACGGTCAGCAAATAGTAGTCCTGGATAAGCAGTATCAACACACCAAATCATCTGTCCTGATTGTGGCTTTGTATTGTATTCCCAACTCATCCTCACCCCAAACTCAGGTTGCTCTAAAAGATGTCTCTGGCTAATTGCTGATAATTCTGTTTGCGGTAAGAGTCTGACTGTGACATTCACAAGTTTGGAAAACCAGATACCTTGCGATCGCTGCCAAAACTGATGTAGTTGGTCATGAATAGATTCTGGCAATTTATCCGGCAAAAATAAGCTTTTTAGATCCATCGGACTGATTTCTTGAGATTTGGAAGTATACATAATTTTTTCCTGCAAAGGATTTACACGTTATTGACATATATTTTGGCTAGAAATACCCTTTACTTACATCTATATAAGAGTGATAGTCATCTGCTTATGCAGTACCTCAGTATAAATACAGAAACTTTTGTGAAGTTAAGGTGAAGTACCTCAATATAAATACTTAAAACTTTCTAAAAAGATAGGAAATGTACCGGAATACAGTAACTGCATCAGTTCCGAAGGTGGTCATCTATTTATAAAATACAAGTAGTTCGGAATGGTTATTTATGTAAGGCGGACAGTCTCTATGGGTGCTTTGTCAACGTACTGGAAAATATGCCAAATTAGCCTGGGTCAAGGGCAACTTGGTTACGAGTATCGTTTTCTACCAATTGCCCAGGAATTCATGCAGCAAACAGTTACTCATGTTCAAGGGGATATGCAAGCGGAACTGTTAGCTTGTTTTCATGGCCAGAAGGCAATTGAGCCGACAACTCAAGCCAAAGCTGGATTGTGTCTGCGGTGTGAGGTTTCTTACCCCATCTTGAAAGCTTGTCAAAAAATTGATAATCTTTTCGGGGGCGAGAAAGCTTTTACTTACAGAGAGTTATTGCCATTTGTCTTGAATGACGATGGAAAAAAACTGGTGATTCTTGACCAGGATCGCCGATCTCAATTGATTTTGGATGACGATGGTGGAATTCACGCCACGGCTTACAAATATTTTACCGTTGAGGTTTTGCGAACATTTAAGCAGAATGCATCCAGCATGAGCTTAGATAACTGGGCATATTTGCAAACCAAACAAAATCCCGACCTGAAAAATTTTTTAGGAGAGTTTGGTTTTAAACATCTCAGTGATTGGGCGATGATGAACCGTGTCCGACCTAAACAGTTGGCACAATTGTCACCACGCGATCGCTCTCTTTTAGAAGTCTTTCACGCTGTTTACCGACGCGATCGCCAACTAATGCGAGCGAAGGGGGCGCAGAAATGTCCCGATCCTTCCTTGCTCCAATTGACAGAGATGCAGGACAAGTTGCAAATTCGAGGTATTGTGATCAACTCTACTGTAGCGTTGATGGGAGAACTCAAACAACTTGCGACTCAGTTGCGTCAGTATGATATTTGGAGTTACAGAGAACCACTAGAGATTCAAGATCCGGAAACTGGTGGTTACACACCCAGACCAGATTTACCTCACGATTCTTTAGATGAGTTAGATGTCGAGCAGCAAGAGTTTTTGGATTCCATCCATGAGCAACTGAAATTAGCTGTGTCGCAAGGGATAGAACTGGAGATTGAAAACTGTATCAATCAGTTGAAAAAAAGCAAAAAATATGCGCCTTTGGCTGGACAATTTGTCCCAGGTTTGCGGCTATATTATATTGAGGGTTTGTCTCTCAGGGATATTGCTCCACAGCTTGGCATGAGTAGTTGGGATCAAGCAAGACGGATTTTAAATCCAGGAGAATTGTTACGTCTTGTGCGATCGCGAGTAGTTCAAAAGCTTTTAGATATTAGCTTGGAAAAATCTCAAAATCTCGGATTGAGTTCGACACCACCAGAACCAGATTATCTGAAAATGGTGTCGGAGCAAGTTGAAGCTTTTGCCGATGGCGAGGTTTTTCAAGAAGCAGGTGAGGAAATCAGAGCGGGTAAAAATCGCGCGATGAACAGTGTCTATGCGGCTCAATTACGAGTGAGCTTAAATAATTTTACATAAGTATGAGGATGAAACCAGTGTCTATTAGCCCAATTGATTCAAGTAATTTGCGTTTGCTATCCCAAGATGTCATCTACCTGGAACCAGAGTATTTTGAGCAAGCTATCAGCAGAAATTCCCTCACTCCAACTACAGGTGATTGGCAAACGTATCTCAATACATTGGCACAAATTGGCTTGACAGAATGGTTAAGCACGCGCTTATCACCTCAAGTTGTTGCTCGTCATAATAATTTCATTCAAGTGGATGGATTTAAAATTCAGGCGATCGCTACGGAAAATTTGCTGGATGAATTAGTCAGCATTCCGCAATCGGCGATCGCTCAGCCAGAGTTGGCGGCACATTTTTATGTGGTGTTGGAAGTGGTTGAAGAGCAAGAACAAGCGATCATCAGAGGTTTTCTGCGTTACGACCAACTAAATCCGTCAGCATGGCAATTACGTGACGATTGTTATCAAATACCTTTAGGTGTGTTTGATGCTGAGGCGAATCATTTGTTATCTTACTGCCGTTTGTTGTCACCATCAGCAATTCCCTTAGCTACAGTTCCTCATAAATCCGAGCAGTTACGGGTATATATTGAGGAAAGCAAGACCAAACTCAGTCAATGGCTAGAAGGTGTGGTTGACTCAGGCTGGCTGGCGATTGATGCTTTGATGGGTACAAATGCTAATTTAGCTTGGAGTACTCGCCTGGGTGATACGGATTTTAAACGCGGTAAACTGATTGACTTGGGGATGCAATTGGATAATCAAAATGTTGCCTTACTGGTGAAGATTGCTGAAGAACCTGAGGATAAATTAGGTGTATTAGTCCAGTTACATCCCACTGGTGGAGAGAGTTATTTACCTCAAAATCTGCGGTTGACTTTGCTATCGAAAACCGGGAATAATCTTCAAGAAGTTCAAGCCAGAAGTCTTGATAATTACATTCAGCTAAGATCTTTTAAAGCTAAAGCTGGGAGTCGCTTTAGTATTGAAGTCAGCTTGAATCAGGCAAGCATTATTGAGGATTTTGAAGTCTAATTTACTCCAGAGTTGCTAAAATGTGCTCTAGCCAATGGCGATTAAAAACTAGTTTGTAAATTTGGTTATGGACTTTTAAACAATTCTGATGTTTGACGACTAGTCCGGATAAACGCAATTCTTTTTCTTCTGGACTGTCAACAGCAATAAAGTCACCATCTAAAATTTGGCGATATTGCAGTAGTTTTACTCTTGCATGATTGTGGAGTAAGCGATCGCGGATTGTCCGCAAATGCTCTGGTTCATCTTGAGATTCCCAATTTTCAATCACTTGCTGTTGGACTAAGTCTGCTAACCAAGAAGCTTCGGCGTTTGTGGGAATTGAAGGCGCATTCCGAATTAGCCGACACAGCTTCTGAGTAAGAAAAGGTTGACCGTTAGTCCAAAATAAGACTTCTTTGAGGAGTACTTGCGGATTACTGACTTTCTCAGCTAAGCCTTGGAGTAAAGGTTGAGCTTCATGGACTTGAAAACCCTCAAGTTGAATCGCTTGACCAATGTTGAAAGGTGTTCGCTGATGATCTTTGATTAAATCTGTAGGTGTAGTCACACCAAATAAGGCAAAAGTTATGCGTTGATATGCAGGATTAATACAGCGTTGATTATAACAAAAGCGAATTAACGCAAAAAAGTCATCGACAGGAAATTTTAAAGCTAAAACGCTATCAATTTCATCGAAAAATATGACTAGGTTTTGCGAAGGATGCTCCTCTCCCACATAAACTAGCAAGATTTCTTCGATAAAATAACTTAAACGTTGTACCGGCGAAAGATCGAGTCGTTCGTTCCACCAAGCTTTGAAATTTACCTTTGTGAGTGCAAAATTCTGCCACAATTCCACTGCTAACCCTTTATACCATTGCTCAGGCGTGACATTTTCGCTACCAATCCGCGTCATGTCAATTGCCGCACAAAGCCAACCCTCTTGCTGTAAGTAGTGCATCATGTGTACCATTAAGCTGGATTTACCCATCTGCCGAGGATTGAGAATGTAACAAAATTCGCCGCGTCGTAAGGCTTGGTAAAGATGGCGATCGGCAGCACGCACTACATAAGTAGGCGCATCCATTGGTAAACTGCCACCAACTTGATAATCAAAGGTAGCAGATGTGGTAGTTTTGAGTAAAGCGTTTTCAAATAGCAGTTTGGCTTGAGTGGCTTTAAGAATATCCAAAGTCTGAGATAGTTCGCTCGTTCTGAGTGTAACTTTTTGCTCTAAAGTCCGGTTAGATTCTGCTAGTTGTTCTGTTGCTTGCTGTAAAGCGATATTTTTAATTGCTAATTCTTGAATAAACTTAATCCGTTCCGATTCTGCTTGTTTGCGTTGGGTAATGTCAGTAAAAGCCGTAATCGCATAGACGACTTGACCTTGAGTATCAAAAATCGGCGTGGCTGACGCCTCTACCGGAATAATTCGGTCTAGGTGGTGAATCTCAATATCGTCAGCATTTGTACTTTCACCTTTGAGTGCTCGAAAAATCGGCTGCTCTCCAGTGGGGTATAATTGCCCCGTCCCTGCCTGATATATTTGATATGCCTTAATCAATTCCTCTGTTGAGGGTGCGGACATAATTCCTTTACCCAGGAGTTGCTGTGCGGTCTGATTAGCGTAATATGGTTGACCGTTAGCATTTAAGACAAATATACCCACTGGTACAGCTTCGAGAAATTGGGCGATTTGTCTTTCTCTTTCCTGTAATGCGACATAAAGTTGAGCATTTTGTAGTGAAATAGCGGCTTGGGAAGATAAAAGTTTTAAGATTTCTAAACGATCGTCAGTAAAGGCGGCAGTGGTGAGATTATTTTCTAGGTAAAATAGACCAATGAGTTTACCTTGGTAAATAATAGGTGTACATAAAATTGATTTAGGTTGATTCTCGGTAATATATGGATCTGTAGTAAATTTACTGAATTGAGTTGCATCATCTAAAACTATGCTTTCTCTAGTTCTGGTCACATAATTGAGCAGAGATATTGGTAATTGCAAACTAGCCTCAACACCGATTGATTGTTGTACCTCCACCTCGTTAGGCGTGACAGTGCCTTTAGCTTCAATGACGAGTTGACCGAGATGCTCTAAAATCAGGAAACCAGTTTGAGCACCTGCATTCTCAATCGCGATTTTGATTAACTTTGCTAACAAATTTTCGCGCACAATCTCACCGGCGATAGCTTGTGAAGCTTTAATCACTGTTGGTAAATCGAGCACGTCTGTATTATCTGTATCAGAATAAGTTGTATCATGTTGAATCCCAATTCTATTGCTAGTACTTACAAGTAAAAAAGGATACTCTGACTCTAAATCTTTAACTTTCGCTGTTGCTCCCCAACGACTATAACAATAGTGAGCATTCTTCATGTACAACTCAGAAATTTCCTCTCTACCAATAGAGAGATAGAACTCGGCGGCGCGTTCACAGGCGATGGCTTCTTCTTGGATATATCCCTGTTGTCTCGCTCCTTGAATCGCGCGATCGTAATCTGCCATTGCTTGGAGATGTTTTCCTAATACTCGTGCTTTCTCGGCTGCTACCAAATCATATTTATGTTGATAATTCATTGGGGCATGTTCTGCCCATTTTTGCAGCAATTTTTGATTACCTGAGATTTTTTTTAATAATTGCTTTTGCGGCGCTGTTTCTAAATAAAAGTACTGAGCTAAAAGTCCTAGAGAAGCATAAAAATAGTGATTGACAACCCATGATGAACCCGCAGCAGAGGCAACATAGTTTTCGGTTAGGCTTGCTTGGGTAATATTTTGAGGATAATTTTTAAATATATATGAAAGTATGGATTTATTCAAATAGACCAGAAACAAAGCAAAATCATTTTTTACCTGTATAAATAGCGGTAAAGAAACTGATTCGCTAAAAAATTCGCCAATCAACTGGTATTTGTCTACGGAACGTCCTTGCAAATTTAATATACATTGCCTAAATATTTGCATACAATAAATAGCCTGTTCCTGTCCAAGCTTCATAATTATTTCAATATATTTAATTGCTTCCTGTTCAATATATGTTAATTTTTTGCCCACATAGAACATATAATGATAGTAATTCATGGCTGCATAACTACTATATTCTATATTGCCATTTTCGATTCCTGAATGAACTAATTCTGCTAAAGACTCGATAGATTCATTAATATTTACCTGCCAATTTTTAATTATGGAGTGAAAGACATACAACACCATAGCCGTGAATTGTTTACCATTAAACTGATCTAATAATTTTAAAGACAACTGACCAAATCGATACCCTGAATCAATATCTATAACTGCGCTACATAAAAATAAACCATAAAGCACATACGCACCAGCAGCTAGATGAGAATTTCCATACTGAATACACAGATTAACTGCTCTCAGTGTTACTAAAGCAAACAATTGAGAACTTGTAACATATGCTGAAGAAGCAATAAAGAGTAAAATCCTCAAAGCTGCTAGTTTATCTAAATCGGTCATTTCCGGTAGTTCAGCTAAATCTGCAATTTGCCTATTGCCTAAAAGTGATTGTATCTCTTTAGTTTCCGCGATAATTCTGTTTTTACTGGGTTTAAGAGGTAGAAATATGCTGAGTTCTGTCAGCGCTTGCATCGCAATATTTATGGCTAAATTATATTGAGATGTAGAGATAAATGATTGAATTTGTAATTCATATACATTGACTCGTTCTCGAAATGTTTTTGCTTGCTGTAAAACAATCGCTGAAAGTTTTTCTGCTTCGGCAAACTGAGCATTAAGATATTTCACCTCTATAGTTTTTATATGAATATTTAGAGTTAATTCGTACTGACATTGCCAGTTATTTGCTGCCTTTAAAGCTAATTCTAGATATCTAATAGCTGTTTCATACGCGGCTGCAGCTTTAGCTTTTTGACCAGCAATTAAATTTAATTTTGCTAGTTCCTCTCGTTTTGATTCAGATTTAATTGATTTTGCACCGACATTTAACTGGTTGACAATATTAAATATATTTTCTGTCAGTACATCTTCAGGAGTATTTTTTAGTAGTAGCTGACCAATTTTTAAGTGAGTCTCTTGTTTCTGACTTTCGGGAATCAAATCATAGGCGGCTTGCTGCACTCGGTCGTGTAAGAATTTGTAAGATATTGAGAGTGGGTAATCAGATGAATTCACATATTTATTGTTGATCAGGTTATAGACATTACTCACAGGAATAATTAGACCTGCTTGCATTGCTGACCAAAGTTGCTCGGCGACGGCGAAGGGCGATTGAGAACTAACAACGACAAGGATATTTACATCAAATCGATTGCCAATGCATGCAGCTAACTTTAAAATATGCTGCGTCTCCTCGTTCAGCTTTTGAATATTACCAATCATTAACTCAACGACATTATCTGTTATGCCGATCGCTTGAATTTTTTCCCAGTCACATTGCCAGCGACCAGTCTGAGTGTTAAATACTAATAATCGGTCTGTAGATAAAAATTTGAGTAATTGAGTTAAGAAAAATGGATTTCCATGAGTTTTATGATATAGTAGTTCAGCGAGATTTCTCGTATCTTGATTTGAGTAATTCAGAGTATCGGTAATTAACTGATTGACATGCTTCAGATTCAAAGGTTGGAGATGGATTGTACTTACCATTTGTCCATGCTGTTGGATCTGCTTGAGGATACTGAGCAAAGGATGATTGCTGACTTCTTGCTCTCGGTAGGCACCAATCATTAATAAACAATGGCTTTCCGAGTCAGTTATAAGTAACTTAATTAACTTTAATGAAGCTAAATCTGCCCATTGTAAATCATCAATAAACAGGACTAAGGGAGATGCTTTTTTCGCAAAAACTCTCATGAATTTCTGCAACACTAAGTGAAACCTATTTTGCGACTCAGTTTGTCCTAGTTGTGCTACTGGTGGCTGTTCGCCGATAATTAGGGCGACTTCGGGAATGACATCGATAATTACTTGACCATTAGTCCCTAAAGCATCTTTAAGCTGCTGTCGCCAATTTTGAATTAATTCCTCACTTTCTGTAAGTATTTGCTGGATTAAGTCTTGAAATGCTTGAATTAAAGAAGCGTAAGGAACATTTCGCTTAAATTGGTCAAATTTACCAGCAATAAAATGTCCGCGTGCGGTAACAATTGGTTTGTGAACTTCATTAACTAAAGCTGATTTACCAATCCCCGAATAACCCGTAATCATGATAATTTCATTTGTACCTTGACTAACTCGTTCAAAGCTAGCCAAAAGTTGCTTTAATTCTGCTTCGCGACCATAAAGTTTTTGGGGAATTTGCAACTTATCAGAAACATCTTCAGAAGCGATGGCGAAGAGAGCAATTTCACCATTATGCAACTTATCCTGGCATCTTTCCAAATCTGCTTTGACTCCCCAAGCACTTTGATATCGTTCCTCTGCTGTTTTCGCCAACAATTTCATGATGATCTGGCTAAGAACTAAGGGAACACCCAGTTCGTGAGGAGTTACAGGTTGTTTGGCGATGTGACAATGTACTAACTCCATCGCCTCGCTAGTTTCAAAAGGCAATTGTTGAGTTAGTAGCTCGTATAAAGTAACACCTAAAGAATAAAAATCACTGCGATAATCGATGGCGCGGTTCATTCTCCCAGTTTGTTCTGGTGATATATAAGCTAAAGTTCCTTCTAAGCGATCGGGATTGCGAATCAGCGGATTTTCGCACTCTAAAATGGAAATACCAAAGTCGATAATTTTCAGTTGCTGGGAGGGATTATAAACGATATTTGAGGGGTTAATATCTTTATGGATAATATTTGCCGCGTGAATCACCGCTAAACTTTCTGTAATTTTAATTGCAATGCTTAACGATTCATCGAGCGTAAACTTGCGTCTTTTCATCCAGATTTTTAAGGATTCGCCGCCAAAATCCTCTAACAGTATGATTAAACTATTTTGATAGCGTTGTAAGTCATAGGCTTTGACTACATACTCCGAATTTAGGGAACGAGTGATTTCATATTCTTGTTGATATCGGCTGAGTTCTAGCGCCGTCGGATAGTCGGCTTTGAGTATCTTGAGGATCACAGGTTGATTATCCTGATTCAATGCTCGATATACTAGTGAGTCTGCACCTTCAGACAAAAGCTCAATTATCTGGTAGTTATTGATAGTATTCATAACGAACCACAAAGGGGAGAGGGGGAGAGGGGGAGAGGGGGAGAGGGGGAGAGGGGGAAGTATAGTTGATAAATTATTTGGGATTGTTTAAATTCTTTTTGTTTAAGTAATTCACATCCCTTAGGCAATGATGGAGTTGCCATTTGTTTGCTGGTTGATAAAATATTGCTGATATAGTTGACAACTGGGTTTAGCTTTGTTGTTCTCTAATTTAATCATGCCCATACTGCTTAATTTATAAGCTGAAATTGGTTCTAATTGTACAGGTTGGGTAGAGTTCATGACACGGTGCAGGGCTAAAGCTAATTCTGGTTGTTGTTGCAAGGTTGCCCAATAACGCTGCAGGTGGTGGTGATAGATCCCACTTGAGGTAGATGCATTGGCGAGCAAATCCGTTAGCAGTTGCCCATGACTCAGATGATAGAGGGCGATATTGATTAGCGCCGGATGTCCCTCGACCATTGCCATTAATTGCGAAGCGGCGACACTGTTTTTCCAGTCGAGTCCGTATCGCTTTGCTAACTCCTGCACCTGGATCAGACTAAAGGTCGGTAGCTGAATTGGTAATCCGACATTAAAAGGTGACTGTTGTAACTGGAGTGGTACGTAAATTTCTGTAGAATGCACCACTACCAAACGCAGCTTTTGCCATAGTGGGGTTCTTTTACCTTCTTCATACCATGATCGCAACAATGGCAAAACATCCTTCGCCACTTGCGGATGCTCAAAAATTTGGTTGACCTCGTCTAATGCTAAAATTAGCGGCGAGTTAATTTGTTCGAGAATGTAACGCATGTAAAGAGTACAACTAACTTTACTGCCGATATCTTCGTCCCAATAGTCATCTAGTTTTGACTCAAGTCGTAGCTGCTGCGAGATGTTCGCACATAACCAGCGTAAAAATCGTTGCAAATCCTGCAAAATTGAAAAGTCGATTTGCTCCAAATTCAGACTCACAGTCCGATAACCTAAGCGATCGCCATAGTCAAGCAGCCGCAACAGTAATGAAGTTTTGCCCATTTCACGCGGTGCTTTAATTCGCACCAAGGCTCCAGGCTGATTAATTTCCCGATAAACCAGCTCCTCAATCGGTGAGCGTTCAATATAAAATGAAGATTCTAGGGGCACGGAGCCACTAGGGAAAGGCGGTGATAAATTTTGAGCGCCATCAAGCAATTGTTGCGACCCATCGAGTGCAGCTTGATCCGCCCCATATGCTTCCAACAGCGCTCGACAGTTCTTTTTAGTCACCCGCTGACCAACGATCGCTGATAGCCGTCGGCACAACTCCGGAGCGACAACATTAGTTAAGTAGCCAGAACTGTAATCTGCGGCTTGAGCAATTTGACCGTAGGTTTGATACTGCCAGATTCCTCGTACCACCAGCACCTCAGTCGAACTGAGGGGGTGATTTTGGGTAGCAATTAGCTGACGATTAATAATTTCTAGGATTGCCTCAAGGGTCATATCGACACAAGGAGCATCATCCTCCCGCGAAAATTGCTAAATTTGGATGTAAATAATCATAACGTTTCCCGGACTATGCCAGATACACTCTGTGTTGATATTAGCAGGCAAATCTATGAGATATCTATGAGATTTTGTATGAGGTTTATTTTTTTTATACTTGCGGAATCAAGGATAATATACTTGAAGCAAATATCACAAAGCATCTGTGATTCCAGGCTGACGATTACAAGGGAAGCATCAAGGCAATGCAGGAACTAGCCCTACCAAAATGTTCCTGAAATCAACGCTGTTTCACAGCGCTATCCCCTTCCACAATTTTTCAGAGGATAAGGAAGCTGAAAAATGAAAACCACTCAGGTAGTCATCATCAATCTCGGAAGTGGCGACTTGCATCACGGGTTTCCTAGAGTTAGTGCTCAGTTATGGGCAGAAGACAACGGCTTTCCCGAGCAATTTATCGGCAGTTTACCTGCTGCACCACATTTAATTAAGTTATATCGCAATTGGCAGGCTATTTATCAATATTTGTGCGATCGCATCATCTGTCCTCCAAACCGTCAGGGAATGCGTTTATCAACCCAGACACGTCACACCTGTGCCGAGGAAGAGGAATTAGAAATCGATGGTAGCGGGATCACGAACATTTCTGTCGTTGGTTTCCACGACTTATGTCAAAAATTACACCAAGGTGTCAATAATTGGCTCAACTCGGTGGAGTTTCTGAATATTGACAGACAATTGCGTTCATCCCTCAACCCTGCCGCAGAAATCCGTGTCATTGTCGAAACCAATGATGATTTGTTACGAAGATTACCCTGGCATTGCTGGGACTTCTTCAAAGATCATCCTAAAGCCGAAATGGCATTATCAAGACCAGAATACAAACGCCCTTGCAAATCATATCAGCCCAAAGTCTCCCGCCAAAAAGCGAGAATTCTCGCGATTTTAGGCAATAGCCAAGGCATCGATTTGAAAAAAGAAACCAACTTACTCAAAAGCTTAGAAGATTCAGAAGTAGTTTTTCTTGTCAACCCCACCAGGGCACAATTAAACGAACAACTTTGGCATCCTGCGGGTTGGGATATCTTATTTTTTGCTGGACATAGCCATAGCGAAGGCGTGACAGGCAGAATTTACATCAACGAACATCAAAATTTTAATAGTTTAACAATCGAACAACTGGAAGAAGCCTTAAAAGCTGCTATCGAAAACGGTTTAAAATTAGCTATTTTTAACTCTTGTGACGGACTAGGTTTAGCAAATGCCCTATCCAGATTAAACATTCCCCAAGTCATAGTCATGCGAGAACCAGTACCCAATCGCGTCGCCCAAGACTTCTTCCACTACTTCATTCAAGCTTTTGCTGTGGAACGGATGTCACTATATCTAGCAGTAAGTCAAGCCCGCCAAAAATTAAGAGGCTTAGAAGACGACTTTCCCGGTGCATCTTGGCTACCTGTAATTTGCCAAAATCCCGCAGTCGAACCACCAACTTGGGCACAACTAATCAAGATTCCGGCGTCAACGTTGAGAAAAGAGGAGTTCACGGCGTTAGCACTGCGTTAAGGTGCGAGAAATCAGGTGCATAAGTTTACGGCAAATGCATTAATAAAGAATATGTATGTTCGCATAAATTATTTATATGCCCTTTGCCTTGGAACTGACTGCTTTAAACAAACGTTATGGTATTCATCAAGCGGTTAACAACCTAAGTTTACAAATTCCGCAAGGCTCGTTTTATGCTTTGTTGGGTCCAAATGGTGCTGGAAAAACCACGACTTTACGAATGGTAGCTGGACTGCTGCAACCAGATAGTGGTGAGGTGCAAATTTTGGGACATAGTGTCACGCTCAAGCCCAATGCTGCCAAACAATTACTTGCCTATTTGCCGGATGAGCCTTTACTTTACAACAAATTACACCCATTAGAATATCTGGAATTTGTCGCCGGACTGTGGAAAATTTCCGCGCGTCAAGCTCAAAGTACGGCGGAAGAACTCTTACAAAAGTTAAATCTTTGGGATGTAAGAGGCGATTTATGCGAAACTTTCTCGCGCGGGATGAAGCAAAAACTGGCGCTGGCGGGCGCATTTATCCACAAACCGCAGTTGATTGTGTTAGATGAACCCTTGACGGGACTCGATGCGGCAGCGGCGCGGATGGTCAAGAATATGCTGGCAGATTATGTCCATCAAGGCAATACGGTAATTCTGACGACTCATATTATGGAAATTGCCGAGAAGATGGCACAGCACATAGGCATCATCAATCACGGTCAATTGGTAGCGCAAGGAACTCTGGAAGAATTACGTCTCCAAAGTGGAGAGATAGGTGGCACTTTAGAAGCTGTCTTCCTGGATTTGACTGAGGAACCACAAGAAGTTGGAGAATCAAGAAAATGAAAGCAGGTTCTTTACCTTGGTTGCTAGGTCATGAGTTGCGTCTGTGGTGGCGAGAAATTAGTGTAAAGCGGACAGGAATTTTTGTCGCGATCGCTTTAGGATTAGTTTTGGGTGGCTCATTTCTCTGGTTGTGGTCAACATTAGCAGGAGTGCGAATCCACACCAATTTTGATAGTTATCTGTGGATGGCGGTATTCCTGTGGTTATTCGGATTTTTCTACAGTTTTACCCAAGGAATGGGACACAGCTTAGTCGCATTATTTGAACGTGGAGATTCAGACTTGTTGTTGGGATCGCCAATACCCGCACAGGTAATTTTTGCCAGTCGTTTGCTATCGGTCGCCCTGAAAATTCTTCTCAGTGCCAGCGTATTTGTAGTTCCAGTCACTCTGATAGCTATACTAATTGGAATTCCGCAACTTTTAGGACTTTTTCCCACCCTCATCGGACTGAGTTTAATCGGGGCGAGTTTGACAATGTTAGTGATTTTGGGGTTAGTCCGCCGTTTTGGGGCGAGACAGGCGCGGACTTTGACTCAGATTCTGACTACTTTTTTTTCAGCGCTGCTATTTTTGACTTTCCAACTCCCAAATCTCCTGCAAGGAACAAAAACAACTCAAAATTGGCAACGTTTCCAAGTGTGGTTTCAGCAAGGTAGTCCACTGGGTGCAGACAGTCCAGTTTGGTTTCCAGCTAGGGCAATTTTCTTTGATCCTGCGGCAGTTTTGTTGACTTTGCTAGTGAGTGGAGGATTTGCCTGGATGACAGTTGTAATTGGTAATCGTGCTTTTCTTTCAAGTACGCAGCAATCTCTCACCCGCAAGCACTCTGCACCAAAAAAGAGTATTTCCTTTAGCAGCGGGATCAACCGGATTGTACTGCTGAAAGAATGGCGCATTATCTGGCGCAACCCGTACTTAATTTCTCGGATCTTTCTGCAAATACTGTTTTTGATCCCGGCATTGGTAATAATTTTACGCGGTGGTCGCCGGATTGCTGATTTGCCAACTTTTATCATTATGGTGAGTGTCGGAGTCGGCGGGATTTTAACTTTGTCGTTAACGCGCATCTGTGTTTCTGGGGAAGAATCTCCTGATTTACTCAAATCTGCGCCGATTGATGGGTCAGTATTCCGGCGGCTGAAAATATTCGCAGTTTTGATTCCGGTATGGTTGCTACTCTCGCCTTTGTTTATCATCTTGATGCTGAGAGGCGAAGCTTGGTTGATTCCCTTAATGATTTTTTTGGCTTCGACAACTTGCGCCGCTATTTTACGCCTGTGGAATTCCCGCCCGATTCCGCTAACATCTATTTTTACACGCCAACTAAATGCTCAAGACGACCTATTGCTTGGTATGCTCGAATTTGTCTCTTTGTGGACATGGGGATGGTTGGGAGTAAGTTTACATCAAGGACATGCAATTTTGATTCCTTTGGTAGTTATCTGTTTAGGTTTAGCGATCGCTTATACACGCAGTCGTCAACTAGGCAGTAACTTAGGATTTTAGTCTTCTACAGCACCCAAGGCTTTGAGAGTAGCGATAGTTGCGGATGTTAAACCTGTAACGCCAGTAATATTCATACCATCATAGGGTTTTGGTGGAGAGAAAGTGCGAATACAGCTACCTGTTTTCACATCCCATAATTTAATTGTCTCATCAGCACTACTACTGATTAAAGTTTCACCATCAGGGCTAAAATCAACACATAATACCTGATCGCTATGGTCGCTCAATGTCAATAGTAGCTGCTGACTTCGCACATCCCAAATTTTGACTGTCCAGTCAGCACTACAACTAGCAAGGGTATGACCGTCAGGGCTAAATTTGACACCAAAGATCTGGGATGTATGTCCTAAGAAGGTATTTCTGACTTCACAGTCATTGATATTCCAGACTCTGATTGTATTATCAATACTACCTGTTGCTAAAAGAATACCGTTAGGGCTAAAAGCAATAGAAGTAACCCAATCTGTATGACCCGACATGATTTTACATTGCCCAGTCTGAATATTCCATAACCTCACAGTCCGGTCAAAACTCGCACTAGCAAGCATTTCTCCATCGGGACTGAAGGCAATTGACCGCACCCAGTAAGTATGTCCAGAAAATGTCTGGAACACTTTTCCAGTTTGTAAATTCCAAAGTTTGACTGTCCGGTCAGCACCACCCGTAGCCAGAATCTTACCATCCGGACTAAATTTGACTGTAAAAATCTGAGAGGTATGTCCTTGCAGAGTTTTCCAGAGTTTACCTGTGTTGTTATCCCACAAGCAGACATTATGATCTGTACTGACACTCGCAACCTTACAACCATCAGGACTAAATTCAACTGCCATCACCCAACTCGTATGTTCTTGACCAGTGTATAAAATCTTGCCTGATTCAACATCCCAGACTCTCACCATGTTATCACCGCCACCGCTGACAATCTGCGTGCCATCAAAGTTGAATTTCACCGACCAAATCCAATTAGTATGACCTTGCCAGGTTCTCCCTAACTGTCCGGTACGGGCATCCCAAAACTTGACAGTGTAGTCACTACTACCACTTGCTAAGGTATAACCTATCTCCTTCGGAGACGCTTCACGAACAGGACTAAATTTCACCGACCGAATCCAAGCTGTGTGTCCGCGCAAAGTTTTCCAGATTTGTCCAGTGTTGAGATCCCAAAGTTTAACTGTCTGGTCAGCACTACTGGTCGCCAACATCTTCCCGTCAGGGCTGAATTCCAAGCAGCAAACCTCACCAGTATGACCTAGCAAGGTTTTGACTAAAGTGCCATCAAGATCCCAAATTTTGACTGTGTGATCGGCACTACATGTCGCTAAGGTTTGACCATCAGGACTAAATCTCACCGACCAAACTTGATCTGTATGACCGTGTAAAGTGCGGTTGTTACCAGCGAGATCCCAAATTTTGACTGTTTTGTCAGCACTACCTGTAATTAAGGTTGTACCATTAGGGCTAAATCTGACTGACCAGACTTGATCTGTATGCCCAATAAATGTTTTGACAATTTTCCGAGTAGCTACATCCCAAAGCCTCACCACATGATCGTCACTACCAGTTGCCAAAATACTACCATCAGGATTAAAAGCAACCGATAAGATTTGACTATTATCTATGGTCAAAATTTCCAACGCCTCGCCGCTGCGGACATCCCAAAATCTCACTGTACAATCGCCACTGCTAGTGACTAAAGTCATACTATCTGGGCTGAATGTGATTGCTGATAGCCAACTAGTATGTGCCAAAAAAGTCGATATAAGTAGATTGTCGGCGACTTGCCATAAACAAACTTTGCCGTTAAGTTCGCCAGTTGCCAAGAATTTGCCATCAGGACTAAAGGCGAGAGCAAAAATCGCTCCCAGGGTTTGAGTAAAAATAGATTTAGCTAAGTTAGAGTAAGCTAAATTCACCCGGTGCAAATTCACCTTCTGTAAACAGGCGTGCCAAATTGTTAAATCGGAAAAGTCATAGTTAGTTAAATCTATTTGCAGTTGGCAACAAAGGTTAATTAAGTTACCTGCACCGTAATTAGGAGTAGAGAATTTTGTGATGACGCCATGTGGCGACCGCAACTGAGACAGAATATTTTGCAGTTGTTGTTCGAGTGCTAAAGGAGACTCAAAAGTTGTGCGAAGTTGCTCGGCTATTGGGGCGAGGATGTGCCTTCTTTGACTAGCTCGGATGTAATCTTTGACAGTAGTTTTGAGCAAGGCGTAAGCTGGGAAGAGATTTAAACCTTCCTGACCGCTAATCTCAGCACAAACCTGCTCGATTAATCGTTGAGTCATATACTCCATGACTACAGGTTGTTGCGTGAAGCGCGAGTTGGTTGTCTCAATTAGCGATCGCGAATTCAAACCGTTGAGGGCTTCGAGTAATTGGCTATTACCATTGCTGATACAATCTGCTTGTAATTGTGGAAATGAAACTGGCTCCCGATTGACAGCAAGCCAATACATGACTTCTTTCTCTTTCGCTGACAAGCGATTAAACTGCCGGTTTAAAAGATCGCGAATATCATCAAAAACCAGGCTACCTTGTTCTAATAGCTCTACAACATGAGAAATTTTCCCTTCTAAAGATTCCCGCACAATCGCCGCCACCATCTGGATTGCTAGTGGGTGTCCACCATAGTGGGCGATTAAGGCTTGCCATTCGGCTTCTGAACCTGAGTTTGCTCCCTTGGCGCGAAAAACTTGGAGTGATTCATCGGCAGTTAAACCCGCAAGTTTTAAAGAGCGAATGAATAATGCTTCACCTTCTTTAGCGGCTAAACCAAAGGGCTTTTCTCGACTCGTCAGCAATAATACACTTTGGGAAGAAATCTCACCGACTGAGCGAAATAACTCTCCATAGTCTTCATACCCGTCGATATAACGTCCAATGATGTCGCCACTTTGCAAAATTGACTCTGCATTATCCAAGATCAACAAACAACGATGCGATCGCAAGTAATACATCAACCGCGATAATCGACTTTCTAAAGTTGGTGGTAAATTAGTTTCTTGCTCTTGTGACAAAAATTGAATCAGTTCTGCTAACAGGTCTAAGACTGGTGGTGCATAACGCAGACTACGCCAGATCACATATTCAAAATTATGCTGAATCTGTTTTCCCAGACTCACTGCTAAGGTCGTTTTGCCAATTCCGCCGATCCCCAATAACATGACTAAGCGGCAGCGTTCTTGGACAATCCATTGTTCTAGCTTCACTAATTCTTCTGTTCGACCGTAGAAAGCCGGGATATCAATGGCGTCACCCCAGTCTTGGTGAGAGGAGAGGGGGGGAGAGGGGGAGGGGAGGAGAGGGGGGGAGAGGGGGAGGGGGGGTGATTCTGGTTGTTCTTCTGAATGCCGTCGCAGAATCGACCGGATATTGCTTTTTGTAACCTTCTCACCTAACCTCTGACTGAGTATTTTCCATAATTGGCTGCCAACTTGTTTAATATACTCTTCTTGATAACCACCTTGTGTGGCGATTTGGGAATAACTCTCTCCCACCCAACATTGGCGGAATACAAGTTCTTGAAGATCATTTAAATGTACTGGTTGGATCGCCTGCTCTAAAACTTTCAGTGCATCTTCCACATTATTCATTTTTTTTTAAGAAACATTACCAATAAAACTTCTTCAGTGCTGACTACAGACATACTTAGTTATAAAACAAACATGTATTTTTGGTTTTACAGGTTTGTAATTGCACTCTGAATTTTAGATTTTTACTTAACTTTCGCTATTTTTCATCTATTACGCACTCAGTGTCATTACAAAGTTTTACATATTTTTATACAATGACACCTTCTCCAGATATTTACTGTTTGGAGTCAGACTAATATTCAAAAAGTACCCCTTAGTTACACGAGAAAATCCCTAACTTAGGTTGATTTATCGGCTACGTGATTCCGAGAGTACTAAACTTCTTAAAATCAGTATGCCTGCGTGACTTTTATGTACTAGTCTAAAGCCTAGACACTTAGACATTTGTCGAAAATATTATTACCCACGCCAATTATAAAACATTCTTCACAATCTACAAAGTGATAACTCATCACTTTTTCTTACTTTTTCTTACTGAAGAAAACATTACTCCACGCTAATCTGTAAATAGAGATTAAAGATAATCAATTTATCTCAGATTAAAACTAGTCATCTACCAAAAGATAGATATATTGCTTTTAACAACAGCGATATTGGAGTTTGAATTATAGCCAAAAGAGAGTAAAAAAATGAGATCTACTCAGTCAGTAGTGATAAATCTTGGTAGTGGTGACTTGCACCAGGGATTTCCGCGAGTTGTCGCTCAGTTATGGTCAGCAGATTATTTCCTTCCCGAACAATTTATTGGCGGCTTACCACCAGCACCAGAGTTGGTGGAGTTGTACGATCAATGGCAGTCAATTTACCAACATCTCTGGGATGGTCGTAAAGACACGAATTCAAAGACTAGCCAAAAACAATTGCGATCCAATACTCGCTCAGAACGCCTTCGCAGCGCTACTGAGGAAGATGACGAACTGGAGATAGACGACTCTGGGATTACGAATGTCTCAATCATCGGTTTTGAGGATTTATGCCAAAAAGTCCACATAAACATCAATAATTGGCTGAAATCCTTTGAATTCCTGAATATTGAACGGCAGTTACGCTCAACACTCGACCCAACAGAAGCTCTCCAGGTGATTGTGGAAACCGATGACGAGTCTCTACGGCGATTACCGTGGCATCGCTGGGATTTGTTTAGTGATTATCCTTTAGCCGAGACATCCGTTTCCAGATTAGAGTACAAACGGCACTTGCCTTTACAACAACCACAAGTCACACGCGTCAGAGTCAGAATTTTGGTGATTCAAGGGTTAAGTGAAGATATTGTGACGATAGATAGCCTTCAAGGCTTAGAAGATTTAGAAGTTGTTTATTTAATCGACCCCAGCAACGCCGAATTAACAGCGCAGATCGAGCACCCTCAAGGTTGGGATATTGTCTTTTTTAACGATTCTTCTCAACAATGTGCTGCCAACACGACATTTCCAGAGCACAAAATTGATAACAGTTTGACAATCGAGCAATTACAGTTAGCACTTCAATCCGCAATGGATAACGGCTTAAAAGTAGCATTTTTTAACTCCTGTGATGGCATGGCATTAGCCTCAGCTTTGGAGAAATTGCATATTGCCTCAGTAGTTGTGATGCGTGAGCCATTGCCTAATTCTATCGCCCAAGCCTTCTTCCAACATTTTCTTTCAGCTTTCGCAGTCGAAGAACTGTCTTTATATTTAGCAGTTCAGCAAGCACGCCGGAAGTTGCAAGGAGTAGAAGATGAATTTCCTGGTGCTTCCTGGCTACCTGTGATTTGCACTAATCCCGCAGTCGAACCTCCACGCTGGTCTCAATTGACTGGTAAACAAGGTTAAAATTAGAAGATGAGTCCGGTGTATCGATGCAAAAAATGCACTTAGTTGATAAACCAGGAGTGTGCCAAACCATGATCAAAACTATTGTTGTTAATCCCGGAACGGGAGACTTACATACCGGATTTGAGAGAGTGACTGTCACTTTGTGGACATCCGGTTATCCTTTACCAGAACAATTTCTTGGCAGTTTAGACCCAGCACCCGATTTAGCTGAATTATATAGAAATTGGCAGTTGATTTATCAACGATTATGCGATCGCCTCGGCGGAGGTGTAGAGCGTCTGGCGCTGAGATCGCCTATAACCGTAGAAGACGAGATCGAAATTGATGAAGATGGCATCACCAACGTCTCGGTTGTGAGTTTTACCGAATTATGTCACCAGTTGCAAAAAAGTCTCAATAATTGGCTGCAATCTGAACCATTTTTGAACGTGAGTCGGCAAGTGCGATCGCAAATCACCCCAGACGAAGAAATTCGGGTCATTGTAGAAACTAATGATGAATTGTTACGCCGCTTACCGTGGCATGGTTGCGATTTCTACCGCGATTATCCAATGGCGGAAACTGCAGTTTCCCAACTAGAGTATAAACGCACTCGCTCGTCACGACCAGCAAAAACCTCAAATAAAGTCAGAATCCTGGCAATTTTCGGCAATAGTCAAGGCATCGATCTGGAGTTTGAAAATAATTTACTTGCCAATTTAGACGAGGCTGAAACCACATTTTTAATGAACCCGACACGCGCTGAGTTCACCTCTGAGTTATGGCATCCGGAAGGCTGGGACATCTTATTTTTTGCCGGACACAGCCACAGTCAAGGCGAAACAGGTCGAATTTATATTAATGAAAATCCGACAAATAATAGCTTAACAATTGAGCAACTAGAAGAAGCATTGAAAGCCGCGATTGGCAAAGGTTTAAAATTAGCGATTTTCAACTCCTGTGATGGGTTAAGATTAGCCTCTGCCCTGGGAAAGTTACATATTCCTACCGCGATTGTGATGCGACTCCCAGTACCCAATCGTGTCGCCCAAGAATTCTTCCGCCATTTTATGCAGGCTTTCGCTACTGAGAGATTACCGCTGTATATTGGCGTACAACACGCACGCCGAAAGTTACAAGGTGTCGAAGACGAATTTCCTGGTGCTTCTTGGCTACCAGTGATTTGCCAAAATCCGGCAGTTGAACCCCCAAGTTGGCAGAAAATGTTAGATGCAACTAATTGAGCGCAAATATGGTATAATCAGCCCTCGCAAGCCGTTTGTGAGTAATCATGGCAGGATCGCCTTTTGGACAGCACCTAATTCTGGGAATTTCTGGGACAGAGTTAAACGATGACGATAAACGCATCCTGAGTGAATTAAAACCGATTGGGGCGATTTTCTTTGGGAAAAACTTTCGGCATGGCTTACCCTACGAAGTCTGGCTGCAAAGCTTTAAAGAATTAATGTCTCAGGTCAGGCAATATGCTGAACGCGAATCAATGTTCATGACTTTGGATCATGAAGGAGTTTCGGTACTGCGGACGCCATTGCCAATGACCCGCTTTCCTCATGCTTGTTTGTTGCTCAAGCATTCCCAAGCTGTAGCGCAAGCTACCGCAGTTGAACTTAAATCACTGGGAATCAATGTTTCTTGGGCACCTGTCGCTGATATTTTTTCCAATCCGCAAAATCCTGTGATTGGACCGCGAGCATTTGGTTACACCCCGGAAACTACTGCCGAATATGTATGCAACTATTACATGGGTCTGAAAGAGTCGGGAATTCTCGGCTCGGCAAAGCACTTTCCCGGACATGGAGACACTAATCAAGACTCTCACCTAGAGCTACCAATCTTGAATTTAACTGTCGAAGATTTGCGGCTTCGCGAACTAATCCCTTTTCAAGCCCTGATTGCTCTTCAGGTGCCAATTATCATGACTGCACACATTCTCTTCCCCAAGATAGATGCAGTGCCAGCAACTCTGTCTCAAAAGATTCTCCAAAATCTCCTGCGCCAAGAACTCGGTTTTAAAGGAGTCATCGTCTCTGATGATTTAGATATGCAAGCTGTCTCTCAGATGTTCGCTCAAAAGGGAACTGTTGCTCAAGCATTCAACGCTGGCTGTGACTTGTTAATCGTCTCTCGCAATTTACCGGCATCTAATTTAGAGCGGATTCGTCTCATCGCTGCCGATTTTACCGATTCTCTCGCGCAAGGTAGCCTCGCGGAATCCGTTGTCGCTCAATCCCAATCCCGAATCACCCAACTCCTAGCTACAACTCCCCAATATCCAGTGATAATGCTAAATCCAGAAACATTTGAACAACACGCCAAACTCGCGATCGCTTGTTCTTTCTCTTAATTTAACGATCCAAAGTTACTTCCAACTCTTTGAACGCTAATCTTTCGGGATCGCGCTCTTGATTATTCATCATCACAACCACCGTTGTATCTTGCGATGGTAGGTATAACATGAGTGAGCCAATTCCGTAAGCTTTACCACTATGTCCTAAAGCTGTGCCATAAGGCGTCGCGAATTGTTCTACACCCAACCCGTATTTGTTACCGTTACCACTATCAACATAAGTCAGCATTTCTTTCATCATGGCAGGTGAAAGTAAACTTTTTTTGACAAACAGAGCTTGGGTAAACTTAGCCAAATCCTCTCCTGTCGAAACTAATCCGCCATCGCCTAACCCATTTCCGTCATTGATATCGGCAAAACTTTCGATTTTATCGGCGCTGCGCTTACCATAACCTGTGACTAAAATTCCGTTACCCGGTTCGCGCAATTCGGTATAAGTGCTTTGCATCCCTAGCGGAGTTAAAATGCGATCGCGGATCGCTTGCGCTAAAGTTCCGCCGGTTGTCTGCTCAACAATTAACTCGACGAGGATATAGTTAGTGTCGGTGTAAACATGTTGATCTCCCGGTTCGTTTGCCGCTTCTCGATCGTAAATATATTTAATCGCCTCGCTTGCTGTCCAAGGTTGCGATCGGCTTCTTTTAGCCGTGGCTTGAATAAAAGCTTCCGTATTTAGGTACTCGGCGACACCGCTAGTATGGTTGAGGAGTTGACGAACTGTAATTGTGTCACTATTGGCAATGCGATCGCCAACATTTTTAGGTAAGTAATTGGCGATCTGCCGATCTAAGTTAATTTTACCTTCAGCAACTAATTGCAAAATCACTACCGCCGCAAAAGTTTTGCTGATACTCGCAATTGCGAAGCGATCATCAGGGTGTATTTGTGTTTTGGACTCTAAACTACTCACCCCCCCCGCACCGCTCCATTTACCTCCGGGCGTAGAAATATACACTGAGGCACCGGGAATTTTTTCTGCTGTCACCATTTGATTTAAAGTTGCTTGCAACTGAGAATTAGGAACAGGTGTCTGGGCGGATAACACTTGGCTAGCGACTGAGAGTCCAATCGCTTTCTCACTCAGCTTCTGCGCCCCCAAAATTCCGGTCAGTCCCATTGAAAGCAAAAATGTAGTGGCAACTACAATTTCTATTCGATGTAAAATTTTCGGGTTCATTAGTTTTTACTTATACTGCTTCTTTATTTACTCAGCATGACAGAATTAATCAGTTTGCCGATCACCCAAAAGTCCGAAATAGTTCTTAACAATAGGCTGATATTTTGACTGTGCGATCGTTATGCCAGTATATAATGGATTATTTTTACCAGCAAATCAGCCGAAATTCTACGGTAATTGCTGAGTAAGAAGATCTACTTATTAAATTAAAAGGCTGGCATGGTGACGGATATGATCTTCAATAAAGGTAGCAATGAAGTAGTAATTGTGATCGTAGCCTTCTTGATAACGTAAAGTCAGCGGTTGATTAACCTGAGCACAAGCTTGTTCAAATAAAGATGATAGTAAATACTCACCGAGGTAGGGATCGGCTGTACCTTGATCGATTAAAATCTCACTATGATATGCTTGGATTTTAATTAATTCGCAAGCATCATAAGCTCGCCATTTTTCACGATTACTTCCCAGATAGCGGCTAAAAGCCTTTTCTCCCCAAGGAGAATGCATCGGTGCAACAATTGGCGCAAAAGCCGAAACAGATTGATATTGGTGCGGATTTCGCAACGCACAAACTAAAGCCCCATGTCCACCCATCGAATGACCGCAAATACCTTGTTTACCGGGTTGGACTGGAAAATTATCAGCAATTAAACTTGGTAATTCATGGACGACATAGCTATACATTTGATAATGTTTTTGCCACGGTTCCACTGTCGCATCTACATAAAATCCCGCACCGCTACCAAAGTCCCATTCATCATCTTCCCCAGCAATTCCTGTATGACGCGGACTCGTATCTGGTGCAACCAGCATTAACCCATGTTCAGCAGCATACCTTTGCGCTCCTGATTTGGCAATAAAGTTTTCTTCCGTCGATGTTAAACCCGCCAGAAAATAAAGCACCGGGACTGACTTTTGCATTGCTTGTGGTGGTTGATACACAGCAAATCGCATTTCACTGTTACAAGTAGCAGAGTCATGTTTATAAAAACCAACTTTACCACCAAAGCTTTTGTGTTCCGAAGAAGTAACTAACATATTGCGTGATAATTCAGAGTTTAGATTTATAATCGTTTTTTAAAAAAGAAAATATCTTTAGGTCGTGGAATTGACCGATCCAAAAACCATGTTCTCTTAAGATACCTTCCTCTCTAAAACCTAATTTTTGCAAAAGTTTCATGGAGGGCAGATTTTCCATCATTACCATCGCCTCAATGCGATTTAACTCCATTGATTGGAATCCAAAATCGAGCACAGCCGTTAATGCCTCTGACATAATACCCTGACGCCAATGTGTTTTAGCTAGTTCATAGCCTATTTCTGCTCGCAAGCATCTTTTGTTCCAAGCACCAAAACCGCAGGAACCAATGATAATATTGTCTTCTTTGCGGGCAATTCCCCAGCGGATGCCTTGTTGATTGCGAAAACGTTCCGCCCACCGATTGACCAATGATTCGGCTTGTTGAAGTCTCACAAAAGGAGTGACATCGTGAAATCGCACCACTTGCAAGTCGGAAAAAAGTTCAAAAACCGCCTCGCTATCTGTGGCGACAATTTGCCTTAAAACCAAATTTTTTGTTTCCAATGGTGGAAATTCGGTTATCAATAGCATAACTTTAAGGGAATGTCACTACACTACGGATAGATTCACCTCTGTGCATTAAATCAAAAGCATCATTAATCCGTTCAATGGGCATGGTATGAGTAATTAAATCATCAATATTGATTTTACCGTCCATGTACCAATCTACAATTTTCGGTACATCTGTCCTGCCTCTCGCCCCACCAAAAGCCGAACCTTTCCAAACACGCCCGGTTACAAGTTGAAATGGTCGGGTGCTAATTTCTTGACCAGCACCAGCAACACCAATAATGACGCTTACACCCCAGCCTTTGTGACAACATTCTAAGGCTTGGCGCATGACATTTATATTACCGATGCATTCAAAGCTATAATCGGCACCACCTTTAGTTAAGTCAACTAAGTAAGGAACTAAATCACCCTCGACTTCTTTAGGATTAACGAAATGAGTCATGCCAAATTTTTCGGCTAGCGATCGCTTCTGCGGATTAGTGTCAACCCCAATAATCATATTCGCCCCCACCATCCGCGCCCCTTGGATCACATTCAACCCAATTCCTCCCAAGCCAAACACAACTACATTTGCCCCAGGCTCAACCTTGGCTGTATAAATGACTGCGCCAATCCCTGTTGTCACACCACAACCGATGTAACAAACCTTGTCAAATGGCGCATCTGGATGAATTTTCGCTACGGCAATTTCCGGCAGGACTGTATAATTTGCAAAGGTCGAAGTACCCATATAATGATGTAGCATTTGCCCATCTAAAGAAAAACGACTGGTGCCATCAGGCATCAAACCGCGTCCTTGGGTAGTGCGAATCGCCTGACAGAGATTTGTCTTGCGGCTGAGACAATATTCACATTGCCGACATTCTGGGGTGTAAAGCGGAATGACGCGATCGCCCACCTTCACACTTTTCACATCTTTACCCACTTCTACCACAATCCCCGCACCTTCATGACCCAAAATTGCCGGAAATAAACCTTCAGGATCGTCACCCGATAAAGTAAAAGCGTCGGTATGGCAAACACCACTAGCACGAATCTCAACTAACACTTCTCCGGCGGCTGGTCCTGCGAGTTGCACTGTCTCAATACTCAACGGCTGACCTGCACTGCGAGCAACTGCGGCTTTAACTTCCATCATGTAGAGCTTCTTCCTGCATAACCTCTTCCTAGTTTATGTCAGGTTATCAAAATAATTCAGGTTCATCCTGGAAAGCTGCTCTACTGCCCTTAAACAATCACCAATTAACAGTAGCAAAGATTTGTTCGGCTGTTAGTTGTAATTCCTTGAATGTCGGGGAGATAATGCGGTCGCCACCCCGGAATTGAGTAGGCTTTTGGTACCTGTTACCACTATCTGCTAACAGGTAAATTGATATTGTCGGTTGCTTTGGATTGCCAATATAATCCCGACCCCCTAAACCCAAATAATCCACGATCCAGTACTCCGGGATACCTATTGCACTATAGTCTTCTACTTTTCGTGCGTAGTCATTTTGCCAGTTGGTACTAACTACTTCTACAACAAGTTTAATAGAAGTTCCCAATCTGATTACAGGCTCATCTTGCCACAAAGGTTCATTGGCGATCGCAACTTTGTCTAGCACCACTACGTCAGGACGGAAAGCTGTTTTAGTTCCCAAAGGTTTAATTAAACAACGGGTAGGTGTAAACCAACGGAAATGTAGCCGATCTATCTCAATATTAACTTTTCGTAAGATAAAAGCAGCTACCTCTTCATGTGGTCCAGTTGGTTCCATATCAATGAGTTCCCCATCAATCAATTCGTAGCGATCGTTATCTCCATACCGAGCGATGAAATCATCGAATGTCAGAATTGGAGCAGCTTGTGTTGTTGCGATCGCTTCGCTGACCTTGCGGTACGCACCTCCTAATTTGTCCATTT
>JBBQRU010000037.1:0-38629 GCA_038214545.1 Cyanophyceae cyanobacterium | reverse complement strand
TATTGTACTCGAACGAAGCGACCAGTATTTTCGGGAATTCTGGACGAGTTTGAGCGATAAAGATAGAGGTTTACTTAGACTTTTAGTAAAAGGTGAAACCCCTACACCAGCAGATCAGGGAGTAGCAAATAAATTAATCCGTAAAGAAATATTAACTCAGTCAGGAGATACTTTGCGAGTACCTTTAGTGCAAAAGTTTATAGAACAGGTAATCGAAGAGGAAATATAGCTTTTTTCATTATTAAGGCAATACAGTTAGTTAGCCTGTAAGGGCGCAAGCGTTGCGCCCTCATCTCTTGGGTAAGTGCGAGAAGATTGTTAACTGAACCGTCCGTATTGACATATAAGTCCAGGTTTGCTTGCGTGTCCAGTTAGTTAAAGGATTAGCCTTAGCGCGATCGCATCCCCTACATTCCCACAACTCAATCTTACCGCGCAACAGGTTTTTGATGCAGCGGTGTGAATGGACGGAAATCTTTTTTGAGTCATCTGCCTATGATACTGGCTATGAGACTGCGCTTTAAGCCGTCAGGCTAGATGAGAATGAAATAGTCCTGATCGGCTTCCCAATTAATTATTAGCTATTGATACGTAACTCGGTAGAGTATACGGAGATTAGATATGCAGATTATTCGTTCTTTTCAGGTACAGCCTAGATTAAGTAAATCTAGCAGTATATGTGTAGATTCTTTAAGCAATTTTAATATTCTCAACAGTTTTGTGAACAAATATACTGATCCTGATAAAATTGGAGAATCCTTAAAAATAAAGTTTTATCACCATGAATACCCCAAAAACTCGGAATAGCTTGGGTCAAGTCTTCGTTATGGGATCTTTAATGGCCATAACCAGCGCTGGTATCATCACAATTATGAACGTATTCTAATTTAAGAACTGCATATTTTTCTCATAAAACCCTGCTCAAATATGAGAGCGGGGTTTTTGCATTGCGATTGATGCCAATATATGCCGGCAAAATATTTGACTAACTGATACCTGAATTTTGTACGATGCGTATAATCTGAAAGACCTTCAGTTGTGTCCCAGGGTCCATCACGAAGAGCAAACAATGCGGTTAATTTTATATAGCAAGCCAGGATGTCATTTATGCGAAGGCTTGCAAGAAAAACTAGAAAATATTGTCAAAATTGGGACTTTTCCGGCTTTACAACTCGAAATTCTCGATATCACAACTCGCGAAGATTGGTTTAACACTTACCAATACGAAGTTCCCGTACTTTATTTAATAACCAACTACGCAGGCGCAAAAGACACAGAAGAAGATAAAGTGACTGAGGGTAAACAACTACTGCCACGACCTTCTCCCCGAGCAACAGTGCAACAACTGCAGCAAATGCTACAGAAGTATTGGGGTGAAAACGAATCAAAATAAGCGCTCAAGTATTTGTGTGAGGAGTGTGATGTTATGAAGCTACGCGAACTACTAGCAGTTGTCGATAGTGTAGGGCTACTAGAGCATCCAGCAATGGATGAGGAAATTCAAGGTCTAACGACTAATTCCCATGCCTGTGAACCAGGAGATTTATTCATTGGGATGCCGGGAACGCGTGTGGATGGTGGTGATTTTTGGGAAAGCGCCCTGGCGGCTGGTGCCGTTGCAGCGATTATTTCGCCGGCTGCAGTTCAAAAAGCCGGTGCAGCGCTAGAGGGAAAAAGTGTCATTAGTGCGACTGACATGACTGTTGCTTGTGCTCAAATCGCAGCAGCTTTTTATGGCTACCCCGGACAAGCACTCAAACTAGTCGGTGTCACAGGCACCAATGGTAAAACCACCACTACCCATTTAATCGAATTTTTCCTACATCAAGCTCGTTTGTCTACAGCCTTGATGGGGACTTTATACACTCGGTGGCCGGGATTTGAACTCACAGCAACCCATACCACACCTTTTGCAGTGGAATTGCAGCAGCAGCTAGCTAGTGCGGTGAATGCTGGGTGTGAATTTGGGGTGATGGAAGTTAGTTCTCATGCCTTGGCACAGGGTCGAGTCATGGCTTGTCCGTTTGAAGTGGCAGTATTCACTAACCTGACACAAGATCACTTGGACTACCACAAGAATATGGAAGATTACTTTGCTGCTAAAGCATTGTTATTTCAACCAGCTTATCTGAAAGGACGGGCTATAATTAATGCCGATGACCCTTATGGTCAGCGTTTAATCGCCTCATCAGAGCGCGATTATTGGAGTTATAGTGTGAGCAATCGCACCGCAGATTTATCTACAAGCGAATTAGATTATGCACCAAATGGTGTCAGCGGGATACTACATACTCCACATGGAGATATGGGATTTCGCTCGCCTTTAGTTGGTCAATATAATCTCGCTAACTTGCTGGCAGCAGTAGGTACAGTTTTACATTTAGGATTAGAGTTAGAATTCGTCGCCTCAGTCATTCCGGAATTTCCGGGTGTACCGGGAAGGATGGAACGTGTGCAAATCAGTCCCGACCAAGATATCAGCGTGATTGTCGATTATGCCCACACGCCGGATAGTTTGGAGAATCTACTCAAAGCCGCAAGACCATTTATCCCTGGCAAAATGATCTGTGTATTTGGGTGTGGTGGCGATCGTGATCGCACAAAGCGTCCACAAATGGGTAAAATTGCGGTGGAACTCGCTGATATTACTTTTGTGACATCTGATAATCCTCGCACCGAAGACCCAGAGAGCATTTTGCAAGATATTCTCGCGGGGATATCCGGATCAACACCAGAAGTAGTTAGCGATCGCGCCACAGCAATCCGTAACGCCATCATCAACGCCAAGCCTGGAGATGGTGTATTAATTGCCGGTAAAGGGCATGAAGACTACCAAATTCTCGGTACCGAAAAAATCCACTTTGACGACCGGGAACAAGCACGAGAGGCGCTCAAAAACAGGTAATCTAATTGGGGAGTAGGGAGTAATCATCGCACTCCCCACATTCACCGTACCTAAAATCAACTTCGAGCACTCCCTTACTCCTCCTCTATGAATTCACTCTATCAGCTAGCTCTAGGTACTTCATCAACGCAACCCTCAACAAATAGTCCGGCGACACTCTTGTCACTCGTCAGGTCTGTGATTGACTTGTTAGTAGAGCAGCCGATAGGTGCTACTTTGTGGGTAAAGTTACCACCAGGAGAGATTTGGCATTCGGAAATCCAACGCTATCACCTGAATGCGGGGGTAAAGCACACCATATATGATTGTCATGAACAAAAAAACAATTCCGTTGCGCCCATCCCTGAACCTTCAGTAATTCCTGTCAAAGTGACAAACCGTTCTTGGTGGCGACGAGAATACTTTTTATTAGTTTTATCACCAGAGTTTTGCGGACTAATTTTAGCTCATCGACCGCTACCTCAGAGTCTGGAAGCGCTACACACTATTTCTGGATATCGCGCTGTTAAAGCTAAGAAAACTCCCCAATTACAAGTAATGAGTTCTTTTGACGGTGCAGTAATTCAACGGGTATTAGAAGGTATAAAACAAGCAGTTGTGGATGAAAAAATCCTCGATATGCCATCTGACGCAAAAACTCTGAATTTTATTTGTCCGCGCACAACACCAGAACCAGGACTCCTAAGTCAACTTTTGACAAGACAACTGCACCGTCAAGATGAAATTTATCGTCAGGCGACGACTGAACGCAGCGCCCGAATGCAGCAACAAAATCAAGACTTACTAAACACTCTACAACTAAAAGATGAATATTTAAGCAATTTGTGCCAAGAACTGCGAACACCGTTGACTCATATGAAAACAGCCCTCAGTCTGTTACATTCGCCACAAATTAAACCCAATCAACGCCAAAAATATTTACAACTCATCAATACTGAATGCGATCGCCAAAATTCCCTGATTACTGGTTTACTAGAACTAGTAAATCTGGATCGTTCATCAGATAATACCAGCTTAGAGACAGTGAGCCTAAGCGAAATTATCCCTGGAGTAGTTAGTACCTATCAACCTCTAGCCCAAGAAAAAGGTATTATGCTAGCCTATACTGTCCCCACGGAACTCCCGCCGGTGATTTGTATTTCTGCTTGGCTGCGCCAGATTGCGATTAACCTTTTACATAACAGTATCAAGTTTACGAGTTATGGCGGCGAAGTTTGGGTACGCGGACGGATTCAAGGTGATTATGTGCAATTAGAATTTCGCGACACTGGTTTGGGAATTTCTGAAAGCGACATCCCCAAAATCTTTGACCGCTTTTATCGTGTCCGACCGATGATGGCGGATGATGTTGGTGGTGCAGGAATGGGGTTGACAATTGTGCAGCAACTCTTACTACGTTGCGGTGGTTCGATTTCTGTTAAAAGTAAAGTTGGTGAAGGCTCGACCTTTAAAGTACTACTCGCGATCGCTTCTTAAATAACTTAAACATATGTTAATCACTTTAATTGCCGACTACGGTACTGGCGACCCAGCTTTTTCAGAAGTAACACAGCAGTTACTAATGAGGCTACCGAATGCTCAAATTAACGTTTTGTCAGTCCCCGGCTTTAGTACCTTAGCCACCGGCTTTTGGATTGCTCAACTCGGTCTCAACTCAGGACCTACAGAGCGCTTAATCTACCACAATTGTGCGCCTCGCCAAGACAATAAAGAAGCACGCCAAAATAATGAAGGTGAGGGACTAACTTATGCCCTACTAAATAATGGCGTCAAAGTCGTAGGTGTGAATGCTGGTTACACTCTGTCATTCATTAAACATGAGTCGCAATTAATCCACTTAGTCAATATTTCGCGCGGCGGTTCACAGTTCCGTTCCCGTGATGTTTTTCCCAACGCTGTTGCCCAAATTGCCAACAATGATTTTAGCTTGTTAGGAGAAGTATTAAAACCGGATGTTATTAGTGAGGCACCGAGCGATCGCGTGGCTTGGATTGATGGTTATGGTAACATTAAAACAACAATAGCTGACCACACCATCAATCTTCGCCCAGAAACCAAAATCGTCATCCGGGTTGGCGATGTGATCAGCGATGCCATATATTCCGATGGCAGTTTTAAAGTATCCGAGGGTACTCTTGCCTTTGCCCCAGGAAGTTCCGGTTGGTCAACAGCAGATGGTAAAACAGTGCGTTGGATGGAATTATTTTTGCGCGGAGGTAACGCTTGGGATCGCTTCTCTAAGCCACGCGTAAATCAGAAGGTGACAATTTTAAGTAGTGGTGAGTAAGTTTTCTACTCCTTCAACGGTAAAAAAATCGTCAAGACTTCATCCTCGTCAGGACGCTGACGCACAATCAATTTGCCACCAATAGCTTGAAATAAATGCTTTGTCGCTGCTAAATTCAGGCTAACTACACCTGTTTCTGGTTGAAACGTCAGCAACTGACCAATTGACTTGCACGGTGAACTGCATGATGTCGCACTAGCTTCTAATGGCTTTTGTGGTAGTAATTGTAACTTCAGCAAGTCACCAGCCGGAATAATTTGCACTTGGATATTACTACCTGCAGGCAAACTGCGGGTGAAATTTTCCATCAACCCAGTGAGTACTTGATCCAACATTCGCGGATTGCTGACGACAGTGGGGACTTTTTGTGGTAATATCACGTCCAAAGTCAAATTCCGCCGACTTGCAGCTAACTGCCAACGGGGAATACTCTGCTCTAACACTTGCTGCAAAGACATCGCCGTCAATTGAGTACTCGTGTGTTTCACAGAAGTTTCTAGTTCTGCTGCTCGGAAAATCAACTCCATCCGGTCAATTTGCTCAGTACATTCGTGGTCAATCGCTTGCAACCGCCGGATAATATCTGCAGCCAAATCACGCCGTTTCAGCAATAGCCGAGTCATAGTTCTAATTGTTGTCAGCGGTGTGCGAACTTCATGAGCAAAAGCTTGCAGCAATTCCACATCAGCCGGTGTCGGAGAGACTGAAGACACAGTATCTTCTGCATCTTTTTTAACTTCCCCAGCTACAGCCATCTGCTTCAGCAATAGGCGACTAAATTCCATCACCGTGCGGTAATCAGGAGCTACTGGAGGATAATTTTCCACCATCGCATCGAGTTTGGTCAGAAAATTAGTATGACTTAAAACTAAACGAGATCGCAGCGATCGCCATCCCATCTCGACAACATCAGGTTCAAAAGAAAATCCAAAAGTCTTTACACCTTGAGTATCTTCACCTAAAACAAACAAGCCAGAAAACTTAGTTGTTAAAACCAGAAAGAACTGTTCCTGTGCCAAAGAATCTCCAGATACTAAAGGCAGCACAGACTCATAAGCATCAATTTCCGCAATTACCGATGTATCCGGTAACTGAAACGGCATCAAAGCCAAAGGATTAAATGGCTTAGCGGTAAACGTCACCGTCTGTAAACGGTTACATAAATCAGGATGACTGAAAACAGGTGCAGGTCCGACTAAAACCAACCCAAGACTAGAGTCAGCTTCTGGGTCTAAGTAAGAGCACAGCAATTGTTCCATCGCAACAATGCAGGCGTGCCATTCCCGTTCTGCACTAGCGCCCCGATCAATTGCCGGCAGATTTTTGTTCTCAGCCACCGATTGACTCTGGGCTAAAACTTCACTTAAATTTGGCAAGATCCATTGGTACACTAGTACTTACCCCAAAATTTCAATAACTTGCGGCTTTAACCACAACCATTACTTACTAAGGTATAGATACTAGTGTACCTGTGACAGTCGTAGAACCGAACGGAAGTGTCGCAATTCCCCTTCGCAGAAATCACTTTTAAATCTTTACAATATACCAGACATACGCATGTAAATTAATACATCCAAAGAGTTAAAAAGCTCTCATCGAACTAAAATCACTACCTAGCACCATCAAATAACCCATCCCCAGATAGATGAGGCGTTACACCTACAGACCGATGAAAGACCAGTAGAAATCAGGGATATTCATAAATGAAGGCGCACGCAAGACAAATAATTGCTGTATACGTTTTGACCCAATTTAAACTGGTTTGAGAGGAGGAAAGATGAATTTAACAGAACATAAACGTGGCATAGGTGTATTCCCCAACCATCAGGATGCCGAATATGCCCTAACAGCACTGAGAGATTCTGGCTTCAACATGGATCACGTCTCAGTCATCGCCAAGAATGCTGACCATGAGAGAAACATTGGTGGTGTAGAAACACAAGCAGAGATTGGTAACAAAGCCGACGAAGGAGCAAAAGCTGGTGCAGTCACAGGCACAGCAGTCGGAGGTTTAACCGGCTTACTAGTAGGACTGGGCGCATTAGCCATACCAGGAATTGGTCCCGTCATGCTCGCCGGTGCTGCAGCCACAGCCATTGCCACAACCATTGCTGGCGCAGGAATAGGAGCCGCCGCAGGCAGCTTAGCGGGCGCTCTAATTGGCTTAGGAATCCCCGAAGAACAAGCCCACATTTACAACGAGCGAGTTTCCCGTGGTGAATACCTAGTCATCGTCGATGGCACCCAAGAAGAAATTCATCGCGCCGAAACTATCTTAAGAAATCGTAATATTCAAGAATTCGGAATTTACAACTCACCATCCACCGCAGCAGCCAAAGAAACTATTTCCCCAACTGCCAACTACGTATCCCCCACAAACCCTGTCATCACCACAGATACAGACCACGAACCAAAAGTGATCGTAGTTGACCACCGCCACGAAACCATATAAGCAATAGCAATAACTAGGAGAAATTATGAAAAAGCTAATCCCATTTCTACTTGGCGGCGTACTAATGTTAGGTGCAGCCAGCTGCCAAAACGCCGAAAAAACCAGTTCAGCCGCTCCTGACACCCCCACAGACACAGCCAAAGCTCCAGAAAAAGGCACAGTCCAAGCAGACACAAAAGACGCTCAAAGTGACGTTCGCAAAGCACAACTAAACGCCGACATCCGCGCCAACGAACAGCGTAACAACGCCGCCAATGGCGGTGCTGCTAATAGAAACGACGAGCAACTCAAAACCGAAGTTCGCTCCAAACTAGAAGCCAACATCCCCGGTGGTCAACTCACAGTCGATGCTAAAGACGGTGCAATCACAGTTGGCGGTACAGTCCTCAAACAAGACCAACTAGCCAAAGTTGATACCTTACCCAAACAAATCAAAGGCGTCAAGAGTGTGAAAAACTTGGCAAAAGTAGCCCCAGCGAAATAAAAAAACGCGGAGGAACGCAGAGATTCTCCGCGCCCTCCGCGCTTACTCCGCGCCCCTCCGCGTTTCAAAAACAATCCTCAATCCCCCGCACCAAACCCTCCATCTCCTCCTCCCCATGACTCGCCATCACTGAAATCCGCATCCGGCTTGTAGGTACAGTTGGTGGGCGAATCGCTGGTGCAAAGATTCCCGCATTTTTTAAGTTATTTCCCATTTTTAAAGCTTCAGCAGCACTATTTAAGCTAATACAAAGAATCGGCGATTCTGAAGGTAATAATCTTATATTCGGTAATTGTTGTAATCTAGATTTTAAATAATTAACATTTTGCCATAATCGCTGCCGTCGTTCTGGTTCTTGCTGGATAATTTCAATTGCTTTTAATGCGGCGGCTGTATCGGCTGGTGAAAGGGCGGTTGTATAAATCCAACTGGGGGCGCGATTCCTTAAGTAGTCAATTACTGTGGTACTGGCGGCGACATATCCGCCTAAACTACCTAAGGCTTTACTTAAGGTGCCAATTTGGATTAGTCCGGTACAGCCAAAGTGTTCGGCGCAGCCTGCACCTGTGGGGCCGAGTACTCCTGTGGCGTGGGCTTCATCAATCAGCAGCATACAGTTATATTGCTGGGCTAAGTTGAGGAGTTCTCTTAGGGGACCGAGGTCGCCATCCATGCTGAAGACGCTATCGCTAATAATTAGGCAGCGGCGATGATGCTGTCTTTGTTGGTTGAGTTGGGTTTTTAATGTTGTAATATCACAGTGCGGATATTCGCTTAGTGTTGCTTGACTAAGAATGGCTCCATTTTTGAGGCTGGAATGATTGTATTGGTCAAAGAGAATTAAATCGCGCTTGCCTACTAGTGCTGCGATCGCTCCGATTGCGGCGAGATACCCAGAACTAAAAACCAACGCTGCTTCTGTTTTTTTGAGTTGGGCAATTGCCTCTTCTAATTTTCTATGTAATTGCCGATGTCCACTGAGTAGTCTTGAGCCTGTGCTACCTGTGCCTAATTCTTGGGTGGCGGCAACTGCTGCTTGAATTAAACGCTCGTCTCCGGCTAATCCTAGGTAGTCATTGCTGGCAAAGTTAATCACCTCTTTTCCGTCTAAGATGATTTTTGCGCCCGGTCTACCACTAATTTCTTGGACGGAACGGTACCAATTAGCACTCTTGATTGTGGTGAGGGATTTTTCTATCCAGCTATAAGGATCGGACATTTAAAGAATTGTGAAGGAAATCTAAAGTTTTTATTTGCTGCTGAGATGCGCGATCGCTTGTCTAATCCAATCTTCGGGAAGAGAATCTTTTCCTAATCCTACTTCTTGACTAATGACCTGTAATGCCTGTGCTACCTCGCCTGGGGTATATCCTAGTGCGAGGAGAGTCATTTGCACATCATCCATGACAGCTGGCGCTGGACTACCAGTTGCTACGGTTAAACCGGCACTGATACGCCATCCTGCTAGTTTTTTCTTCAGTTCCAAGCAAATCCGTTCGGCTGTTTTGCCACCGATTCCGGGAGTTTTGATCAATAGCACTGTATTGCTGGTGATAATTGCTTGGACTAAATCGGAGAGTTCAAAAGTGTCAATTAAGGCAATGGCTGAAGCTGCGCCAATGCCACTGACACTTAACAGGAGGCGGAATACATCTCTTTCGGCGGCGATGGCAAAGCCATAAAGTAGTGGCACTTCGTCCCTCATTTGGAAATGAGTAAAGATTTGGACTTCTCCTGAAGATGGTAGTTGCGGCAATAGTCGCGCCGGAACCTGCACTTCGTAGCCTAAACCGTTGACTTCTATTGTGAGGATGACTCGGTTAGCAGTACTTTTGTCGATACCTGTGACGATACCTTTGAGATAATTAATCATCACAAAAATCCAAAATGTTTTAACCCCTCAATAATTCCCCCAGCACAAACAGCTTTTGCTAAGTAATGATGTTCAGAGGGATGAGTATTGTACCACTCTAACAATTCTGGTCGGGCATTTCCGACAATGATGCCGCGCTCCTGACCAACGGCAAATAAAGCAATATCATTCCCGGAATCTCCACAGACAACTGTTTGTTCTGGCACAAATTTCCATTGTTGGCGCAGAAATTGCATCGCTTGTCCTTTGTCACTTACGCGCGGGACTAGATCTAGGTCAACACCACTGCTGTAAATTAATTTTACATCTAAGCCGTGGGTGGCAAGTGCAGTTTCTAGTTGTGGTAATGTCTGTTCTGCAGCGGTTTGGTTCAAGAAAAAACTCACTTTAAAAGGTCGCTGTTCTGATTCTGGTTGCAACACTAGCTCAGTAAAATCACCAGTGATATCTAGTATTTGCTGACGATGCCAACCTATGTTCAGCTTTTGGGACCAATTTGTGTCTGGAGTCACACTACCATTGAGATAAATTTCTGTTCCCACTGATAAAATTAGGGCGTCTGGGGTGGAAAGATCTTTTTCGGCTTGGAGTTCTTGGTAAAGTACAGGCGATCGCCCTGTTGCATAAACAATTTTCGTGCCATATTCTTGCCGATGCTGGTTTAATGCGAACTGCAGTTGGGCATAGGCTTTGTCATCACCGACGAGAGTATGATCCAGGTCGGTGACAAATAGAAATGGTTTCATCGTCATTCTTGCTCCTCAAGGACAAAATCCAAGATACAGCAGAATGGGGAGGGGGAGTGTTCTTGAGTGGGGGAGTGTTCTTGAGTGGGGGAGTGCTCTTGAGGGGGGGGAACTAACTATTCTCAATAATATGAAGATTTTGTATGGATTCAATCCGTTAACTTCATTATGGATGCAGAACTACAGACCTATAGGGGGAAATTGTTGTAGGTTGGGTTCAGGCTCAATATATTTATTATCTATCTCCTGAATGGGCTTCTAGTAAATATATCCTCCTATTGGGGGATGACATTTACAAATTGTATCAATGGGTGCTATTAAAATTAGACTTTATCTGTGATGATTAGTGATGTGGATCACTCGACTCCAGTGATCTGTATTTGTAAACTTTTGTAAACTTTTACTGACTGTCTTAAAGTTCGTTGAACGCCCCGAATCAACCTGCCAACAAGGTTTTCACTTTTTGCTACAATGAGGGTTTTTTATTTAATCACCTGCCCATCCGCTTAAACCCTGATCCCTAACGCGAAAAGTTCATGTTAATCTGTTGCAGTTCTAACTAAAAAAGTAAACGCGTTCAGGAGTTGGATTTTTCGGGGTTATCTCACGAATATTGGGTTAAATCCCACGCAATTGCGCCATATCCCTTCTGAAGTTGCTTTAAACAAATCGGACACATGAATCAAAGACTTTTGTGGACTACTGTCACCCTGGTAACGGCTGTTTTAGGAATACCGTCAGTCGGTCGGACTCAAACTGCTAAGAAAGTTGCCTCAGATTCTCAGCCTTCCCCCTCTCCTGAGGCGGTAAAGGTAGGCGAATATCAGTCAACGGCCGGGGGACTTGCCCCAGATACTGCGATCGCAAAAATTCAAGCTCACACGATAGCAGGTCGTCAAGCAGCAACACTTTACATTCGCGACATTCCAGTTTTCACGTTTATTGGTAGCGCACCTGTTGCCACTAGTGATACAAAAATTGGCGTGATTGGCGATGCTACAAGTGGGAACACCAGTAGCGGCGTAAAAGTGGCAACCGTCGGGGATTTATCATCTGTTGCCCATCTAATGACCACCGCCAGTGAAGATAATTTACAGCAAAGCGATCCAGTTTGGCGGGCAGTAGCAGTAGCAGATAAAATTAACCAACTGAGCCGGCAGAAAATAGATGCCAGTAAAATTACAGTCAGTTGGAAACTAGCCAGCGCAGCAACTGGTGCAACAACTCCAAACAAGAGTACTTACTATGCGATCGAAGTCGGGGGCGAAAAACTCATCGATCTCAATAGTGATACTAAGCTAGCAGGTACAACCAACGATCCGGCAAAAGATGCCCTCCAAGCAGCTAACCGTTTACGCCGATTATTGGGTAATGCCTCTCCGTTAACAACAATTGCGAATCTCCCACTACCAGAAATTCGCTTACCCAATCTCCCAAAATTGCCGCAATTGCCGAAAGAAATTAACATCGGCTCAGTGCGAATCAGCTTTAATGGTTGGGCTTCTTTCTATGGCAATGCTGAAAATGGTAGTGCAACTGCCAGTGGTGACACTTACAATCAAAATGCTCTCACCGCTGCTCATAAAACTTTACCATTTGGCACCAAAGTCCGTGTGACCAACACCCGCAACGGTAGATCGGTAGTAGTGCGAATCAATGACCGAGGACCGTATGTGAGAGGTCGGATGATTGACTTGTCTTTTGCAGCAGCCAGAATATTGGGAATGATGGACAGTGGTACAGCACCTGTTCGTTTGGATGTTTTAAATCGCGGCGCAGTCAACGCTCACAGATAATAGAAGTCGGGTGCATCTTTCAGGCGATAACAAACAAATTTGAAACTTATCTAGTTCCCAGGCAGTAGCTTGGGAATTATTATTTGCAGCCTAAGTCTACGTTCTAACGTAAAATACATGTTTGTGTGGGATTAGCGCCGCAAAAATAGGATGTGTTGAGAAATGGATTATCGAGGTGCTGGGGTTGACGTTGAGGCGGGGCGAGCATTTGTAAACCAAATTCGCAATCTGGTTCACAGCACTCACCGACCAGGAGTAATTGGTGGATTAGGTGGTTTTAGTGGTTGCTTTCAATTACCCAGCGGATTTAAAGAACCTGTTTTGGTATCGGGAACAGATGGTGTGGGTACGAAGCTGAAACTGGCTCATGTCCTAGATTGTCATCACACAGTCGGGATTGATTTGGTGGCGATGTGTGTGAATGATGTGCTGACATCGGGCGCAGAACCATTGTTTTTTTTGGATTATGTGGCTACAGGTAAGCTTGAACCGAACCAGTTGACTCAGGTAGTGACGGGGATTGCGGCTGGTTGTCAACAAGCTGGTTGTGCTTTGTTGGGAGGAGAGACAGCGGAAATGCCTGGTTTTTATCAGGCGGGTGAGTATGATTTAGCTGGTTTTTGCGTGGGAATTGTCGAAAAAAGCCAGATGTTAGACGGTTCGCACGTACAAGTTGGGGATGTGGCGATCGCTCTATTGAGTAGTGGTGTCCACAGTAATGGGTTAAGTTTGGTTCGCAAAATTGTCGAACAGCAGGGACTGGATTGGAAATCTCGCCCAGAAATGTTAGATTATCCGATTGGCGAAACTTTTCTCACCCCGACACAAATTTATGTTAAGCCTGTACTCGCCGCCATCAAAGCCGGTTGTACAATTCACGGCATGGCACACATTACAGGTGGTGGGCTACCGGAAAATTTACCTCGCTGTTTAGGTGCGAATCAAGCAATTCAAGTCGATCCTCGGAGTTGGACGGTGCCAAATCTGTTTCAATGGTTAGCTGAAGTTGGTTCTGTCAGGGAGCAAGACATGTTCAACACCTTTAATATGGGGATTGGTTTTGTTCTGCTCGTACCACCAGAGCAAGTACCACAGACAATTGCCTATTTTGCCTCGCAACAAATTACAGCTCGGGCGATCGGAGAGGTAATTACCGGCTCAGGTGAATTATACGGCTTACCAACCTAATCCTTAAGTCAGATTTTCTGCCGTTGATTTTGGATATACAATCTTTTTCTCAGCCTTTGAGAGCTAAAAGATACATTAACCAGCAAAGCCAAGTAGAGCGTGTGCCGAGTAGATTAATACAAACTTGTTGAAATTGGTGTTAAGTGAACTAACTATCTTTACATTCTGAGGTGGTAACACTGATTAGGGCAGGATTTATTGTGCAGTAAACAGCAATATCAGTTGATTTTTCACAAATAAAAAGTTCAGTGAATGCTCCGAAGCATCTGGTGGCAAAGAGTTCAGATAATGCACTCATTGGCACACAGAAACGAGGATTTAAAAATGTCATTCTCTAAAAAAGCTTTTTGTATCGCTGCTTTATCTGCAATCGCTGCTTTCGGTTACTCAAGTTCGGCTCAAGCTATCTCCTTTAACTTGACTAAAGGTGTCGCCGGTCCTGGTGGTGCAACCGACCAAGGTGCATACTCTGAATTTTACAAAGATGCTGGTGTGACAACTGTTGACTTTAACAATGGTTCAGTACCAACCACTGGACTTGCACAATACTCCTTTGAAAATGGTAAGAGCAGTAGTGTGAGAGCGGACATGTGGGCTGCTGCTGGTGCAAATGGAGAAAATAATACTAGTAAATATCTAGCAGTATTCAACGGCGACAAGGTGACAATTAACCTTGGAAAGACAATGAACTATTACGGTATCGATTGGGGTGCTATCAGTCAGAACAACACTTTCAGCTTCTTCAAGACCGTTAACAATGCTCTCGTGAACGTGGGGACATTTACTAGCAAAGAGGTTGAGCCACTAGCTGCGGAAAATGGTGTCTTGAACGCGGTTCAAGGTCAATGGAATGGCTACCTTCACTTCTACTCGGATAGTGCAAACGATAACTTCGACACAATTCAAATCTCCCAATCCAGCACAGAGGGCGGTGGATTTGAAAGTGACAACCATTCTTTCCACGAGGGAACTGGCGCATTCAGTTTTACTCCGCAAGCAGTACCAGAACCAGGTATGGGTTTAGGCGTGTTAGCTGTCGGCGGTTTGTTCTTGCTCAAACGCAAAAGCCAAAAACTACAATTGCCTAATTAGTATAATGTCGGCTAGTTGTAGTTGCGTTCACATCAACAGCGTAACTACCAACTACCTTCATTTAATTAGGCTTTCATCTTTAAATGTCTGGGCTGGGTGCCCTACCTGTAAGAATACTCGCACATTTCCGAAGTTAAACTAGTTATTTCATTCGTGAGTACCACTTATAGCACTTTAGTCGAAAACAACACCGCGATAAATTTCTGCGATCGGCAACTCACTTCTCACTGACGCCAAAGGAATCGATCGCTCTAAGTCATTAAAGTCACTCAGCAACCAACCATTATCTTGCTTGCTATAACACTCGATAAAAGGTTCATCCTGCTCAACTAGTAAATATTCGCGAAAACTAGGGATTGAGCGATACATCCGAAATTTACTCTCACGATCATAATCTGCTGTCGAAGGAGATAGCACTTCAACTATCAAGGTGGGATTCAAGACTTCATCTCGGCGATCGCTATTCAATTGCGGTGTACCCTGAAAAACCATCACATCAGGATACACACCGCGTCGATAATCAGGAATCCATAGCCGCAAGTCGCTGTTAATTGGCTCGAATTGAGTGTCGCGCAGAAGAAACTTCAGAAATGCAAAAATATTACCACTAATCCGGCTGTGATTAAGCGATCCTCCAGGCACAGGTACGATTTCTCCATCACGATATTCGCTGCGTCCTACAGCTTTTTCTTCAAGCGCACGATATTCATCCAAATTGTAACGGCGCTCAACGCTGGTAATCATGAGTATGTTGCGATAGGTTTAACGATGGGCAACAATACTATTCTGCCATATCGATCCTATTTGTGAAATACTTTAGCTTTAATGCTCTCAATAGCTAGACGATTTACCGCATATACCTACTAAGAAATTGGAGTTGATTGACCATTGATTCGGCGGTTTGATTAAAAATAAATTCTAGTATGGCTCTTACTTGTTCACCTACAGAATAGTCTTGAGCAAAGAGTGCAATGCCTGAATGATCTTCCCCACTGGTTAGAAATTCTGTATGCAGTTGACAAAAGTCTCCGATGTTATGGCTGTACAAGACTCGGTGTTCTCGGTGGGCTAGACGAAGTTGTTCAAGGTCGGTTGTTCCTTGAGTGCCCGTCTCTTGAACGGTAATGACATCGATTTGCCGAGCCCGTAATGCTCTGAGTAGAGATTGATCCTGAGAATCTTCATCTAGATAAAGCTTGATTTGGCTCACGCAGGAATTCCCAGGTTTTGGCTGTCGAGCTTTTCTAGACGATCTGCTTCGGCAGCTTGATGGGTCAGATCGGCTTCGATAGCAGCGGTGTTAGCGTGATAGTAGGTTAGAGCTGCGTAGACTTCGGCGAGGGTGATGGTGCCGATGCGTTCGCAGATTTCTTCGGCGTTGAGCCCTCGCTTGTACCAGGTGACGATGCGGCGAACGGTGATGCCTTTGCCCAGAATGTGAGGGCAGCCACCATGCAGTCCTGGGGTGGTGGTGATAAGGGTACCGATATTGATGACAGGCATTATGTTATTATCCTTCGGTAAGTTTTGCGCTTATTTTCTATTATATCAATCGCCATGCCCATAAGTTTCCGCAGGAATTGAATGATTAAGTGAACTTTCGCAGAGCCGACTTTACCAAAGTAGCTATTAAATAATTAACCCTTAAATACCGAATCCATCGTTGATTTAATTGAATCTCTGGCGTCTCTCAAAGTCTGGGCAATCGGGTGCTTGGCTTGCAAAAATACCCGCGCACAGTTGCGTCCCGGCATTCCAGAAATCGAACCACCTGGGTGAGTACCGGCACCTGTGAGGTATAAATTATCGATTGGGGTTTTGTAATTTGCTAACTCTGGTAAAGGACGGAAAAATATCATTTGATCTAAGGTCATGTCAATGTGGTAATAATTACCTTTGTACGTGCCTAATCTTTCGCCTAATTCGGCTGGACTTTCTACACGACGCGCAATAGTAGAATTTTTCACATTCGGCGAATAAACTGCTAACTTATCAATTACTTTATCAGCAACTTTGTTTTTCAGTTCATCTGTCCAACCCGTACCTTTCAACCCTGTACCTTCTGCACCAGCAATTTGATAGGGGGCAAAAAACTCAATCCATAGCGTGTGTTTACCAGGAGGTGCCATTGAAGGATCTAATCCTGTTGGCATGACAATATACATTGATGGGTCGGAATCGGGTATCTCTCCTAAGGTACATTTACTGTGGGCTTGTTCCACATGCATGACTGAATCGGCAATTAAAATTGAGCCGATGAGATACTCATCTTTATGTTCGTGATGCTCAAATTTCAGCGGTTCAGATAGCGCCAAGTCAATTTTCAGGATCGTTTCATTATTATTGACGATGCGGCGGTCTAGTCTTTCGTGTAAATTTGGATCGGCTGCATCGACTTCACTTTGGTCGATTAATTGCAAAAAGACTCGTTTGGCATCAATGTTAGAAATTACACCGTGTTTTGCTCGGTATTCTTTGCCACCATTCACTCGTACACCAACAGCGCAACCATCATCAATCAAGACTTTCTCAACGTGCTGGTCGGTAAGAATTACACCGCCTTTACTTTTAACTAACTTGACTAAAGCGTCTACTAGTGCGCCTGTACCACCGCGCGGTCTTGCCATACCTGGATTGTGACGCATTGCCATCATAATCGCCCCAATTGCAATGGTTTTCTGCGAAGGTGGCGCACCGAGTTCGGCGGAAAGTCTGGCTAAAGGTGCTTTGAGAAATTCTGAGTCAAACCACTCGTTGAGTAAATCTTCGGCGCTGGTCATCATGTTGCGAACAAAATCTAGTGTCTTGTTAGGACTTCCAAGTACGGAAAAGAGATCTTTTAGCTTTTTGATGTCGTAGTTACCAGCAATATCAATAATAGATTTCGGTGGGGCGTTGAACATGGGAATCATTGCCCCAAGTGCTCTTTGCCAGTATTCTGTATATTCTGCATATTTTTTAGCATCGCGATTGCTATACCGCGCAATCTCAGCACAAGTTTTTTCTAAAGATTTGTGACCGAGGAAATATTTACCATCGGGGTGGGGACAAAATACGACTGGATCGCATTCCAGATATTCTAAGCCGTATTTTTCCAGTTCTAATTCTTCGATGACGGGTCCTAAATGAATAAACTCGTGGTCGATGGCACACAAGTTAAATTTAAATCCTGGGGCTTCTTTGGGTAATGATTCTTCGGTGGTTGCTGCGCCACCGGGGACAGACCGCTTTTCTAGGAGGACAACGCTGTAGCCGGCTTTGAGTAGGTAGGCTGCACACACTAGTCCGTTGTGTCCGGCACCGATGATGACAACGTCATAAGTTTCCATTGCAGGGGTTTGAGCAAATATGGTTTATGACTGATGTTACCGGGTTATGGGGATCTTTGGCATCTTTTGGGGGGGAGGTTTTGAAACGCGGAGGACGCTGAGGGGGCGCGGAGGGGCGCGGAGTTAGGAGGGGGTTTTGGGGAGGTGGCGGATGTGGGCGTCGGATAGTAGGGTTAGGGTTCCTGGGTGGAGTTGGATGTCTTTGATGCGTAGTGCCATGTCTTCTAGGTTGATGTAGGGGAGGTTTACTAGTTCTTCTAGTTTGGGGATTAGTGCGGCTAGGAATTCTAGGGAGACTCCGATGTCTGTGGCGAAGTTTAGAAGTTTTAGGGGTTGGCGTTGGGTACGAGGGGCTAGGGTGGCGATGAAGTTTATGGGGTGGGTGTTACCGGCTTCGGTTAGTAGGAGTTTGCCGCTGCATTCTATTTTACTGTCGTCTGGGAGTTTTATTTGGATTTGTTGGGGTTTTAAGCTGACTGTTCCGCCTTCTAGACACAAGTTAATGTTTTGCATCATGTTGCGGATGTAGTCGGAGTTTAGGGCGCGGTTGATGTCTGCTTCGGTCATTACCATCCGGGCGATGGCGTTGACTGGGTGGCTTAGTTCGACTTGTCCGAAAACTGCATTTAGAGGATTAATATCTATATTGTCTGTCTGGAAGTGTAGTTCTTCGACGCGGATGTCTTTCTGGATTAGCATTCCTTTACCGGAAAGTGCTACTCCGTCCGCATGTCCTTGAATCATTTTCCAAAAGTCGGTTTTGATGTCTATGTCGATATTTTCGACTGCATCTAGTTTGTCGGCTACTTGTAATTCGGCTTGATGGGAGAGGATTTGCTGTTCTAGTTTTGGTTCGGGCATGATATTATTTCCTGATTTACGTTTGCTTATTTGCTACGTTAGACGCTCTACAGTCATTGGCACTCCTCCCGAAGGAACGATTGTGATTCCTCTTCTTGCTGGTTTTACGGGTCGGCGATCGCTCAGTCTCATCCGAAAGTGGGATAATATTGTTCCGAGGATTAATTTCATCTCGTACATCGAAAATGCTGCCCCAATACAGCCGCGATAACCTCCGCCAAAGGGTAAGTATTCATAAGCTGAAAATTTCTGGTTGAGAAATCTTTCTGGCTGAAATTGTTCTGGTTGCGGATAGGTTTCTACGCGGCGATGGGCTAAGTGGATACAAGGTACTAAGACTGTTCCCTGAGTGAATTTATCTCCAGCGACAATGACTTCATTGTTGACCATGCGCGGTGTACAAATTAAAGCTATGGGATGGAGGCGCAGGCTTTCTTGACAGACTGCTGTGAGATAGGATGATTGCGCTAGTGCTTCCGGTGTGCCGCACGCTGGCAATTCTGCCATTAATTTCGCGTATACTTGGGGATGGGAGTGAATTAAATAAAATACCCACGCTAGTGCTCCGGATGTTGTTTCGTATCCTAGCAATAGCAGCGAAACTAATTGATCTCGCAATTCAGCATCGTTCATCTGTTCGCCTTTGTCATCCCGCGCCGACATCAACAGACTCAGAATGTCTGTCCGCGAAGTGTCATTTTCTACTCGGCGTTGCGAAATCTCGGCATATATCAGGTCGTCAATCTGTTGTCGGCGTCTCAGAAAATTTCCCCAAGGACTCCACGCGCCTAAGTCTTGTTGCAAAGGCGGAAAGAAAAATAAGCTGGAGTACAAAGGAGTTGTGACATCCTCTAATAAGGCACTCAGTAGTTCTTTTAGCTTTTGAAACCGCTCACCTGGACTAATCCCGAATACTACCTGTAAAATAATTTGCAAGGTGATCTCGCTCATTACTTTCTGCACTGATATTGACGTACCATCAACCCAGTTTTGGGTGACTTTTGCCGTAATTTGGCAGATTAATTTACCGTAGGTGATCATATAATCGCCATGAAATGTGGGCATCAATAACTGACGCTGGCGATTGTGCGATCGCGTCTCTTGCAATACAATCGACTTTTCCCCAAACAACGGCTTAAATACGTGGGTTGCTTTTTGGAAATCTAAGTCTTTCGCTGGTAAAGCAAAACATTCTTGAATCGCCTGCGGATGGCTAAAAAACACTACTGGTGGCGAATTTAACCCTAACACCCGCAGTGTAAAAGTATCGCCATATTTATTAGCACAACTTTCTAGAAATTTGGGAGGATTAGCAATTAATTGTAACGTTTGCAGTAATGACGGTGTTGGCGATTTGTGACTTAACTTCATACTCTACTAATAGTTATCTATAGCAATCCTACTTGAGTCCGCCTGCGGTTTAAACATCTGATTTAACCATTCTTTTCTCCCAGAAAAGCAGAACTCATCCGTTTTTGGATCAACACAATTGTAAAATAATTATTAACTTACACCATGACAAGGGATCTCAGCATGACCGCAACTACTCCCACAAAGTTAGCAACCCCAGATTTTTGTGAAGGGATACAACACTTTGGCGAAACTCTTCCTGAATTTGCGAAATATGGTCAGGAAAGTGCTATTCCCGAAGGTAAGACAGCCATTAACGATCCCCAAGATCCCGCAGCCGTATTTCAAACCCTACTCGCCGCCGATGCGCTGCGCTACTTGACATTACAAGTCACCGCCAGTAAAGCCTCAGGACATCCAGGTGGATTTGCCAGTCAAGCCGAAGCGTATGCATCTTTGGTGATGTTGGGATATAAAAATATTCTGACAGAAGTTGGGCACCATGCACCAGGATTTTATAGTGCCATGTTTCTCGATCGCTCCTTAGAAGACATGGGAATATCTACAGTCCAACAACTACGCGATCGCTTTCGGGAAAAACATGGTTTACTCGGACACTTATCCGGCTTCATTCCTGGTATTCTCGCACCTGCAGGACCTCTAGGGCAAGGGCAACATTTTGCGATGGCGGCAGCTTTACTGCACCGCGATCAACTCTTTCCCTTCACAATGGGTGATGGTGGGATGGGAGAACCTTACCCAATGAGCAGTATGGCACACTTCCATACAGCCTATCCGAGTGTGACTAATTTCTTACCCGTGTTGGTGTGGAATGGTTTTAGCCAAGAACATCACAGCATGGTTTCCACCAAAACCAACGCAGAGATGATTGCTTACTGGAGTGGGAATGGTTTTGAAGAAGTAATCTTAGTTGATGCCAAAGACTTTGACGATCAAAATCAACCAGGCGATTATATTGATAGTACCGCCTTCTCTATGCAAAAACGGTTAGAGTTTACTCAAGGCGTCTTAGTCGCAATGGATCGCGCTGCAAAATCGGCATTAGGCGGCAAACTCACCGTATTTATCATTAAACAACTCAAAGGTGCCGGTGTCCATGCTAGAGGTGCCAAATCCCACAACTTGTATGCGAAAGACACTTTAGATGCACCGCATATTATTACAGCTTTGCAAACTCGCGCCTTAACCGCAGAAGCTTGGCAATTAGTCCGGTCAAATTGCGAACGTGCTGGCGGTGGTCCTGCAGCGAAGACAGCGGTAACAGAATTTGAATTACCAATCCCAGAGTTAGGTCAATTACCTTTAGAAGAATATCCTGTGGGCGGCGATTCCCAAGTTTCGACCACGGCGATGGGAAAATTGGTTGGCTTTGTGGGAATATGCGATCGCAACTTCCTCGTCACCAACGCCGACGGTAACGAAGCCTCCGGAATTGCCAACATCAACCAAGCCCTGAAAATTATCCATCCAACCGCCGACCCGCTTTATAACCAAGCACCCATCGGACAAGTCTACGAACCCTTAAGTGAAGACGCTTGTGCAGGTTTAGCCGTTGGTTTATCGCTAATGGGTGGGCGGAGTTTGTGGTGTTCCTACGAATCTTTTGCCATCAACGGCTTACCAATTTGGCAAACAGTCACCCAAGCAATGGCAGAATTGCGCCGTCCCACACCCTCAACTATTACTCTATTCACTGCTGGCGCATTAGAGCAAGGTCGTAACGGCTGGACTCATCAACGCCCAGAAATCGAAGCCTATTTTGCCTCCATGATGCGGAATGGCAATGTCTTCCCCCTCTTCCCACCCGATGCTAACAGTATCCAAGCTTGTTATGATTGGGCGCTGACAACCAAAAATAAAGGCATTGTCATTACCGCAAGTAAAACGCCATTACCAATCCGCACCACATTTGCCCAAACACGTCAAGCTTTACAAGATGGTGCCGTAATATTACATGACGCCCCTGGTAAAAAGAAAGTTGTCTTTGCCGTAGTTGGCGATATGACACTGATCCCAGTATATGCAGCAGCTACTTCCCTAGCTGAAGAAGGTATCGGCGTGCGAATTGTCTCCGTAATCAATCCTCGCCGTTTATACCGTCCACACGATGTGGCGTCCGATACCTGTTCCCAACCTGATAACGATTTCTTAGATGATGCCAAATTTGCCGAAATGTTTGCTGGAGATGCATTAATCGGCGTTACTGGAGGACCTGCAGCAATGCTAGAACCAATCATGCTAAGAAGCACTTGTCAACGTGATACCTTCGCTTGGAAACGCGGCGAAACTACAGCCAGTGCGAATGAGTTGATGGCATTCAACGGGTTAAGTACGGAAGCTTTGAAAAAGCGGGCGATGGATTTGGTGAATTAAGGGAAGAAGGGTTGCACGCAAAGTCGCAAAGACGCAAAGAGGTAGCAGTGCGAACTTAGCGTTACCTTTTGCGTGAAACCCTCTACCTAATTACTTATTTCCCGACCCAGGTTCAGATAATTGGCGGTGAAATTCGGCTTTCACGGTATCAGGTAATACCTGGGCTACCATACCCTGAATTTTAGTTCCGAGTGATCCCGCTAGCACATGGTCTTTACCTGCCATCAGGGCATCAAAACCCTGCTTAGCAACCTCAGCCGGATCATCTTTCTTGTTTGCTCCCACTTTCGTGTCGTCCATGTCTGCGCGGTGGAAGAAGCTGGTCTCGGTTGGTCCTGGCATTAGTGCTGTAACTGTAACGCCTGTATCTTTTAACTCGTTGCGTATTGCTTCTGAGAAGGATTGTATAAATGCTTTAGAAGCTGCGTAGACTGCCTCAAATGGTCCTGGCATTATGGCGGCGACGGAGGAGGTAAAGAGGACTCGACCTTGTTTGCGTTCAACCATGTCTTTGACTACTCGTTTGGCGAGATGTACGGTTGAGACGACGTTCAGGTTGATCAGGTTGAGTTCATCCTCTAATTTGGTGTCACGGGCGAAGTCACCACCGACACCAACTCCGGCGTTGATAGCGATCGCATCCACGGGACCTGCTGCTTGAATTTGTTTGTAGAGGGTTTCCACACCGTCATAGGTAGCGAGATCGGTCTGCACCGTCTCAACTTTCGCACCTAGACCCTCAAAGGCTTGAGCCGCTTCGTTAATGCTTGGACCTGTGGAGGTGACAATGAGATCGAAGCCGTTTTGAGCAAACTGTTTAGCAAGTTCATAGCCAATGCCGTTGGATGCACCAGTGACTACTGCTAGAGGTCGGTTTGATGTGTTCATTTTACTACTTTTACTTCATACTACTTTTTCCATCCTAAGCAGGCAGTCGGGCGATCGCGTCTTTCTAGCGAAGTATCGTCGCGGTTGTGTTTGAGGCTACAACAAGCATCAATGCAAAAAAGAGCGAATAATTACCTCAGCCCTTCAACAGGAGCTTCAGTCAGTAGTATCTGCCGTCTAAGATAAAGAAGTGTGAATATTTTTAACTTTGACATGGACTGGCAGGAAATTTCTGGCAATTGGGTACTTATTCCCCGCAACCCGATCGGGATAGTACATTTTCTCGGCGGTGCATTTGTCGCGACTGCACCGCATCTAACTTATCGCTGGTTACTCGAACAACTCGCAGCCAAAGGATATGTAGCGATCGCCACACCTTTTGTGAATACACTGGATCATACAGCGATCGCTAAATCTGTGCTTTACAGCTTTGAAAGGACTCTGGAACGTCTACAAGATCGTTCGGAGATTCGCCAGCGCTATCTTCCTATCTACGGCTTAGGACACAGCATGGGTTGCAAAATCCACTTGTTAATCGGTAGCCTCTACTCAGTAGAGCGAGCCGGCAATATTTTGATGTCTTTTAATAACTATGCGGCGCAAGACGCCATTCCCCTGTTAGAGCAGTTTAATGCTTTCGCCGTCGAGTTTACCCCTTCACCATTAGAAACCAACAAGCTGGTACAACAACGTTACACTGTTCGGCGCAACTTGTTGATCAAGTTTACTAACGATAATCTCGATCAATCAACAGCTTTAACCCAACTTTTACAAGACCGCTTTCCAGGTATGGTCACAAATCAGACCTTACCGGGAACTCACACCACGCCGTTGGGTCAAGATATCAAATGGCAAACTGGCAGTTCTTTTACTGCTTTTGATGCTATCGGACAGTGGTTTAAACAAGAAGCATACCGCGACCTCAATCAGCTAAAAAGTACCATCCTCATGTGGCTCAACCCTCTGGAAAGGTCTAAATAAGACAATAGACAGTGTTTACAACAGGATATGAACCATATAGGAGCAAAAAAGAATAGTTAAGATATTGTTATTTGGGATTTATTCGAGTACCAATGACTAATGACTCAAAAATAATTATTAAATATCACTGTTCATATCACTTATGTTCCAAATCCTAGTTATTGATGATGACCACGCAGTACAGTTACTGCTAACGAGGATATTGGAAAAACAGGGTTACAGGGTGCTGCTTGCAAGTAACGGTGAGGAAGGAATAGCTAAAGCTTTGGCAAATCATCCAGCCTTGATTATTTGTGATTGGATGATGCCGACTTTAGATGGATTAGGGGTCTGCCGTTATATCAAAGCCGACCCTAGATTATCAACGACATTTTTTATTTTACTCACATCTTTGGGATCGGTAGCAGATCGCGTCAAAGGACTAGATGCAGGTGCAGATGATTTTATCTCCAAACCAATTGAGCAAAATGAACTCACAGCACGGGTAAGAGCAGGTTTGCGCCTCCATCAACTCAGTCGAGATTTACAGGCTCAAAAGCAAATGTTAGAAACAGAATTGGCTGAAGCAGCTGAATACATGCGATCGCTGCTCCCGCTACCGATGACGGAACCACTCACCATTAACTCTCGATTCATTCCTTCCCGTCAACTTGGAGGTGATTGTTTTGACTACTACTGGCTCGATCCCGATTATTTAGCAATCTACCTCCTCGATACTGCTGGACATGGACTCAGAGCGGCTCTCCCATCAATTTCTGTATTGAATATTTTGCGGAGTCGGGCTATCAAAAGCATCAATTACTACCAGCCTAGTGATGTACTGACAGCACTGAATGATACTTTCCAAATGACTTACGAAAATGATAAATATTTTACTATTTGGTACGGAGTCTACAACCGAGTCAAACGCCAACTAATTTATTCTTGTGCTGGTCATCCACCAGCAGTACTATTATCAGGAACAGACAGCAAAGCCCAAATGAAGCTGCTAAAAAATCCGGGGATGCCAGTAGGAATGTTCCCAGATGCTAAGTATATGAATACATCTTGTCAAGTCGAGGAACTGAGCACCCTGTATATTTTCAGTGATGGCGTTTACGAAATAACCCAACTAGACGGCACAGTCTGGAGTTTAGATGCCTTTATTCAGACATTAAGTAAATTTCAATACTCAGCAGACAGCCATCTCGACCACCTGCTGAATCACCTGATGCAGCTAAACTGTAAAGATGTTTTTGATGATGATTTATCAATACTCCAAGTAAAATTTTAATTTCAGCAGATTGCCAATGAGCGCTAGCTTTAATTCTGAATTCAGCTAAAATAATTTATCTCAAACAGAAATAAATCGATGAAATTCGTCTTGGTTAGAAAATATTTCAAATATATCCATCATTCCCGTTAATTCAAACAACAGCCTCACTTGCTCATTAATCGAACATAGGCACAGCTTGCTACCTGCGGCTGTAGTCGTCTTCAGTGCTAACACCAGACCTCCTAAACCAGAACTATCCATAAATGATACATCCCGTAAATCCACTAGCACCACCTCTGCACCATGCGCTAAGAGGTCTTCGATGTGCTGGCGGAATTCTTGGGCTTTGGAACTCTCAAAGTTGCCTTGAGGTTGAATAATTTTTACAACAGGATTCATCACAATTAGGTGTTTATTACTATAGTTGACCATATGGGCACTCGCAGAAAAATGGCATAAGCTTTTAACCTATCCTTGGTTAATGGGACTAACCTTGGCGCGGTAAAGCAGCTTATCACCTTGACGGTAGCCAGTGTAACGTACCTTGACTGTGTCGCCTACCGTAGCTATACCATCAATCAATTGGTGCAATTGCGGATTATACAGCACTTCGGCTCCGACAGGAGCGATTGCCTCTACCCCCCATTGCTGTAACAATTGAGCGATCGGTGTTTGCAATAAACGTAGCACAGTAACTGCTGGAATATCAGGCTTCTCTTGCGTTTTATGAACAACTGTCGGCAAATTAATTAATAAAGACTCTAATACCTGTAAACTGGATTGCTGGAATTCTTGCCACAATGTTTGCCTTTGTTGCGCTAACTGGAGCTGAATACGCGCGTATTCTTTCTGGAGTGCTGAATATTCAGAATTAGTTTCAACAGATGCATTCAGGATCACAGTACTCGAAAAAGTCGCGACCAACTCGGAAAGTGGTATTTGCAACACTTGGGAAAGGTTAAGCAATACGGAAACCCGCATCTCCTCAACCTCACCGCGCCGCAACCGCAATAATTGCCGTTCCGAGGTTTTCGCAGCGCGACTCAGCGCCTTAAAACTAGTAATACCAACTCGTCGCATATATTCTTGCAACTGAGGAGTGAAATCTGGCTTGGTCATTAATTTTTCATTGATGATACTCAAGCTAAATGCATCTTGAGAACAGCGCGGTTAGCTTTGCGGACTCTAGCTAAGATAGTTGTTTGACCGAGACGTTGGCAAGCTTGTCATCGCGATGGCAACCGGAAAAGCCGTAATACTCGCCATCAACTTCTAAGACATCAATAGGTTCTTGCTGTCCAATCGCTTGAATTGACTCCATCAAGGCTTGTACTTTTGCCGGATCGTTGACTCGCGGTAGGGGTCGCTTAATCTGATTTAAGGGGATCTCTTGTACCCTTGCCATAATTTTTGATTTTACTCCTTGAGCGTATTCGTTATGACTTTATTTTCATCTAAATAATATTTGTTGGTAACGTCATCAAATATTCACCTTTGAGTAGGTATAACTAATACAGGCTATATCAGGAAAATTCCTCCATCACGTAAAAGTCAATGCCAAGAACTACGTATGCTCGCAGGCAAATTAGGCACCTACAAAAGAACCGCATTCAGTACAAACGTAAATCTGGGCGAATCAGCAAACTAATTAAGCGCTTGTCTTACACCGCGATTACCTCTTTTTGTTTATTAGGGTTGACAGGAGCATCAAATTTACCGATTAACGGCGGCGATGTAGAACTAAAAATCGGGATTGTGCAGAGATTTGGGGAGGAACCGACTCAGCAATTGCAACTCGAACCAATCAAAGGCGATCGCTTGACGCTAAAATTTGTCAATGGGCGCGATCGCACTTCAATTGCCACTGTCAACCCAGTCAAGCTAGAAGTAGTCATGCAAGCGGTGCAACCACCAGTAATCGAAGAACGAGTAGTTCTCGCTACTTACCGCAGCTTTGAAACAGCCGAAGAAAGCGCCAATCACTTGCAATCGCAGGGAATCAAGGTCGAAATTGCTCAGCCAGATCGCTGGCAAGTTTGGGGAAAACGGGAAATTTACAACACACCGCTACTGCGAAGACTACTCTTACAAAGCGTCCAAGCATCTGGGGTAAAAGCGGCATATATTGAAACCAAAGTTATGCAAAAAATCCCCAAAGTTAGTTGGGTAGTCAATGGCAATCGCTACAGCCGCGACCAGCTAGAAATTACCACCGACAAAAATATGATTCGCGTTAATCGTGGCAAAAAAGCAGATGACGCTGTACTCTACGGTGGTAGCTTGGAATTACAACCCAATGCCTACGGTACTTATACTTTAATCAACGACGTCCTCTTGGAAACTTACTTGCGCGGCGTCGTCCCCCATGAAATTGGCGGGAATGCACCAGAAGCCGCACTATCATCTCAAGCGATAATTGCCCGAACATATGTCTTGCGGAACTTGCGTCGATTTGCGATTGATGGCTATCAACTATGTGCCGACACTCATTGCCAAGTTTACAAAGGATTAACAGAAACAGCGACCAATGCTGATAAAGCCGTCACTATCACCAAAGGACAAGTTCTTACCTATCAAAACCAGTTGATTGACGCTTTATATTCTTCCACCACAGGTGGTGTCACCGCCAGCTTTAGCGATGTCTGGAATGGTGCAGACCGACCCTATCTCAGACCTGTGATTGATGCTGCGGGTAATACCTGGAATTTGAGTGACCGCAGTTTAGCCGACGAAAGCAATTTCGAGGATTTTATCGCTCAGAAAACCGGATTTAATGAGACGGGTACAAGTTTATTCCGCTGGCGTAAAGAAAGCAGCATGGCAGACCTGACCAAAGACTTAAAAAAATTCCTCAAAGTCAAGAACAGTCCCTATGCCAACTTGAGTACAATTGAAGAAATGGCAGTTGGCACCAGAAGTAGTGGCGGACGAATTCTCAACCTACAAATCAAAACAGACAAAGGACTAGTAACTTTAGAAAAAGATGAAGTTAGGAGTGCCTTTGCCGCCCCAATTAGCACATTATTTTACCTCCAACCTCTCAATAAAGGCAACCCGACTACTTGGGGTTACGCATTTGTGGGCGGCGGATTAGGACATGGAGTCGGCTTAAGCCAAACTGGTGCTCAAGAATTAGCGAAAAAAGGTTGGTCAACTGCCCAGATTCTCAACTTTTATTATCCGGGTACGCAAATCCAAATGTTACAGAATGTAATGAAGCCATAAAATCAGACAGGAACAAAAACTGCCTGTTCCTGCCTGCGTCACGGGTGTGGCGTTTAATCCTTAATACAGTTCTTCTTCTTTATGGGTTTCGATTGTACAGTCAGAAGTTGGATAGGCGACACAGGTCAGCACATATCCACCTTCAATCTGGTCGTCATCCAAGAAAGACTGGTCAGACTGGTCAATAGTACCCGTTGTCAGCTTACCGGCACAGGTGGAGCAAGCCCCAGCACGGCAAGAGTAAGGCAGATCGAGACCGGCTTCTTCAGCCGCGTCTAAAATATACGTATCATCGTCAACATCAATCGTTTGATTTAGCCCTTCAGCTTCGTTGATTAAAGTGACTTTGTAAGTTGCCATCCGGCAATTCCTCTCTTTCAAACGGCGGTATAAGTTTCCCCAAAGCAAATATCACGGCGCAAGCTAGTACTAGCAGCCGCTTTTTGAAATTTGCTTCAATTTTGATACTACGGGAAAAGTCAATCCTTGCAACCAAAAATTATGAACTTATTTGGATGGATTAGTAATGAAATTTAGTTAGTCAATAATGATAAGTTTTACTTATGTAATTAAGCGCGTAGAAGCTAGACAATTAGATAAAGTTATCTAAACAAAGCTTAATGATTAATTTGCTGATTGACCGCTAAAACAGTGAAAGACGTACCCCTTCCACAAAGAGCAAATACGCGGTAGTTTAGAACCACCAACATCTACTAGTTTGTGACCATTGTGAACAATTCAGTCTTAGCACCAGTACGAGTCGGATTAGTCGGTACTGGGTACGCGGCAAAATTAAGAGCTGAGGCAATGATTAGCGATCGCCGCAGCAAGTTAGTAGCAGTTGTGGGTCATACATCACAAACTACAACAGCCTTTGCCCAGACATACCAAGCAACTGCAATCGATTCTTGGCAGCAACTAGTAGAACATCCGGAAGTAGACCTGGTTGCAATTTGTACTGTGAATCGGGATCATGGAGCGATCGCGCGTCAAGCACTGCAAAACAACAAACACGTCATCGTCGAATATCCTCTCACATTAGACGTCACCGAAGGCGAAGAACTCATTACCCTAGCCAAAACCCAAAACAAACTCCTCCACGTCGAACACATAGAACTACTCGGCGGCTTACATACAGCATTGAAACAAAACTTATCACAAATCGGTGAAGTATTTTACGCCCGCTACAGCACCATCAACCCCCAACACCCCGCACCGCAAAAATGGACTTATAATCACCAACTCTTCGGCTTCCCTTTAATGGGTGCCCTTTCCAGGCTACATCGCCTCACCGATTTGTTTGGTACAGTTTTAACTGTAAATTGTCACAATCGATTTTCAGGCAACGAATCTGAGTACTATAAATCGTGCTTTTTGTCAACCCAGCTTAACTTCACTAGCGGGTTATTAGGACAAGTAATTTATGGTAAAGGCGAAACCTTATGGCAAGCAGAACGCAAATTTGAAGTCCACGGCGACAAAGGCGGCTTAATATTCGACGGCGACCAAGGAATCTTAGTCCAACCAGAAGGAACAACACCAATAGAAGTTGCCTCCCGTCGCGGCTTATTCGCCAAAGACACCAGCATGGTACTAGACTACCTCACTGATGGCACCCCCTTATACGTCACCCCAGAAGCCAGTCTTTACACCCTCAAAGTAGCAGACGCCGCCCGACGTTCTGCAGAAATGGGAATAACTATAGTAATTGAAGACGAGTTATTGAAAGTAATAGAAGACGAGTAACTAAAAATTAAAATATTTTGAACTTTGCATCAAATTTTCCCCACTCCCCCACTCCCCCCACTCCCCCTATCTCCCTAACTTATTCTCAAATTCCTCACACCCTCCAGGAATCGTCTTTCTAGTTTTCTCCCCACCCCAACTACAGCAGTAACAGCGCATAGCTACAGACATCCGTTTGACGTTAGTGAAATCAGCATTTTCAATCACTGCGCCAGTGTATGCGCCTGTTTTGTAGTCTGGCGATTGGCTGCGACTGCGAGGTGTAGCGATGTCAGCCAAACCATAGAACAAATAGGTTCCGTTCAAGTCAGCACCAGCTAAAGTAGCTTCATACAAAATCGTCCGCGAAAGATTAGCTTTGACTAAATCGCAACCGCTAAGGTTAGCGCGGACAAGATTGATCTCGCTCAAATCACACCACCGTAAATCAGTCCGTGCAAGATCAGCACCAGCTAGCATCACTCCTAAGTCAATAACACGCAAACCGTCAGCGCGGTCGATTGCATAACCACCCTCACCATCGAGAATCGCTCGACCGAGATGGCGATCGCGTTTCAAAGGAGTTAGCAACTTAGATCGGGAAAGAAAGCGAATAATTTTGGCTTTACCGTGACCATCAACACTACTGAGAATGGCGGCTGTACGACCTTCCGCTAACAGTCGTTCTTGGGGCCAATCTTCTAATAACCCTCCTTGGTCTAAGATTAGCTCCGATATACCTTGGAAATAGGTATCAATTGTTTGCTGCTGAGTAATCAGGTTTTGTTGAACGGTCAGCAGGTTTTGCTGAATTGTCAGGTCTTTAGAAATAATGTACTGTCGCCACGCCACATAAACAGCGATCACCGCGATCAAAATTTGCCCCAAAGCACCAAACCACTCCGCCAGAGTCCCAGAAGCCTGCCAATCAATCTCGTGTTCCCATCTGATCAGGCGATGGTAAAAACCAGTAAACTTGATTAAGCCAATTAAACCGACGACTAATCCGCAAAAAGCAACAATTACACTTTTTTCCCCAGCGGACAGTTGATTAATCACCGCTTGCACCCAAGGCAATATCACAGCCAGAGATAATCCCAAAGCGATGACTGTACCGCTGATGCCAATAATTGGGTTATTGAAAGTGATGCCAATGAAAGTGAGGGCGATCGCCACCACAATCAAAAGTAAAGCCCGTGGTTTCACTGCGCCAATATTTGCTGGCTTGACAATCGAACGTGCTTGAGCTACTGCCATAGCATGTTGTGGTGACTGCAACAGCGCGGCTAAAGCTTCCTGAGTAGCCAGCCCTTCAGCAATGATCCCTTTTTCATTTTTTAAGCCATCCGGTATCGAGTCAGGTTGATTCGTCTCCGGTGTCGAGGACTGGGGTGAGTTAGATTCAATCGTCATAACTTCTATTTTGCCGCAGACTTGCTTCAACAGGGTCAGCAATTATACATAAAGGGCACGAGCATCAACAGCATAGTGCGTCTACTACACTTGTTAATATATATTGCTTGATGGAGTTGATGATGGTAGCAACTAACAAACAAATCGGTCAAGTCTTCACCACAATTGTACTGACTAACAATGTCGATGAAATTCTCGCAGAACGCGGATTCATTCCTCATGAACAAGTACGTTCCATCACCATAGACAATGTTTTAGTTGATACAGGTGCGACTCGACTATGCTTACCTGAAGAAATTATCAGTCAATTAGGCTTAAGGCTAGTTGGCGAAATCGAGGGACATACCGCCATCGGAGTCAGAAAATTCCGCCTTTTCGACGGTGTGAAGCTTTCTGTAGAAGGGCGGACAGGTACATATAATTGTGTAGAATTGCCTATAGACGAAGCTCCTTTACTAGGTGTCATTCCTTTAGAAGATTTAGGGTTAGAGCCAGACTTGAAGAATCAAGAGCTAAAAGTGCTGCCAAATCAGGGGAAAGACACTTATCTGCGAGTGTAAATGCTAAATTAGAAATGGAGCGGTCAAGGGTCTGTCATTAATTTATAGATAACAAAAAGAAATATGAAGAAATTTAAAATTATTGTCGAAAAGCATCCCGATGTTTATGTGGCTTATCCTCTTGGGATTAAAGGTGCTGTAGTTGGTCAAGGCGATACCTATGAAGAAGCATTAGCTGATCTCAAGTCAGCTATCAACTGCTATATCGAAATATTTGGTAAATAAATCCTAACGAGGCTTTTGTGGCAGGTACACAAGTGCTATCTAAAAGAGAGAAAGTATAATATTGGTAAAAAAGCAATAGGTTAACATTAGCCATGAGCATTAAACAAACTGTGATCGAAGAAATTCTGGAATTAACCCCAGAAAAACAACAAGAAGTTTTGAACTTTGTACGGTTACTCCAGCAAGATAAAATAGACCCCCCGACAGCCAATGAACTTATCTTAGCCTCAGAAATAATTTCTCGTGGATTAACTCGGGCAATGAACTCACCTTCCTGACGTCCATCCGAAGTTATCTGGGCAGAGTTTGAGGCTGTCCGAGCTAGGATAGCAGCTAAAGCCTCAGATTCTTAATCAGGCGATCGCATGTCCACAACAACTTCTCGTATGCAAACGGTACAGTCTCCAATTATCCCGATTGTCGGCGAACTAATTCGTAATAATCCTGGGACTATCTCTTTGGGACAAGGTATAGTCTATTACGCTCCACCACCAGAAGCAATAGCAATGCTGCCGAAATTTCTGGCAGATGCTGATAATCATAAATACAAAGACATTCAGGGAATACCACCATTATTAGCAGCGATCGCTACAAAGTTACAATCCTTTAATGGCATTGAAATCAACGAGCAAAATTGCATTGTTGTGACAGCAGGTAGCAACATGGCGTTTATGAACGCAGTGTTAGCTATAACCTCGGTAGGTGACGAAATTATTCTCAATACTCCTTACTATTTTAACCACGAAATGGGGATAGTAATGGCAGGTTGTCATCCGGTACTAGTCGCCACAGATGAAAATTATCAACTTCGTCCTGATGCGATAGCGTCGGCAATTACAGACAAAACCCGCGCCGTAGTCACGATTTCTCCTAACAATCCCACAGGAGTAGTATATTCAGAAGACGCCTTACGAGAAGTTAACCAAATCTGTCGCGATCGCGGACTCTACCACATCAGCGACGAAGCTTATGAATACTTTACATACAACGGCGTCAAACACATATCTCCCGGCTCATTTCCGGACGCATCCCATACAATTTCTCTCTACAGCCTATCCAAAGCCTATGGTTTTGCCAGTTGGCGCATCGGCTATATGGTAATCCCCCAACACCTCCTAGTAGCAATCAAGAAAATCCAAGATACAATTGTGATTTGTCCGCCAGTCATTTCCCAATTTGCAGCTTTGGGAGCATTGCAAACAGGAATGGACTATTGCCAAACTAATATTCGAGCGATCAGTGAAGTCCGGCAAATATTCATCGACTCCTTAAAACACCTGCAAGGGTTATGTACAATTGTACCCGCCGATGGTGCTTTCTATTTTCTGCTCAAAGTGCATACAAATATGGGTACATTTGAGCTAGTAGAAAAGTTAATTCGGGAACATCAAGTAGCAGTCCTTCCTGGTACAACCTTCGGTATCGATGATGGCTGCTATCTCCGCGTCGCCTACGGTGCTTTGCAAAAAGACACAGCAAAAGAAGGTATTGAACGCTTGGTCAAAGGTCTGCAAACAATAATTTAACTGGCATTGCAAATTTACGAGATAATAAACTCACGCCTTCGGCAACGCGAGCGCTGATGCGTGAAATTTTTCATCTTAATCATATGCTGTCAACCCTTACCAACTACCCTTATCCCAGCAGTCGCCCGGTAATTATGGGTACTCGCGGCGCTGTCGCCACAAGTCAACCATTGGCGTCGATGGCGGGGATGGAGATGTTATGTGCTGGTGGAAACGCAGTTGACGCAGCAGTTGCAATGGCGATCGCTTTAACTGTAGTCGAGCCGACATCCAACGGTATTGGTTCAGATGCTTTCGCTTTTGTTTGGGATGGGCAATTACACGGTCTTAATGCTTCTGGTCATAGTCCCCAAAAACTGATTTTAGAACATTTTCATGGACTTACCGCCGTGCCGCAAACAGGTTGGCATGGCGTTACCGTACCAGGTGCAGTGTCCGGCTGGCTAACTTTATGGGAACGTTGGGGACGCTTACCTTTTAAGCAGTTGTTTGCACCAGCGATTCGTTATGCTGAGGAAGGATTTCCCGTGTCTCCAGTGACATCCCTAGCGTGGAAGCGGGCGGAGAGTATTTACCTGCCACTTACAGGTGCTGAGTTTGCGCCATTCCAACAAGTATTCTTCCCTAATAATAGAGCACCAGCCGCTGGAGAAATCTGGGGTTCTCAAGCTCATGCCGATACTCTCCGCGAAATTGCGGCAACAGGTGGTGAGAGTTTTTACCGAGGTAAATTAGCAGAACGCATGGCTAACTTTGCTAGTGATACTGGTGGATACTTGAGTTATAACGACTTATCAGCCCATGAAGCCCATTGGGTAAAACCAATATCTGCTGATTATCGGGGAGTGACAGTATGGGAACTACCACCCAACACTCAAGGTATTGCAACTCTCATCGCTTTAAATATCCTTTCTGGATTCGATTTATCGAGTATTGATCGCGAATCACCAGAAAGCTATCACTTGCAAATTGAAGCGATGAAACTAGCCTTTGCCGATCTCTACAAACACATTGCTGACCCGACATTTCTCAAAGTCTCACCAGAGCACTTACTCTCACTAGATTATGCCGCAGAACGTCGCGCTTTAATTGGAAACAATGCGATCGCCTCCCCAGTACACGGACTACCCAAAGGCGGAACAGTTTACCTAGCCGCAGCCGATGGAGAACTAATGGTATCCTTCATCCAATCGAACTACATGGGCTTTGGTAGTGGAATTTTACCACCCGGTACAGGCATATCCCTGCAAAATCGTGCCTGCGGATTCACCTTAGAAGCCGACCACCCCAACCAACTAGCACCAGGAAAACGCCCTTTTCATACCATTATTCCTGGCTTTCTCACGGTTGACAATCAACCACTCGGACCTTTTGGAGTCATGGGAGCAGCAATGCAACCACAAGGACATCTGCAAGTAGTAGTCAACTTAGCAGATTACAACATGAATCCGCAGACTGCTTTAGACGCACCCAGGTGGCAATTTACCGCCGGTTCTACAGTTTTGTTAGAGCCAAGTGTATCTCCCGAAATCTTACAGGCGCTACAACAACGTGGTCACGACGTGCGGCTGAGTCCCGAAGGCTTTTTCGGTCGTGGTCAAATGGTCTTAAAAAGCGATCGCGTGTTAATTGCAGCCAGTGAACCTCGCGCTGATGGATTAGCAATTGCTTTTTAACGCAAAGGTCGCAGAGGTAGCGCAGAGGAACGCAGAGTTACTCCGCAAAGAAGCTCGGCGTTACCTCCGCGCCTCTCTGCGTTTCCCTTACCCCAAAATAAAGCGTTCCACCGCATTAGCAAAACCCTCATCTTCATAGGAAGTTGTCACCTGTTGAGCACTCTTTTGCACTTCTGGACTAGAGTTACCCATCGCAATACTCAATCCACCACGGACAAACATTGATACATCGTTAGGCATGTCGCCAATTGTCGCAATTTCTTCACGGGGTATTGACAGCAATTCGGACAGGCGATCAACTACGGCTCCTTTGTTGGCGCGAGGATGGGTAATATCTAGATAATAAGGTTGACTGCGAGCCGCAGAAACTTGCTCCCCACCACCAGAACTCGCACTTTTTTCACAAGAGGCTTGTCCACCAAATGCTTGCTGTGTATCCGTCTCGCATTTTGCTACTGCTTCCAAGTCATCGCTGACACCAACGACTTTGGCAACGCCATCTAAAAGTCCATCATAGCTGGCGACTACTTTGGGGGAAAATTTCACTGTCCATTCTTCGCGGTCAACGTGTGGCCCGTGACGTTCATGCACAAACCATTCTTCGCCACGATAAATCCAGACATCTAACTTATGGGCGATGATAATCTCCATCGCTTGCTTTGTGACGGCTTCTGGCAGTACATTCTGCTCAATGATCGAAAAATCAGGTTTGAGAAATATCGCCCCATTAAAAGCGGCGATGGGTGCAGTGATTTTCAAGGCGTCCACGAGTGGTTTCATCCCTAAAGGTGGTCGTCCACTTGTAATGGTGAACATAATACCTGCATCGTTGACCTTGCTTACAGCAGCACGAGCGCGATCGGTTAACACTTTTTCTTTGGTAACAAGTGTACCGTCTACATCAGCTAGTAATAGAGAAATTTTTGTAGTCATTAGTAATTGGTTATTGTAAAAGATTTGTCCGCCATTGCCGACCGTCGCGTGCTAACAAGTCATCTGCTGCTTTTGGTCCCCAAGTTCCCGCAGCATAATTGGGAAAATCTCGTGCTGGCAGAGTTTTCCAAACATCCAGAATCGGTGTGACTACACTCCAACCCAATTCCACATTATCAGAACGTTGGAATAGGGTAGCGTCACCGATCATACAGTCATAAATCAAGGTTTCATAGCCTGTACTTGGTGTTGAACCAAAGTAATCAGCATAGTGAAATTGCATCTCTACTTCACCCATCTTCATCGCTGGGCCAGGAATTTTTGCCCCAAAGTGTAGGCTGATAGTTTCATGCGGTTGGACGCGAATTACTAGAAGGTTGGAAGCTAAGGTATCAATGGAAGTCTCACGAAACAGCAGTGAGGGAACTTGCTTAAATTGAATGGCGATTTCAGTCACCTTTTCCGGTAGATGCTTACCTGTTCGCAAGTAGAATGGTACATGCGCCCAGCGCCAGTTATCAATAGTTAACTTCAGAGCAGCATAAGTTTCCACAGCAGAATCCGGAGCGACCTTTGATTCCGCACGATAGCCAGGAACTTTTTCCCCCTTCATCTCCCCCTCACCATACTGTCCGCGTACAGCGTGAGTCAGCACTTCTTCCGGTGTCCAGGGTTGAATTGCTTTGAGAACTTTAGATTTTTCATCTCGCATGGCGTCGGCGTCAAAGGAAACAGGCGGTTCCATTGCTGTTAAGGCTAGTAGTTGGAACATATGGTTTTGCACCATATCTCGCACCGCCCCAGCACCTTCATAAAAGTTACCTCTACCTTCAACACCTACAGTTTCGGCAACTGTAATTTGTACGTGGTCGATATAATTATGGTTCCAAATTGGCTCAAACATACCGTTGCCAAATCGGAAAATCAGGATATTTTGTACTGTCTCTTTTCCTAGGTAATGATCGATCCGGTATATTTGACTTTCTTTGAGTACCTTGCTGATGTTTGTATTTAAGGTACGGGCAGATTCTAAGTCATGTCCAAAAGGCTTCTCAATAATAACGCGCCGCCAATGTGCATTTTCTTCCGTCAGTCCGGCGGAGCCAAGTTGATTAATAATATCACCAAAATAGTCAGCAGCAGTTGCTAGGTAGAACAAGCAATTACCTTGAGTTTTGCATTCGCTATCTACCTGCTCAAGTAGCTTTTTCAACTTGCTATAGGTTTCCGCATCCTGGAAATTAGCGGCTTGATAATACAGTCGTTTCTCAAAATTCTGCCACACCCCATCGTCTACGGGAACCGTCGCAAACTCATGGATTTCTTGCGTCATCTTGGAGCGAAAGTCTTCAGTGCTCATTTCCGCACGGGCGACACCAACGATCGCAAATTCTTCTGGTAGCAAATTTCTGACTGCCAAATTATAAAGCGCTGGCATTAGTAAACGTTTGGTCAAGTCTCCTGC
>JBBQRU010000036.1:0-39174 GCA_038214545.1 Cyanophyceae cyanobacterium | reverse complement strand
AATGTTCGCGTGGTAATTAGAAACAGATTTATCTCCAGTAATGATAATTTCATTTTCTTCAGGTTTGCGCCCAATGCGGTACATTCCCGCGCCTAATGACCAAGTATTGCCTTGTGGTAAGTGCGATCGCAAGCTAGCCATCAATTGTGATTTGCCAGATAAAGAAAATTCTGGCAATTCAGTAATCCCATCATCAATCGAGCGAATTAGTTCCCCATCAAATTCTGGATGTAAGTAGAGAACAGGTAAAGTCCAACCTGGGTTATTAAAACGATGCTGTGTTAACAATTGTTTCCGCGCGATCATCACAGCTTCATCAACGGGACGACGTTTACGTAAAGCTTCTGCAAAGGCTTGAATAAAAGTTAAACTTTCGTTATCGGCGATATGATCGCGCATACCTAAAACAGCAGGTACTCCATGATGGATTAAAACTTCGGCTAGACTGCTGCGAGATATTGCCTGACCGTTATCTGAAGCTGGTTGTGCGCCCCAGCAAGCATTAAAAACTGCCAGCTTCACACCAGTACGAGTTAGAGCTTGTGCCAATTCGATACCATTAATCTTGTTTTCGCGTTGCAAAAATAGCAGTCCGCCATCTTCTCCCGGTTCTCCGTGTCCAGCATAAAAAAAGACATTATATTTTTGGGTTTCTAAGTGACTAATCAGTTCTTCTTGAGTAGGTTGCAGCAACACATGTACCGTACAGGGTGAGTATTTTTCCCCCAGATTACTCGAATTGCTACTAGAGAGTGTTTCTTGTAAAATGGCAGCTTCTTTGTCTAATTGCAGATTCTCATCGTTTCCTAAAACAAGCAGAATCCGTAGATCCCGATCGGGGCGTAAAGCCGGTAAATGATCGACATCACTAGTAGTGCGGCTAAATAAGATATTTTGAGATAATGAAATTGCTGATTTGCCATGTTGGCTTTGCATGATTTCCCAAGGTAAAGCAATCAAATCTGGGTCGCGAATGTCCAACCGCACGCGCAACCGCTTCTCTTGACCCATTGCAATTCCATTGCTGCGTTCTAAACTATTGAGAATTGGTCCTGTGAACAACCATTGCCAAAGACTAATTCCCAAATCTTGCATCAAGCGGACACCATGATTATTAATTTGACCAGATGGTGATGAAGTTACATCTATTGGTGGTACCGGTGGGTTGGGACTTGATTGGGGAGAAAACCCAAGAGGACTGTGACCAGCATACATCTGTTGCCAATCTTGCCAGATTTGGGTTAAGCTTTCCGGCCATAAGCAATCGTAATGTACAGAACCACTTGGATAGATTGGATTCACCACCCAAATTGCAAAGTTGTTGTTAGTGTTGGTGTTGACGAGACGAGCGATCGCCAGGTTTAAGGATGGCATGGATTCATTCAACCAAGAATTAGCATTAAATTAGTGTCAAACAATAATTTTAGGAGTTTTTGATCTGAGTGTTCACAAGTTTATCAAAGGAAGTAGCTCTGTTTTTGGCACCAGCGTACCTATCAAAGATACTTTTTCCGGCTTGAGGGTTGCACTCTGATGACCGCAGGCATTGGGATTAGCTGATGTGGAGACAATAGTGATATATGCTTTAATTTGGGAGTACTTAATGGATTTCTCTTCCAGCAATGGCTTTGTTGACCTCTCGGTACGCGCTTGTACTCCTGAAGGTGGAATTTTTTCAATTGTCTTGGTAGGGCAAATTTTCAGTTTTAATACCGAATCCTGAGCTTTTCCTGTAACATTAGTTACTTCCCATTTAGTACCTTCTGTCACAATGCGAGCAATGTTTTCTGGTGGTGGCGGCGCTTGTGTTTCATTGGCTTTATATTGCAAATGAATTATATCACCGGGTTTTGGCAGTGTATTAGATTCATCTGATGGCTGATTGGCACCTATGTTCGGATCTACTTGTGGAGATTGAATTGGTTGTTGTGCTTCGATTGATGGTGTCGTCGTTAGAGGATTTACCTGGGTCACTGGGAATAGACGCTGTCCCCATAAAGCTAGTACACCACCACCGAGACTCAAAAATAAAACTGCACCTAAAATCAGCGGTAATTGTGATTTAGGCTTTTGGCTGTTCAAAACTTGTGTAGGCTGCACGGTGACACGAGATGTTTGACCATAACTCTGGTGGTCATCCTCCGGTGCTGCTGTCGGTAGTTCCTCGCTTAACGCTTCTGTTACCTCCGCAACATTAACACTGATTGGCTTCTTTGGTTCGTGACTTTGGATTTGATAATGCACTAAACCCACCGTGACATTATCATGACCATTTTGCGTATTAGCTAGTTCAATCAGTCGCTCGGCGATTGTCGCGATCTCAATTTTGCCCTCTAACAGTGGTAATATTTCTGTTTCCCAATACTGCTCGACGCGATCAAAATCACTCAACCCATCCGATGTCAAGAGAAACACACAATCTTGATCCAAGATAAATCTTTGCGCTGTTGGATGCAACGCACCACTAGAATTCATCCCCAATGCCTGAACTAATGAGCCAGCAGATGTCTGTTGCACAGCATCGCGATATAATCCATAACCTAATCGCACTTCCCGCGAGGCAACATCATCATCCAGAGTTACTTGATGGCAACCTTCAGATGTAATCCAGTAGGCACGACTGTCACCGACATGGGCAACGTAAACTTCATGACCTAAAGCTAATGCCATTATCAACGTAGTCCCCATCCGCTGTCGCGCTTGGCGATTTTCAATATCATTGCGATGGCTAATTCTGTCATTAGCAACAGAAGCGGCATTTTCTAAATCATTAATAATTAGTGCTGGGTTGATATGGTCATAAGGCAGATTCGTGAGTGGCTGTAGAGAAGCACGAATCGTTTCAATAGCTAAATTTGATGCTACATTACCTCCCTCATGACCACCAATACCATCACAGACAATTGCCAAACATTCGGTTTGCGGTGGTTTCGTAATTACACTTCCGCTAGCCGGATAACAAGCATCTTCGTTTCGTTGGCGACTCGGTCCTTGATCACTTTTGGTCGCAATAGTAATTTTTGTTGTTTGTTCACGCCCGACTTCAGCGATTCCGCGATCTAAAATGGCACTGAGTTGACCAGAAGAACGAATTTGACCATGAATCAACTGCTGACAGACTTGCTCAAAAAATAGAGCTAAAGCGCTACGAGTCTCATTCAACAACTGTGACCAAAACTTGCCTAATTCCACGAGAGTAGGTTTTGCCTGGTCATTGTGATAATACAACAGCCGCACTAGCGACCCTTCCACCCGCAATACCTCAGGAATCATCAAACTAGAAGCAACACCTTCACTCAGCATTGGCTGCCACAACGCGGCGATTTGCCACAACCAATTCAGTTGGCGCATCGAAGAAGCAGCTTTCCAAGCCGTTTTTAATTCCGGCATCAACTGCCCTTCATTTGCCCCATCTGTATATACCGGCACCTCTTCTAAAAATAATATTTCTGACTTAGACAGCACGGCGTAAGCCTGCGGCAAGTTTAAACGGTAGGGAATAAGGCGGAGATACGGTTTAACTGTAGCCGGAATTTCCGTCTCCGGGATTTCCGGAATCAAAGCCGGCTTGGTATCCAAAAAAACACGGTTGCCGATCGCTAGATAGCGGCCAATGAGTTCCTCCCCTGGATTAATTGTCTCCACTCCATCCCCCACCGCCCACAGATAGCGCTTGGTTAAAGGCGTGCGGCACGTATGGCAGTATTTATGATTTAAGGAATTGGGAGTCTGACAAGCATCATTTGAGCAGTAAACCGTTGCCGCATCATTTTGCATAGTTTTTACACCGATCAGCCATTGAAATTTCGTACAGCAGTTACAGTATTACTTTTGACCCTGGTTTTATCTTAAGAGCGCTGTACTATAATCTTTTGCCTGTTTTTGGGCGGAGGGCAAGAGCATTTTCCCAAAGCGCTCAGAACGAAAATGTGTATTTAAGCAGCAACGATCAACTGTTTACACTCTCGAATTACCAAGGTAACTTATTCAGTGTCCTACAGGAATGATAGCGTTTAAGCTTCAACTTCTTCATCCCGATTATAATAGAGTCCCTACACATAACAAAAATTTATAACTCTATCATCAGAAAAGATTTTTGCTTCTTTAGAGTTACACCAATAGCGAGATGCTATTTTAATAACACTTTTTTATAGTGAGATAAGTAATCTAACACACTTTAATGAGCTTCTCCTGTCATGGATAATCAAAAACAAAAAGAAGAAGATTTACACCGCTCCGTCAATCCAGGCGATGTCATCTCAAGCGAAAATCAATCCCTGGAAGAAAAATCCCAACAACTAGCAGTCGATTCTCCCGACATCACCGGCGACCACATTACAGTCCCCACATACTTCATGGTCGATGAACCAGATGGCGAAAAAAAGGCACTACACCACGTTAAAGACGCCGAAGAAATCTCCGACGTAATTCGCCAAGCCAGAGTCGATGAATCGGGAAATCGCATCTGGTAGTCATGAGACCTGTTGGCTAAATATTTTTTCTTACGCCAACACACCTCCTTTTCGCGGTTTTCAAAACCACTGAGAACCGCTCTTTGCTATTCAAACTGTAATCACAACTTTGCCAAAATGAGTCGCACTTTGGAGATGACGATAAGCCGCAGGTGCCTCAGTAAAAGGAAACACACGATCAATCACTGGCTGAAGTTGATGTATTGCGATCGCTCGATTCATCGCCTCAAACATATCCCGACTACCTACATAAATTCCCTGCAAGTTTAAACTCTTCATCATCACCGGCATCGGATTCACCTCAAGAGCCGCGCCTGACAAAATCCCAATTAAACTAATCTTGCCACCAACACGCACTGAGAGCAGCGACTTACTCAAAGTTCCAGCACCACCCACCTCAACAACGTGGTCAACCCCTTGACGGTCAGTAAGTTTATATACAGCCTTTTCCCAATCAGGATTTGACTTGTAATTAATTGTATCTGTAGCTCCCAAAGACTTTGCCTGCTCTAACTTCGCATCACTACTCGAAGTGACTATCGTCCTCGCTCCGTGAATTAGCGCAAATTGCAAAGCAAAAATCGATACTCCTCCCGTCCCCAAAATCAACACAGACTCTCCCGCCGTAATATTGCCTTTAGTCACCAACGCGTGCCAAGCTGTCACCGCCGCACAAGGCAAAGTTGCACCAGCCTCATAAGACAAATGCTCCGGTAACAGCACCAAACCATCTTCATGCAAAACAGCATATTCAGTGAGCACTCCATCAATCGCCCCACCTAACGCCGAATCCATCTTCGCCGCCGTCAACATGCCGCCAATCCAATCTTGGAAGAAAATACCAGCCACGCGATCGCCTAAGAGAAATCGTGTCACCCCCGAACCCAACGCCACAATTTCCCCCGCACCATCCGACATCGGAATTAACGGTAACTTTTGATTCGCACCATAAGCACCCTGCACCATAACCAAATCACGATAATTAAGAGAAGTAGCCCGCACGCGGATCAGCACCTGACCGTAACCGGGAGTCGGATCTGGTCGTTCCACTAAACTCAGCGCCTCAATACCAGTTGTGCTCTTAATTTCGTAGGTTTTCATTTTTTCTCTCCACCGGCGATCTATTTACATATACAACAAGCCAGCACTCTCGGAAAAAAGTTAATATTAAGGAAGGTAAAGACATTATTTGTAACAAAGAGTCAAAACATATGGGACTATTTGGATTTGGCAAGAAATCAACCATCCCCACAGCCTCTGAAGCATTGCCAGGACGGACACAATCCATGCCAGTACCCGCAAAACATTACGTAAATGGCAACCCCCTCAAAGCACCTTTTCCCGCCGGAATGGAAACAGCAATGTTTGGTCTCGGTTGCTTTTGGGGTGCGGAACGGAAATTTTGGCAACTACCAGGAGTATTTTCCACCGCAGTCGGTTACGCCGCAGGTAGCACCCCCAACCCTAACTACCAAGAAGTATGTACAGGTATGACTGGACACAACGAAGTCGTACTTGTGGTCTTCGATCCGAAAGTAGTTAGTTACGAAGACCTGCTTAAAGTCTTTTGGGAAAGCCACAACCCCACCCAAGGTATGCGCCAAGGGAATGACGCCGGTACTCAATACCGCTCCGGAATCTACGTCTACTCCGATATGCAGAAAAAACTCGCTGAAGCCTCAAGAGATGCTTACCAACAGGCTTTGAACGCCGCTGGGCACAAAGAAATTACCACCGAGATCATTGACGCACCGGAGTTCTATTACGCGGAAGATTATCACCAGCAATATTTGGCAAAAAATCCTGGTGGATATTGCGGGTTAGGAGGAACTAGTGTGTGTTATCCCTCTACTGCAGTGGTTAGTTAAACGCGGAGGAAGACAAGAGGTAACGCGGAGTAACGCAGAGTTCTCCGCGTACCTCGGCGTTTCCTCAGCGAAGAACTCCGCGTTTCCTAATTCCGCCCGTCTCCCCGCGATCACCGTCGTTACCACTATTAATGCCGCACCCAGCGCGAGAGGAGTGATTTTCTCTCCTAAAAGGACTGCGGATGCCATTATTGTCAGAAATGGTTGCAGTAGTTGAATTTGTCTAACTCGGGCTACGCCAGCTAGTTTCATTCCTTGATACCATGCGAAGAAGGCGAGAAACTGATTGACAATGCTGATGTAGCCAAATCCTAGCCACGCAGTTGGTGTGCCGGTGAGGTTATGTTTGAGGGTAATTGCTACAGTTAAGGCGAAAAATGGTGATGTTAGTACTAGTGCCCAACTGTTCTAGTCAAATCCCGTGCTGACTGTACCAGGACAAACTGCCAAAAATCTCTTATATTGCGGTTAGTAATTGGCAATAATCTGTGAAAATCCCCTTAAATCGCCAGTCTGCTCAACCGATTAGAGTTCAAATTCGCGATTATCTCAGTCGTTTGATTCAATCGGGGAAACTGCCGTCAGGGGGAAGATTACCTTCAATTCGCACATTATCGACAACTATCGAAGTTAATAAACTGACTGTTATTGAAGCCTACAGTTTATTGGAAGCTGATGGATTGATTCATGCACGCCCAGGTTCTGGTTATTTTGTCAATACCACTGTAATTGCGCCAACACTAAAATCTAATTTTGCACCTAGCCAAAAGGTGATTATTCAAGAAAATGGTGGTGGGTCTTTCTTGGAACAATTTACCGCTTCTCTACAAGCGCAACAGCATTTAGAAATTATTGATTTCAGTTCCGGTTTCCCTCATGCTTCGGGTTCAGATTACCTACATCGGATCGCCAAACGCGCACTTGCTCATGCTGCTGAGGATCTATTTAGGTATGATTTCCCACAAGGACAGTTAGATTTGCGGCAACAGATTTCGCAGATGCTGGTACATCAAGGTTTAGAGGTTTCCAGTGATGAATTAATTGTGACTAATGGTTCCGAACAAGCACTGTCTTTGGTGATGCGTCATTACATCCAGCCGGGAGATTGGGTAATAGTAGAAACACCTACATATCACGGTGCTTTAGCTATTTTAGAAAGTTTGGGTGCAAAAGTTATTGGCATTCCGATGACAGGTGCCGGGATGAATCTGGAATTATTAGAGCAGTATTTGCATACTCATTATCCTCAGTTAATCTACACAATTAGTACTTTACACAATCCTACGGGTATTACCACTTCTACTGCACATCGCCAACATTTATTGACATTGGCGCATCGCTATGCATGTCCGATTTTAGAAGATAATGCTTATGAAGGTTTAAATTTTGAACCTGTACCAGCGCCAATTAAGGCTAGCGATAGCCAAGATTTGGTCACGTACACCAGTACTTTTTCTAAAACCCTGATGCCTGGTTTACGTGTCGGCTATCTAATCCCGACAAAACAACATTATCGTCACTTAGTCAAACAGAAGTTGTTGAGTGATCTTCACAGCGCGACTGTTTCCCAAGCAATTGTCAGAGAATTTTTAGCTTCCGGACAATACCGTCGTCACCTCAGCCGCCTCCGCACTCACAATCTGCAAAGCCGCAATGTGATGTTGCAAGCACTCTCAAAGTATTTCCCGGAGGGAGTTTCTTGGACAGTCCCTCAAGGCGGGTTTTTTCTTTGGGTACATCTACCAGATATGCCTATAGCCGCAATTTGTCGAGATGCGATAGCGCAAAGCGCTTCAGCCCTTCGGGCTATCGCGCAAAATATTTTAATCGCTACAGGGGCAGCATTTTTCCCCGATCAACAAGGTTATCCGGCAATGCGTTTGAACTTCTCGCGTTCTCCTCAAGAAATTGAGCAGGGAATCTCAATTCTAGGTAAGTTACTTAAACGCTACTTAATCTCAGATATCACTGGTCAAGCAGCTTAGCAATATCAACACCCTAATTTTGGTAAATATTCATCTGGTATTTCATTGCATATAAGGACTAAGCTTACAATAAAGGTATACTATTGCAGTCTCTTTAGGAGCGAGTCATGCCAATCCGGTTTCGGTTTCATCCAGAAAAAGCTGTTGAAGCTGCGGCGGTACTATTGAAACTGCATGGTAAGCCGATGAAGTATTTAGGCTTACTGAAGATGCTTTACATCGCTGACCGTGTTGCATTACAAAAGATGGAACAACCGATTAGTGGCGATCGCTATGTGTCAATGGATTATGGTCCTGTCCTTAGTGGTGTTTACGACCTAATCAAGGGACGACCTGTAGATGATGCTTTACCCCTCTGGTCTAAATTTATTTCTCATCCTCAGCAAAAATTGGTTCGCTTAATTGACAATCCCGGAAATGAAAACCTTTGTGAAGAAGAAGAGGAAATAATACATCAGGTTTATAAAACCTTTGGACATCTTGATCCTTTTGATGTTGCGGAATGGACTCACGATCTTCCAGAATGGCAAGACCCTCATGGTTCGGCTATTCCAATTGCAGTAGAAGACATTCTGAAAAATTTGGGTAAAAGTGAAGAGGAAATAAATGAGATTAGCCATGAAGCTATTCGTGAGGCATATTTAGACGAGGCTTTGCATGTCTAGCATCACCATTAATTTGGGAGATGCTTTTTTGATAAATACTCCCCCAAATGACCAGCATCTCTACATCGCAATTGCACAAACTTCGGAAATTAACTATCTGTTTGTTAACGTAACCACTCGCAGAAGCAATTCTGAAACTGCTTGTATTCTCCTACCTGGTTCAAGCGTACCGAACTTTATTGTCCGCGAGTCTGTGATAGCTTATCAGTTTGCTCGGGAGATGGATGCGACTGAATTATCTAGACTGATTACTGTTGGTAGTCCTATCCCTAAAGGAACTTTTTCAGCAACTGTGCTTTCACAGATTCAGCAGGGTGGTTTACTTTCTAAGCGGTTAAAAAATAGGTATAAAACAGCTTTAAAATCTTTTTTAGAAATACCCTAAAATATTGCCGATCGCAGCTTCGAGCCGCTTCAATGTCATTGTAATATCACTGCTAGAGGGTTTCGCTGACTGGCAATCATGACACTCTAGTACATTCGCTTATACTGATACTAGCCTAATCTAAGCAGTATAAATTTGTTTTCTGAATTTCACTTGATCTGCGAATCTAGATTCTATTAATTATGGGTTATGGTCATAAAAACGTTAGATTTTTTCTAAATTTTACTTATGACAAACTCTTTGCTGATAATTTTTCCATACAAATATGAAGATAGTTGGGTGTTTGATGATGAAACTGTTGGATTGAAGAATGAGCCATTTGTGTGTGGCATTCCGGAGATGATCGATATTCTTGTGCAAGACATCCCTGATGCTAGTGCAAAATTCAAGATGATATTTTCAAAAGATCCCTTTCCAACATATCAGGCAAAGCTGGTTTACTTGCGAGAGGAATATGGTGGGAATTGGTATTGCTGGCAAGATAAAGCTATGGATGGGTGGCTATGTCCGGCTTTGTTTAAATATTTTGATGCAGCGCCCTCAGAAATTTATTGCAAGGCTGAAAGATTATAGATGAAATACGGAGAATTCATCGCCACGAACGGCGATCGCTATTATGACATCATACTAATCGCCGGTCTCTTCAGATCACTTGCTTTCATCAGTTACTAAAATTCTCGCAGGTTACGCGTACTGTGAGGCGTGCTGTGCTATCGCTCTCAAACGTTTCCTTTTGTACTTATTTTTGCACTATCTGCGGAATACTACTAAGCCAGATTGTAGCTATATGTGCTAGCACAGTTATATAAATATAGGCGTAGCACATCGCATGAAATCACTTGTAAAGGGAGGAGTTACAGCAGCCTTAAGCTTGCTGCTAACCTCGTTTGTAGCTGAGGCAACATTTGCTCTGACTGTTGAAAAGCAACCTGTGCTTTCTCCGATACCAAGTAATAAAACTCAATATTCGGAATTAAACGATACCGTTGAGATTTTAGAGACACAGGTTGGTTTCGCAACACCTAAGACTGAAAATACTCAAAAGCGATCGCCCGCAACTAAGCTTGTCAAAGAAAAGATCCAATCCGTGAACCGGGAAAATGCAGCAGCGCTGCAAGCAGTAGCACATATTTTGCCAGATAATACGCCCTTGGTCGGTTTGGTGAATATGAAAGCCGGAGAAACTTTAGGTCGCTTTCAGTTATTTCAAACCATCGGGAAAGCGATGTCCACATTTTTACCCGCTGGCCAGAAATTTGACTATACCAAAGAAATTGGCTCTTGGTCTGGAGATCGAGTGGCGATCGCTTTCCTGCCAAAAGTAGACTCAACACCTGCTACTTTAGATTCTGGCTATATAATGCTGGCACCTGTTAAGGATGAAGTGGGTTTACAGTCTTTCCTCTCCAAGTTCAAAGCAGATCCGCAACGATTTATTGAAAGGCAGTACAAAGGCATCAACATTTTAGAGATTAAGCCGCCATCAACCCCACCCACAAAGCAACTACCGCAACCACAAACAAAGCTGTCATCGATTTCCAAAGTTATACCGAAGTTACCTCAGCGTCCACAGAGTTGGGTGGTGGCGACTCTACCTGGATATGTTGTTACAGGTACTAATACTAAAGCCGTCGAACAACTGATTGATACATATTCTGGAGACGGTACGACTCTCGCTGAAAATCCTCGGTTTCAACAGACAGTCCAGCACCAGCAGGCGGGTCAGGTGTTGTTTACACTCTATGAAAATCCGGCAACATTTCTGCCTTTACTTCCAGACTTGGCGAAAGATCCCCGTATGCCTTTTCCCTTGCTTGGTTTAAGTGCTATCAACGCAGGCGCATTAAAAGAATTTGGTATTGATGGTTTTGTGACATTGCAACCAGAAGGGTTACGCTTTCAAGTCAACGCTTATCACCAAAAGCCTAAGCCTCCTACTGTTGATCCTGAAGGCACAATTCTCTCACATATGCCGGGGGCTACTTATACTGCTTTTACAGGTCGCCATCTCAATCAAAAGTGGCAAAATATCGCTCAAGTATTAAGTTTCCAGCCAAAGTATAAGAATAATTTAGCAAAGTTTCGGCAAGAGGTGAGAAGTAAAACTGGGCTAGATTTAGACCGGGATATCCTGGGGTGGATGGATGGGGAATATGGATTCTTTATGTTTCCGACTCAAGGAGGAGTATTTAATACTGGTAAGGCTAAATATAATGTCGGTCTAGGTTTGGCACTGCAAACGAGCGATCGCCCTACTGCTGACAACACCACTCTTAAACTAGAAGCATATATTAAGTCTGTCAGCAAAGGTTTCTTGACAGTCAACACTCGCACTATCAAGGGTCATCCGGTCACAAGTTGGGATATCACTGGCACAACTGCACCTAGTGTGGTTGCTTATAGTTGGGTGGACAATAATACTCTCATCTTGACAAGTGGATTGGGAGCGATCGCCGATTTAGTGCCACAACCGCAAGTATCGTTGCCTTTTACTTATAACTTTACCACTGCTACTAACTCTCTTCCCCACGCTAATCATGGTTACTTCTACATGAATATGGGGTCTTTCTTATCATGGGTTTATGGTTTTATTCCACCGAAATATAATAATCAAAGCTTGGATACTTTTAAACAGGCTATTGGCTCAATTTACAGCATTAGCAGCACAAGCTCTAGTATAGCTGACCGAGATCAGTTTGACTTTTTAGTTGTGTTGGCACCTGTGAGGAAGCAAAAATAATCTTTAGAATGTTCACGCAAAGACGCTAAGAAATACCTTTGCGTCTTTGCGTCTTTGCGTGAGATAATTCTTATCTTAACTACGGCGATCAATTGCGTCTCTGGTTGTTTTGTAGGCTTCGACAAAAGTCCGAAATGACTCTTCCGAAATTTTTTCTTGTGTCAGACTTGCGGCGACATCTTGGAGAATTGTGTCTAACTGTTGGTGCAGTGTTGATTTATTTTCAGTTTGATCTTGCAAAAGTTGCACTACTTGATGGATATATTTCTCAGAAATTTCCCTTTGTGCTTGGGCTTTTCTAGCTTGAGCTAATTGTCTTTCACGCTCTATGGATTCCCTGGTTGTTTTATAAGCTTCGTTAAAAGTTCGGAATGACTCTTGCGAGATGGTTTCAGCCGTCAGAGCCTTGGCAGCTTTGTTAAATGTTTCATCAAGAATAGCTTGCCTTAATTCTAAATCCGCACCTTGATTCATTAATGCGATTGCTTTATTAATGTATTCATCTGCTGTATTTTTACGACTAATTTCTTGGGCTGCTATCCCCAGTTGCTTTTTCCGCTCTAATGCTTCTCTGATGGTTTTAAAAGCTTCGTTAAAAGTTCGGAACGACTCTTGCGAAATTCTCCCTTTTGTGAGATCATCAGCAGCTTGATTGAAAATATTATCTAGTTGTAGTTTCTGCTCATCAAAATTTTTACCATTATCTATCAATTTGACCACACTATTGATATGATTTTCAATGCGCTCTCTTTTACGAGTGTTCAATAATCCTAGTATTATTGCCGAAGCTAAAGGGCTAACAGCGACAAGTGCAATCAAAAAATTTAAAACATTACCATTCTCATTGATTTTTTTCCAAAGATCGCTATCATGGTTATAGTATGCTAGTGCTCCCGGATGAATCTGTATAGAATTGCTGATATTATCAGTGTTATTCAACGGCGAACTAATACTGGAAATTAGTGGCTTAACATACTGATAATCATATTTCTTGTTATCAGTAAATGTATCATCGCTTTGGACTTTATCAATTGCTCTAAGTATTTCTTGCCGGTTCTCAAGTGTAATTTTTGTAATGCTCTCGATTGTTCCTTGAGGGACGCGATCGCTAGCCAATAATAATCGAGAAATTGCTACTGTTTCGAGACCTTTTTCGTCAGGTATAGGAGGATCAGATTTATATGTTCCGACAGGGATGGTATCAAGCTTAAAGCTGGGATGCTGAATTTTCATTGCGGCGGCTTGAGTTATCGGTAGTAATTTCCCACAATTTTTTTCTACTAGATTGTGGATATCTTGATTACCTAAAGCGCGAACTCTAAAGACAACGTCTGCGGTTTGGGGACAAAAATCTTTGTTGACATTACTTAAATCGGCAAAATCAAAATTTATACCTTTTTGCAAACCATAATGTTCTGCTACTTTTAAAAAAGACCAACCTTGTCCACCTTGTGCTGGCACATCAACAAGAAAATACTTGTTTTTAAGATCGGCGAATTTCTGAATTTTTGTGTCTTTGACAAATATGTGAAAGAAGTCCTGATATAAAACAGCTACAGTTTGTGGTATGCCTTTTGCCTCAGATGTTAAACCCTTATCTTGACAGATTTTTGGGTCAGATTTTTGTGCTTTTTTGGCTAATGAGTTAGGCTGCTGAGATATTTCCTCCAGTTGTTCTGTAGCGTAGTCGGCTTGAGATGTTGCTAAGTCAACTTTACCCTCTCTCAACAATTTAATATTTTCTTCTGTGCCATCAGTAGTACAGACTTCAATGTCAATATTTGATTTGCTTTTAATTACATGAGAGAGCGCTTGACTAATAATATAGCTTTCACCTGATTTCTTGCCGACGGCGATGATTAAATGTTGTTGCTGACTCTGGACGAAAGTCAAGCCGAAAAATGCGCCAAATAACAATATGCTGATAAATCCAATACGACCGTATCGCCGATACTGTTGGGAAGAATTATTAGGGTTTGTCACTATTTTTAAAAGATGGGTTAATCTTAAACCTGTCAATTTAACCTTGATCAGTCAAAGTATTTAAATCTGCTTACACCCTGACACCCAAAAAACTTACTTCATATCTAACTTTTTATACAAGCAGACTGTGACACATTCCTGAAAAAAATATGTAAATAATAAATTTATGTAAATTGTGTAAAGAAATACTTATGAAGGGGAACAGGGAATGGAAAGCCTCCGTGATTTGTATTATACTAGAAGTAGTGGGGTCAAAATTCACGCGGGGTTAAAAGTCTGTCCTATGTCATCCCTCCACTCTGGTCCTTGTTGTGTGGCTGTGATGAATCAACAACGGGAACAAAGAAACTATCAGCAACATGAGTGTGCTGAAAAGCCTGTTAACCCGTGCCAAAAAGTCACGAAATATTGCACTGTGGTTGAAGATGGTCGAGTGGTAGTTAAACCACTGCCATCTGTGAGCCAGGAATCACCGTTAATCTAGCGGTACTACATCGTGGAAGTTTTTGTAGTCGATGTAGCGATGACCATCAGGTGTTCGATGAAAAATATCGGCAAATCGAGTATTGAAAAGTAGATCTTGGGCTGCGTAGGTATGGCGAGCATAGACTACTTGGTATACGGTTTCATCAATCCCGCTTAGGGAGATGACGAGGGAAGTATTTGTATTCACTAAAGTTTCAGGTGAGATGCCGTAAAGTGGACTCGACTGGTCAATTGCATGCATGGCTACCCAAGTTAGGGTGAAGTTAGGTGTCTGACTGCGAAGCATCTGGACATCGTAGATCTTTCGCATTGCTTGTCCTTCAGCGGTAACTTCATCCCGCATCAAGTAAACGTGCATCTGCGCTTCGAGTATCTGATTGCGGCGTTGATTAGCAGCTCGGAAGATCAAAGTCGGGATACCTTCATGAGGAGCGATCACGGCGACTCGACTAAAAACCACCCGCGCGGTTGGTCGTGAAAAACGCGCAAAGGCTAGTCCAGTCATCACAGCAATTGATACCAGACTAGTCATGGCTTCAATTGTGACAATGATATTGGCATAAAGTGTTTGAGGATACATTGCTCCATAGCCGATGGAAGCAAGTGTCTGCACGCTAAAGAAATAGACATCCAAAAACGATTTAGCATTCGCAATACAATTACCACCAGCAACATAGGCGAGGGTAAATAAGAGATTCGTCCCCAAATATAAAGAAGCGATAACTGCGAGAAAGCCAATCCAAGGGATGGTCAGTAGCAAATGATAGGGATCGCGCCAGTAAGAATACCAAGCCCCAATCCCCACAATCTCAAAACGTCCATCATTGACTTTAATCTGAACTCGTTGCCGTTGCTTGGCTAAGCGTTTTTTTAATCGTGCTCTCATCTGTAGAGAAATTATAGGTAATGTGGTAATTTAGAAAACATGAACCGAAACTTCTGGATTACGGCATTAATTTCCTTAATTAATTCGCTGAGCTTAACAATTTTAATTCCGATTATATACCTTTACGGTAAGCAATTTGGTTTGAACGAGTTGCAAACAAGTTTACTATTTTCTATCTATTCTTTATCTCAATTCTTCGCCACTCCAGTAATTGGCAAACTCTCAGATCGCTTTGGCAGAAAACCGTTACTGATTATTAGTTTAGGAGGGACTGTAATCGCCAATTTAATTGCGGGAACGGCGACAACCGCAATGGTTTTATTTGCGGCTCGCTTTTTGGATGGGATCACTGGCGGTAATGCTTCTATTGCTCAGGCGATTGTTTCTGATGTTACCACTCCTGCCAATCGGGCGAAAGGGTTTGGGATTAATGGTGCAGCTTTGGGTTTAGGTTTTGTTTTAGGTCCCGTTATCAGTTTACTAGCACAGAATATTTCCTTAGGCGCGGCTTTTTTAGTATCTGGAGCGATCGCCTTCATCGGATTATTGGTAACAATCTTTCTTTTGCCAGAGACATTGCAACATAAAGCTGATGCATCCCGCAATATTTTTGATTTAGGATTGGGCAGTTTAATTACAGGTTTGGCAATACCGAAAGTCGGCATTTTGCTAATTACCAATTTCTTGATTGGGACAACTTTTACCATTTTCACCTATGCCTTTCAACCTTATTTTTTGCGTATATTAGGTCAAAACAACCAGTCTTTAACACTGTTATTTCTCCTATTTGGTGTGCTTGGGGTAATTACACAGACATGGGGAGTATCTTTACTTATGCGCCGATTTAGCGTTGTGGGGATATTGTTGATTGCATTATTTGTCCGCAGTATATCGCTGGTACTAATGCCAATTTTCCCGAATCTTGTTTATTTCGTGCTAGTTACTGTGCTATTCGCCCTTTTCACTTCTCTAGTGCAACCAATGGTGAATACACTGATTTCACTCAATGCTAAACCAGCAGACCAAGGAACCGCAATGGGTTTGAACGCATCTTATTTAAGTATCGCCAATGCAGTTGGGCCAGTAATTGCCGGAATGCTAATTCATCAATCTGATCCTCGAACTTATAGTATACCTTTATACTTGGCTGGGGGACTGACTTTTGCCGTGTTCTTGTTAGCAACAACCACTCGTCAAAGGTACACACCGCAAGCTGAATAAATTATCCCATTTCAATATTTGCATTTTGAGAAGCGATCGCAGCATGAAGTGAGGGTATAGAAGAAATATCTAAACACAAATCATGCCGCGATCGCAATGCTGACCTGACGGTACGCAAATTTTTAATTCTGTAAAGTTACCCCAACCATTCAGGATTCTTGGCAGTACTGTCAAATTTATTACTTGTTTTAAATAATTCGTACTGCCCTTTAGCTGCCGCATTAGCAGTTCGCGCTAGCAATGCTGACACCTGTTGTTGACTCATCGGCTGAAATGTCCGCACTGCTTCAAACGCCTGATCCAGAATTTGTAAACTATCAATACCTGTAATCACCGTCGAAGTTGGCAAGTTCATGGCATAGTGGAGACATTCAATCGGTTTGACAGTATTACTCTTCAGAATAATCTGATCTCCCATCGACTTCATCCCTAACACACCAATACCTTCCTTCACCAGTGTGGGCAAAACTTTTTGTTCAAAACTCCGAAAATGGGCATCCATCACATTTAGTGGCATTTGCACCGCATCGAAACGGAACCCATTACTAGCAGCAATTTCCAACATTCGCAGATGTACTACAGGATCTTTGTGCCCTGTAAAGCCAATATAGCGAACCTTGCCAGCTTTTTTCGCTTCTAGCATTGCCTCAAAAGCACCACCAGAGGCAAAAATGCGGTCTGGGTCCTCAAGGCGAATATTCTCGTGAAATTGCATTAAATCTACATGGTCTGTTTGCAGACGCTGTAGCGATTCGTTAATTTGCATAGCGGCGGACTGCTTGGTGCGACCGTCAATTTTGGTCATCAAGAAGACCTTTTGGCGATAACCACCTTGGAGTGCTTTACCCATGCGAATTTCGCTACCACCATTGTGATAATCCCAACTGTTATCCATGAAATTAATTCCCCGGTCAATGGCGCTGTGGATGATCTTGATACTCTCTTGTTCATCTTTCTGCCGACCAATGTGATGACCACCTAAGCCGATAACAGACACTTTTTCGCCTGTGCTTCCTAGTACACGATAAATCATCTCCCCGTGTCGAGTAATTTCTGGATTTGCGGCGATGATTGATTGCTGATTCGATTCATCGGCTTGAATTTTTTTGAAGAATCCTTCTGAAGCCGCAAGCGATGCCGCGACTAAACTAGAAATTGACGCTGTCTTCAGAAAGCCTCTTCTACTAATATCCACGATCTGTCCCCTTGCAATGATTGTTCTAGAAACAATATTTTCGGTCTTGAGACTTGAGCCTACATCAGCCGCACGGTCGAGTTATGAAACGGGGTGTGGGGTGTTGGGTGTCGGGTTTGGGGAGAGTAGGGAAATAAAATTGCAGTCCTTGCAAATTCTTCCGGAATGTGGTTGAATCACCTTGGATCAGATTACATGTGAACTTCTTATACTTAAACCGGGGCATTTTATGTACCCCGCACCGCAACACTAAGTTGCACAAACCCGCTCCAGATATCCTCTGGGGCGTTTTTGTTTGGGATGCAGCCCACGCGTACCCTATAAGGTCAGCCCAGCAGGAGTTGCAGGAGAGGAAGAGTAATATGTAAAATTTTTATCATTAGTTACGCTTTTCTGATAAAATAACACGTAATTGACACACTTTACTCAAGCCGTTTCAGGAACTATGTTTCTATGAAGCCGCACACAGAAGCAACTGCTACGACTTTATTTGAAGAAGGTATTCGACTGTTTGAAGCCCGAGAATTAGAGGCGGCGATCGCGCATTTAAGTGCGGCGATTCAGCTTGACCCAAATTATAGAGACGCTTGGTGCATTCGTGGCTTAGTATTCGGACACCTCCAACGCTACGCCGAATCAGTAACAGATTTTGACCGCACCCTCGCCCTCAATCCTATAGATCACCGCGCTTTAACAAATCGAGGTTTGGTCTTAGCTGAGTGGAACAAACACTCTGAAGCAGTAGCCAACTTCGAGCGATTGCTATCCTTATATCCGCAAGATTACGCAGCTTGGGATTCAAAAGGCAACTCCCTCACCCAATTAGGAAAACACACAGAAGCATTAAATGCTTACGAACGCTCCCTAGAATTTAATCCCAGCTATTATAAAGCTTTCACAAACAGAGGTAGCGCCTTAACCACTTTAGGACGCTTCAAAGCAGCGATTCGCAGCTACGACCAAGCAATCAGCATTCAACCAGACGACCCAAATGTTTGGTATAACCGAGGCTGTGCGTTTATGACTTGGGATAAAGAACAAGAAGCGATAGAGAGCTTTGACAAAGCCATTGAAATTGACCCAAACTACCTCAACGCTTGGATCAATCGCGGTAATATGTTGGGAAAAGTAAACCGGGAAGAAGAAGCCCTATCCTCATTCAACCGAGCAATTGAAATCAATCCTCAAGAAACCCACGCTTGGAACAACCGAGGTATAACTCTGCGACGAATAGGAAGACTCAAAGAAGCCGTAGATTCATATGAAAAAGCCATCGCCGCCGATCCCAATAACTACGAAGCCTGGGACAATCAAGGTTACGCCCTCGCCAAACTCGGCAAATATCGCGAAGCACTCTTAAAAATTGACCATTCTCTAGAAATTAAACCCGACCACGCCAACGGTATTTATAACAAAGGCTACTGTTATGCCTGTCAGGGTAAAACCACCTTAGCTGTCGATCATATCTCTCAAGCCATCAAGCTCAATCCAGCTAAATATTTACCCTTAGCCAAAACTGACAAAGACTTAGATAGCTTAAGAAAAAATAAGCGATTTCAAGCAATTTTAGCCAGACCTTAGTATAGACATCTTTGGTCACGCTGTCTTGACTCGCTGTTAGGCGTTAGTCGCATAGGATAAACTTGCTTTTATAACTTTCATTCAATATCTAAAGCTAGCATATCTACCTTAAGAGGTAGATTTGTGTTCTAGATATGATCACCTCTGATAGATCTGACTATCTTTTTACCGAAAATTCAGCTTTTCGCCCATAATTAAGCAAAGTACATGCTATTTCAGCTTGAGCGTTGGATTTTAGGCTGCCATTTTTCATAACGTAAGAGTGCGTAGTTAAACAGATGCAGGTAAACAAATAAGTCATGATGTCGACTCCAAAGCAGCTTGCAACCGTATTAGAATTTTGATTAGTGAATGGGAGTCGAAGCTCGTGACTGAAGCAAAAATGAACACAGCAAAAGACTTATTTGCCGACAGTGGCGAGATGGGTACTCTCATGAGTGAGTTTGATTGGTCAGCAACGAGCCTGGGTGCAGTTGAGAACTGGCCTCAAAGCCTGCGGACTACAGTGAGTATCTGCTTGAAATCGCGGTTCCCAATGGTAATTTGGTGGGGACAAGATCTGGTCGTGATTTATAATGATGCTTGGCGACCAGTTTTAGGGGCGACCAAACATCCTCAAGCCTTGGGACGACCAGGAAAAGAAGTTTGGCCAGAGATCTGGGATATTATTGGCTCGCAACTCGAAGGAGTTCTCACTACTGGGCAGGCAACTTGGTCTGATGACATGCTGCTGCTTGTTGATCGCTATGGTTACACAGAAGAAGCATATTTTACCTACTCCTACAGTCCGATTATTTTAGAAACAGGACAAATTGGAGGCGCTTTCTCTGCCGTTAGTGAAACTACGTTACGGGTGTTAGGCGAACGACGACTGCAAACTCTGCGGGATTTGGCGGCTCAAGCAGGACAGGCAAAAACGGTAGAACAAGCTTGTCAAATGGCAATTCAAACTATTGCCAGTAATTCTATTGACATTCCCTTTGCCTTAATTTACCTTGTTGAATCTGGCATTGCCGTACTTTATGAAAGTACTTTAGTAGATACTTCTGCAGGTCAAGATTATGTAGACTTGACGGCAGCAGACGAGACAATTTGGTCTTTGAGTGAAGTCGTGCAAAGTCGAGATGCGATTCTTGTGGAGGTACCGCAACATTTTGTAGCCTTGGGTCCGTGGGCTTTTCCCAAATCGGCATTGGTACTACCCCTACATTCTGTAGGACAAGATTCACTGACAGGACTGCTAGTTGTGGGAGTTAATCCTTGTAGAGAACTAGATGACGATTATCGCAACTTTTATCATATGGTGGCAGGATACATTACCACTGCTTTAGCCAACGCTCGCGCTCATGAAGAAGAACGCAAACGAGCCGAAGCTTTAGCAGAATTAGACCGCGCCAAAACTATCTTTTTTAGCAATATCAGCCACGAGTTTCGCACTCCCCTAACTTTGATGCTCGGTCCGCTGGAGGATACATTAATCAATCCTTCGAGTCCACTACCAGCACTTGAACGCTCACAGTTAGAGATGGTACAACGCAATGGACTGCGCTTACTTAAGCTAGTTAACACCTTACTTGACTTCTCGCGGATTGAAGCTGGACGAGTGCAGGCAACTTATGAACCAACCGATCTGGCAATATTGACTATAGAATTAGCCAGCGTTTTTCGTTCAGCGATTGAACGTGCAGGCTTACAGTTGACAGTCAACTGCCCGCCTTTAGATGAATTAGTGTATGTAGACCGCGAGATGTGGGAGAAAATTGTCCTCAACCTCCTCTCGAATGCTTTGAAATTTACATTTGTCGGGGAGATCTCCGTGTCTCTCCAACCCGCAGACGACCTTACATTGGTAGAGGATTCCCATGAAAAATCCAAAATCCAAAATCCAAAATTCATTGCATTATCAGTTCGAGATACAGGTACGGGAATTCCGGCTGAAGAAATTCCCCATCTATTTGAGCGGTTTCATCGCGTACAAGGTGCGCGAGGACGTACTTACGAAGGTTCTGGAATTGGGTTATCACTCGTTCAAGAGTTAGTGAAACTGCATGGAGGTACTATCCATGTCAGCAGTGTAGTAGACGAGGGTACCTGCTTTACAGTTTTGATTCCTACTGGATCAGCCCATCTCCCAAGCGAGCAAATCAGCACATCTCATACCTTGACATCAACGCCCAAAGGCGCAAAAGCCTATGTTGAGGAAGCATTACGCTGGCTACCAACAGAGGATGGGGACACTCCCCCACTCTCCCCATCGGACACGACCGAACGACCGAACTCCCCCACTCCCCGCATTCTCCTGGCTGACGATAATGCCGATATGCGCGATTACGTGCAGCGGTTGTTAAGTCAGCAGTATGATGTTGCCGTAGTGTCAAATGGTACTTCGGCGCTCTCTGTTGCTCGCACACAGCTTCCAGACTTGATTTTAAGTGATGTCATGATGCCTGGGTTGAATGGTTTTGAATTGCTGCGTGAGTTGAGGAGCGATCCGTACACGCGAGAGATTCCGGTTATTCTTTTATCTGCCCGCGCTGGGGAAGAAGCTAAGATTGAGGGACTCCAAGCCGGAGCAGACGATTACCTGATCAAGCCCTTTTCTGCCCGCGAACTGTTGGCGCGAGTCAGCGCTACACTGGAATTGGCACGCTTGAGGCGAGCAGCAGTCCAGCAGGAACGAGCTATCCGGACGGAAGTAGAAGCCGAACGGCAACGGCTGCAAGACATATTTGTGCAAGTGCCTGCTATTGTTAGTGTGATCCGAGCTTCGGATCAAGTCTATTTATTGGCAAATTCTGCCTTATGCCAGCTTTTGGGAAATCGTCAGCTTGTGGGTAAAAGTGTCCGTGAAGCACATCCAGAATTAGAAGGGCAAGGCTTCTTTGAACTTTTCGATCGCGTTTGCCATACAGGTGAAGTGTTTGTTGGCAAGGAAATGCCAGCAATGCTAGACCGTTGTCATGACGGTAATCTCAGCCAAGGGTTTTTCAATTTTGTATATCAGCCGATGCGCGATGCTGAAGGCAACTTCGAGACAATACTCCACTTTGGCGTGGAAGTAACTGACTCTGTCGAGGCGCGACAACTAGTTGAAAAGAGTGTGAACCGAATTTCTCAATTGCAGAAAATGACAGCTACTCTAGCTCAAGCATTAACCACAGATGAAATAAACGAAATTTTACTCGATCGCATGTTAGCTGCACTTAATGCTGGTAGAGGGTGGATCGGTCAGATAAATGCTCAAGAGGATGAAGTCGAGATTGTGGCGAGCCTTGGTTATACCGATTCAGATCTCGAGCCTTTTCGCCACACACCTTTAACAACTTCGATTCCGATTACCGATGCCATCCGCACTAGGCAGTTAGTTTTGGTGCGATCGCGCGAAGAGTATCGCGTCAAATATCCCGATATAGCAGATCAATATATTGCCTCTAAAAGCCACGCAATTGCCACCATCCCATTAATAGCAAAAAATCGGGTAGTGGGAGCGCTGGGATTAAGTTTTGCCGAAAGCCGGGATTTTACAGAAGCAGATTGTGCATTTATGCTAGCGCTAGCTCAGCAATGTGCCCAAGCTTTAGAAAGAGCACGTCTGTATGAAGCGGAACAAATTGCCCGCGAACAAGCCGAGACAGCCAATAGAGTTAAAGATGAATTTCTGGCAGTATTATCCCATGAATTGAGAACACCTCTTAACCCCATTTTAGGTTGGGTAAAGCTTTTGCGAACACGCACCTTTGATGCAGCTAAGATTGATTACGCACTCTTAACCATCGAGCGTAACGCCCAACTTCAAGCACAATTAATTGAAGATTTGCTGGATGTCTCGCGAATTTTGCAAGGCAAACTCAGCATGAGTATTTACCCTGTGAATTTGGCATCGACGATCGCCGCTGCAATGCAAACTTTGCGATTAGCCGTTGAAGCTAAGTCAATTCAACTGACTACCGTACTTGAACCCAACATCGGTTCAGTCTCAGGAGATGCTGGTCGCCTACAGCAAGTGATCTGGAATTTACTTTCCAATGCGGTAAAATTCACCCCAGCAGGCGGACGGGTGGAAATTCGCCTAGAACGCGTAGCAGAATACGCGGAAATTACAGTTAGCGATACAGGTAAAGGTATTGAATCAGACTTTCTACCTTACGTATTCGATTACTTCCGTCAAGCTGATAGCACCACTACCCGAAAATTTGGTGGATTAGGTTTGGGGTTAGCGATCGTGCGGCATTTAGTAGAACTCCACGGCGGTACTGTCCGTGCAGATAGTCCAGGTGAAGGACAGGGGGCAACTTTCACTGTAAAACTTCCACTAATGACTACGGCTGACGAACCAAATCAGGACATTCGCGAATCTAACTCCTCAGTAAATTTACAAGGCTTGCGGATTCTCGTAGTAGATGATGATACAGATACCCGCGATTTAATTACCTTCACCCTCGAACAATATGGAGCGACGGTAATAGCATTCGCTTCAGCATCTGTGGCTCTAAATGCACTACCTCAAGAGAAACCCGATTTATTAGTTAGTGACATCGGGATGCCAGAAATGGACGGCTATATGCTAATTCGCCAAGTAAGAACCCTCCCAGAACAGATTGCTACGATTCCAGCGATCGCTCTCACCGCTTACGCAGGCGAAACCAACCAAGAGCAGGTACTCGCCGCCGGTTTTCAAATGCATATTGCCAAACCAGTTGAGCCAGATCGATTAGCAGAGGCGATCGCCAATTTACTTGGAATTTGAGATCGCACATACCCAAAAGTCCATCCTCACCCCAACGATAAGCACGACTACGAGCATGTTCATGGGGAAAATAATCCCAACTAAACCCATCAGCCGAATAGTCTTCTCTAACCGTACCCCACTGAAGCTCCGACAAATAAGGTCCCCAACGCTTCCAATTATTCTCCCGCTGCGAATCTTCCTCAAGCCGCTCTAACTCCGCACCAACCTGATTGTCATTCCTGAAAATCACCGCTCATTTATGACTAAAGTAGCTCCCATCGTCATTGCAGTATGAACCAAAAATGTATAGCCAACAACTGCAACCATCTAAAACCCAAGCCTAAATCCTCCCCAAACCCACGCACTCCATCTTCGGATATAAATACCTCCGCGAAGAACTCCGCGCCCCCTCCGCGAAGAACTCTGCGTTTCCCCTTTTCTGAAATAATATGTAGATCCCCTACAACCGCAACTCCCAATGGCAACCATCAACGACAACTACCTCAAACTCAAAGCAGGCTACCTATTCCCCGAAATTTCCCGAAGAGTCAACGTCTTCGCCCTCGCCCATCCAGACGCCAAAATCATTCGCCTAGGTATAGGCGATGTCACCGAACCGCTACCAGAAGCATGTCGAACAGCAATGATTACAGCTGTAGAAGACATGGGTGATCGCGATAAATTTAAAGGATACGGACCAGAACAAGGTTACGCCTGGTTACGCGAGAAAATCGCCACTCATGACTTTCAATCACGCGGTTGCGAAGTTGACGCCTCCGAAATCTTCATCTCCGACGGTTCTAAATGCGACAATGGCAATATTCTCGATATCTTTGGCGACAACAACACCATTGCTGTCACCGATCCCGTTTACCCGGTATACGTAGACACCAACGTCATGGCAGGGCATACAGGAGATGCTAATGATCGCGGCGAGTATAGCGGTTTAGTTTACATGCCAATTACCGCCGAAAACAATTTTACAGCCGCAATTCCCACCCAGAAAGCGGATTTAATTTATCTCTGCTTCCCAAATAACCCAACAGGAGCAACTGCGACTAAAGAACACCTCAAAGCCTGGGTAGATTACGCCAAAGCACATAACTCAATTATCTTCTTTGATGCAGCATACGAAGCATTCATCACCGACCCAAATCTTCCCCATTCAATTTACGAGATTGACGGCGCACGGGAATGTGCGATTGAGTTTCGCTCTTTCTCCAAGAATGCTGGTTTTACAGGTACTCGCTGCGCGTTGACAGCTGTACCCAAAACCCTTAAAGCCAAAGCCTCCGATGGAACCGACGTAGAGTTGTGGAAGCTGTGGAATCGCCGTCAATCAACCAAATTCAATGGTGTATCTTACGTGGTACAACGCGGTGCTGAGGCGGTTTACTCAGAAGCAGGAAAATCACAAATCAAGGAATTAGTCAACTTTTATATGGAAAATGCCAAAATTATTCGTGCAGAATTAACTGCGGCTGGTTTACAGGTATATGGCGGCGTCAATGCACCTTATGTTTGGGTAAAAACCCCGAATGGTCTCTCTAGCTGGGATTTCTTTGATAAGTTATTACATGCTTGTAATGTTGTGGGAACACCGGGATCGGGTTTTGGGGCTGCAGGTGAAGGCTACTTCCGCATCTCCGCGTTTAACAGTCGGGAGAATGTCGTGGAAGCGATGAAACGGATTACAGAGAAATTTAAAGTTGAATCTTAATTGTTAGAAGTTGGTTGGGTTAAGCGTGAGTATAACCCAACTGTAGCTACCTGTACCTGCTGCAGTAATACTTCGAGTGTCGCCGAGTTATCTAAGACGACATCAGCGAGTGCTACCTTTTCTGTAATCGGTAATTGGTTACTAATTCGTACTGCTGCTTGTTCGCGAGTCAAATTATTCCGCTGTATCAATCTTTGTAGTTGTTGTTCTGGAGAACAATACACTACCCAGATTTCTGTAACTAAATTAGTCATCCCCGTTTCAAATAACAAAGGTACAACAAATACCACTATCGGTACAGATAATGCTTGACTTTCGTGCAAAAAGCGATCGCGTACCTGAGGATGAATCAACCCCTCTACCCAAGTTCGTTCCTCTCGGTCATTAAAAATGATCTCCGCCAACTGCTGGCGGTCGAGATTACCATCACTGAGTAAAATTTGACTACCGTAACGAGTCGCGATCGCTTCACATATCGGTGTACCAGCAGCGACAGCTTCCCGCGCATAAATATCTGCATCGAATATTGGCAACTGGTAAGTAGTCGCCAGATAATTAGCTACAGTTGTCTTACCTGTGGCAATTCCGCCAGTCAATCCAATAATCCTCATATTTCACTCCTTAATGACAATCGGCGATTAATTTCAGTGCTGTCTCACTATCAACGGGTTGCGAAAACAAGAAACCTTGACCGTACTCACAATGTAATAATTTCAACTGTAACAATTGTTCTTCTGTTTCTATACCCTCCGCAATCACATCCATTTCTAAGTTATGGGCGAGGTTAATAATTGTCCGTAAGATTTCTAGACTTTCTGGATCGAATCCGATGCGATTGACAAAAGAGCGATCGATTTTTAAAGTATCAATTGGTAATTGGTATAACCGTGACAAAGAAGAATAACCAGTTCCAAAGTCATCAATCGACAGTTGAATTCCCAAGTTTTTTAACTGTTTGAGCACAGTGATTTCTAAACCCGAATTAAGCATCATCATGCTCTCAGTAATTTCTAACTTTAAACTCTGTCCACTAATTCCAGTTTCCTGTAATATGCGAGCCACGCGTTCAATCAAGCCAATTTGAGATAACTGTAAGCTGGATAAATTCACACTAATTGTTACAGGTAGGGCATTAAACTTTTGTTGCCATTGTCCTAGCTGACGGCAAGCTTCCTGTAGTACCCAGTGATCGATCCAACTTACCAGTCCAGCTTCTTCTGCCAAAGGGATAAACTCTAGGGGAGAAATTATACCTTTAGTAGGATGCAACCAGCGCACTAAAGCTTCAAAACCACTTAGCTTACTAGTCATGATTGAGACAATTGGCTGATAGTAAACTTGAAATTGTTGGTGTTCAATCGCGCGTAACAAATCCATCTCTAAATTTAATCGTTCCAAAGCCCCAGCGTGCATCGTCCGATCAAACACAACATGACGCGCTTTACCCAATAATTTCGCCTGATGCAAAGCAGTATCCGCAGCCTGTAAAAAATCTTCTGGCTGGTCATAACCCAGAGAACTGGGCACAATTCCCATACTAGCGCTAGAGAACACTTCCTCTCGATTCAAGTGAAAAGACACAGCCAATTCCTGATTAATTAAATCGGCAACAGTCCGGATTGCGGATAATTCTTGGAGATTTAGAAGTAAAATTGCAAACTCATCTGCTCCCATCCTGGCAATCGTATCAGTTTGGCGCAAACAGGCAGTTAATTTGTGGGCGGTGGCGATTAGGAGTTGTTCCGCTACCTGGTATCCCAAAGTATATTTAATTAATTGAAAGCGATCCAAACTTAATACCAATACTGCAAATACAGTGTTGTGTTGTTGACTCTTAGCGATCGCTTCTCGGAGTAACTCTAAAAATAAAACGCGATTCGGCAACCCTGTCAGTGCATCATAAAAAGTTCGTTGCTTGAGTTCTGCTTCCGCTCGTAGGCGATCGCTAATATCAGTAATTGTGGCAATATAACCAGTAACGTCACCATCTTGTGTCATCTCCGGGACTGCTTGAGCAAAAACCCAAATTACACTGCCATCTGCGCGTAAAAAACGAAACTCTGAATGCCAAGATAATTTTGCGGTGACGGCTTGTGTCCATTGAGCAATAACTAAACGATCTTCAGGATGCAAAGTTTGTCCCCAAGCACTACCTAAAGCGAATTCCTGGCTTAAACCCGTCATCTGACACCAACGATCATTGACATATATGCAGTCTCCCCTCAAATCAATCCAGCAAATGCCGACAGGAGCCGATGCAGCTAAATGATGATAGCGGCGTTCACTCCCACGTAACATTGCCTCTGCCCAGTTGCGCCGTCTTTGGGACTGTTCCAACGAATCAGCCATAATATCAAAAGCTTGAGCCAACTGGTTAAGTTCTCCTGCTGTTGAAGACGGCTTAATCCGGACACTGAGATTGCCAGCCGCTAACTGCTGTGTTGCGAATAGTAGCGATCGCACGCGTCGTAAAACAAACAAATTACTACCAATACTTATTGCAGCTAAAGCAATAATTGCTACAACTGCTAAACTAGTTAAATTTAAGACTAGTATCCGAACGGACTTGTCTTCCACTGTTGCGATCGCTAAGTGGCGAGACTCAACATTTGTATATAATGCTAAGCCAAAAGCGGGAATTACTGTCAGTAGTATTAATAAAATCAGGTGGCAACGTAAACTACTTATTCCTCGCCGCAGGCAATTCACAAGTCTTTGGATGCGATCGCGTATCTGATTTAGCGATTGCATAACCAACTCCGAAGCGAGTCCTTTTTACGTGTTTTACGTAATTCCCTAGTATAAATTTGGCTTAAGCGTAAGTTTTCCCATCCTTTGAGCGGATTTTCATTTAGAAAGTAAAACATTGCTAGTACGAGCACGTATTCGATGTATAGAATAGGATTCAACCCCTTTTTATACTAACTATTGCTACCCGCATCAGACCATTTTTCTAATATTACTGACGAATATTGCTAAAAAAGCTTCCTTTGTGGTTCAAGCCAACTTCATCAGACTTTTAACAGCCTGAACCAATGTAGCTGGTTCAACAGGTTTAGATAAGTGCATTTGAAACCCAGCAGCCAGCGCCTGTTCTTTGTCATATTCCCCTGCGTAAGCAGTGAGGGCGATTGCCGGAATCTGCCCATTTTGCTTGATACCGCGTGTCCGCAATTCTCGTACTAACATGTAACCATCCATTTCCGGCATCCCAATATCACTGACCAAAACGTTAAATGACGGCAGTGATACTGCTAAGGCAGCGGTAGCAGATGATACAGAATTTACAATTGCTCCGGCTTCTTCTAGCACGAAGCCAACAAAGTCTCGTGAGTCAGTTTCATCATCCACAACTAATATATTTAACCCTACCAAAGACAAAGAATCAACGACTATCGGTAAGCTAGAACAATCATCCTCTTTACACTGATTATTCAGCAATGGTAGTCTAGCCGTAAAAATAGCGCCCTGTCCTTCTCCTGGACTTTCAACTTGAATTGTCCCGCCATGTAATTCAACTAATTGCTTGACAATCGCCAGTCCCAATCCCAAGCCACCAAATTTGCGCGTTGTAGCGCTATCAGCTTGGCGGAAGTGATCAAACACATAGGGTAAAAAGTCAGCACTAATTCCTTTACCATTATCCACTACCTGAATTTGAGCATATGTACCACTTTTTTCTAGCAGTACTTGAACTTGACCACCTGAGGGCGTAAACTTAATTGCATTTGAAAGTAAATTCCAAACAATTTGCTGTAAGCGTGCCGAATCGCCAGAAATTTGTCCAACTGAATCTAATACTGTCTGAAGTTGAATTGACTTAGCTTCCGCCGCCAACCGCACAGTTTCCAAAGCCCCGGTAATCACCGACACTAAACTCACAGGTGCAAATGAGAGAGTCAATTTGCCTTGGAGAATGCGCGATACATCCAGCAAATCTTCAATAAGTTGGGCTTGGAGTTGGGCATTGCGTTCAATAATTGTTAGTGCTTGAGTGGTTTTGACCTCATCAAACTTCCGAGTCAAGAGCAGCTTTGACCAGCCTAAAATTGGGTTGAGTGGCGATCGCAACTCATGGGAAAGTACAGCCAAAAATTCATCTTTAAGGCGATTGGCTGTTTCAGCTTCCGTCCGTGCTAATTGTTCCCGTTGTAAAATGCGAACGCGATCGCTAATATCCTGCACTAATGAAAACATTGACACCACATTACCAGATGCATCTACTAGTACGGAGTTATACCACTCACAATGTACAATCGAGCCGTCTTTAGCGTAGTTGCGATTCTGAGAAACAGTCTGCGACTCTTGTTCCAACATCTGGTACATAACCTGACTCACAGCCTCAGCATCCTCCGGATACACAAATTCCCAATCGCTGAAGTGCAATCCGACCACTTCCTCAGACCGCCAGCCAAAAATCTTTTCCGCTGCTTTTGACCAACGAGTCACACGGAACTCCCGATCCCACTCAACTATCCCTAAAGGAGAATTTTCCATGTGGAAGTTCACCTTCTTCAAGGCTTGGGAAAGTGATTGTTCTACTTGATAGCGTTCGGTGATGTCGCGGGAAATTGATAACAGACGGTCTAAACGCCCTGTCGCATCCAGAATCGGACTCACCACCACTTCCCACCATTTGGGCTTACCCTTAAGAGTCGGACAATAACCAATAAACCGGCTAACTTCGCCTGTTTTTGCCAATTCGAGTGCAACGGAAGCGACTAAGCGATCCTCTCCTTGCCAAAAGTCTAGCCAATCACAATAGACACAACTGGAAAAATCATCGATCTCCAGCAAGCACATTCCACCAGGATTCATGTACAAGATCCGATTTTCTAAGTCTAAAACCTTGATACAATCATGACGGCTATCTAAAATACATCGTTTAAACTCGTCACTTTGATAAATATCCGCCTCAATCCGTTGGCTATCAGTTATCGGTTCTAGGGCTGTTTCCGCCTTTTGAGCGATCTCAATAAATGTAGTGATAATTGCGCTAGGACTATTTGTATCCGTTTGAAATAACGGCTGCGAGTTAATCAATAACCAAACTAGCTCACCATCTGGTTTATACAATCCCATAACGACATTGGCACAGCGTTTACCTGTCCGTAATGTCACCATTGCCGGAAAATCTTCACTTAAAAAGGGTGAACCATCTTCATGAATAACTTGCCAAGGCAGATTTATACAACTTCTACCCAGTAGTTGTTGAGTAGTCAATCCGAGAATCCGCGCCGCACTGTCATTACAACTTTGGATAATCCCATCTAGGTTTAGCAGCAGCATCCCCTCTTCTGATTCACTCTTACTGCTTGATGACAAGCGATCGCCAGATTTTTCTGACGGTTTGCCAGTGAGCGGATATCTCGACATTTCCTCATTGCCCATCTTCAATCAAATTGAACACACTAGACAGATCATATTACCTTGAACATTTTAATTAAAGGGTATTTTTAACAGCCCAGTCACTAATTGCCAAAGTTAAACCATCTAATGTATAATTTTGGGCTTCAACATCAACTCTTCCTAACAAATCAACGCAACTCTTTGAAGTTTGCGGACCAATCGATGCCAGACAAACACCATCTAAAAATTGCTCCTTACTCTCCGGTATCCGGTTAAGTAACTCGTGAAAACACGTAACCGTTTTAGAACTAGCAAAAGTAATTATATTTACAGATTTTTGTAATAAAGCTGTTTTTGCCACCCGGTCAATCGTCTCCGGACAGCAAGATTGATAGGCGGCGACCTCAACCACCTCGGCATTTTGATCTGTAAACTCTTTTACCAAAACTTCCCGTCCTCCCGTTTCCACTCTGGGAAACAATACCTTTTTGCCCGCTAATTGTTCGGGAAAATGCTTGATTAAGGAATCGGCGACAAATTCTGGCGGAGTAAAATCTGGCTGTAGAGAGTGCTGTTGCAAACTTTTAGATGTTTTTTCTCCTACCACCGCAATTTTCACCCCAGCTAGCGCCCGAGTATCTAAACCCAAAGCCAACAGTCGGGCAAAAAAGTAATCTACAGCATTGGTAGAAGTGAGAACTAACCAGTGGAAATCAGCTAAATTAGCGATCGCCCGATCTAAATTTTCCCAACTTGTGGGAGGATGAATTTCCAGAGTTGGCATTTCAATCACAGTTGCGCCAAGTTTGGTGAGGCGTAAACTAAATTGACCTGCTTGTCCAGCAGCGCGTGTAACCAGAATTGTTTTACCCTGAAGAGGGATTGACATATTTAAAGTTTTTGCATCCTCTTGCATAAAATTGTCCACTTGTAAATAGCGTCGCCAACCGACAACCTCACCAACCACAATCACCACCGGCGATAAAGACACACCCGCCGTTTTCTCCACAATATTACCTAATTGCCCACACCAGACTTGTTGTTGAGAAGTTCCCGCCCAGCGAATGATAGCAATAGGGGTAGCCAAAACCCGCCCATTTCTCACCAACGCCGCGACAATCTCCGGGAGACACCTCCCACCCATTAAAATTACCACTGTCTCCAGCCGTGCTAAAGCGCCCCAATCTAAATGTTCAGGTTCATGCGCCGTACACACAGCGAAACTCCGACTTAAAACCGGATCTGTCAAAGGAATCCCCGCAAGTAACGGTGCGGCTAAAGCGGAAGAAATTCCCGGTACAACTTCAAACTCACACTCAGCCGCAACCATCGCCTCAATTTCCGACGTACAGCGACCAAAAATAAACGGATCGCCAGACTTCAGCCGGACAACTTGACGACCCTGCTGACACTGCGCCACCAATAACTGATTAATCTCAACTTGCGGAGTACTAATTCTACCACCACGTTTACCGACATCAAACTTGAGACAGTTATCTGGGACTAACTGCAACAACTGACTATCAACCAAAGCATCGTAAATTAAAACCTCAGCCGTCACCAGTAACTGCTGCGCCCTGACCGTGAGATAAGCGACATTCCCAGGTCCAGCACCAACTAAATAAACTTTGCCTAATTCAGCCATTGCGACTCAAATTCTGTAAAAGCTGAGCGACCTTTTCCGCTTTTTCGCCTTGGCGCTGTTTCTCCAACAAATCTTTAGCTTGTTGTAAGATAGCGATCGCTTCCTTCATCTGCTGTTTCTGAATCAAAACATTTCCCAAACGCAAATAAGCATCCACCTTTTTCGGAGCACGCCCAATCACCTCCCTAAACTGCTGCTCAGCAACATCTACTTTATCTTGTTTCAAGAGCACATCTCCTAAAAGCAAGCGCACCATATCATTACTATAATTCAGCCCGATCACCTGCCGAAAAGCCGCCTCCGCACCAACATAATCTTTTTGCTCATAAAGATCGATCCCTTTTTGAAACCAATTAGACGTAACCAGAGTTTTCCAAAGGAAATAACCCAAAGTCACAAAAATTACCCCAACCAACCCACTAGTAATTACGTAGCTGTAATTGTTTATTTCCAACATTATTTAAAATTTAAACTCAAAAAAGACAAGCCGCCGGAAAAATCAGATATTCAAAGAAAAACAACTTCCAAATAAACTGATAAAAACCAGCGATCGCAGCTTTATCCTGAAAATCAACTTGCAGACTCTGCCACCACATTAACAGTAGCGCCACAGCATGAGTCAATCCCAGAAACACTAAATTCACGGAAGACAGCCACAGCCACCCACCCAGAATCATCCCCAAATAACAAACAGTTAACACGCCACGGGCAAGATTCAACACTGCCGGCTGACCGATTTTGAGTGTCAACGTCGTAATATTGTATAAACGATCGCCTTCCATATCAGGGATATCTTTGACAATAGCGATCGCTACAGAAAACACGATCACAAACAAAGTTAATGCCCAGACTTCGCGAGGAATGGAGAAGACTTGGTGACTCACCCAATTAAAGTGCAAATACAAACCTAAATTCACTATTGCACCGCGCACAGAAAAAATACATAAAGCCGCCCAAAATGGAAACCGCTTCAAGCGAATTGGCGGTAAAGAATATGCAGTCCCAATCGCTAAACTCATCAGTACCATCCCCAGCAAATAAGGTCCCGAAACCGAAGCTAGTAACAACGACCCAATTCCACAAGCCGCGACAATCCATTGTCCTGTCCGCAGCGAGAAATCTCCTGCAGCTAAAGGTAAATGCGGTTTATTAATTTGGTCAATCTCGATATCCTCAAGCTGATTCAAGCCGACAATATAAACATTGCCACACAAACAAGCAATCCAAGTACCCAACAATTGCCATAAGTTAGGGTATGAGGAATGTAAGGCAATCAAATATACTCCCAAGACACTTAAACTAGTACCAACGATTGTATGCGGTCGGGAAAACTTCCAAAAAGCATATAACCAGTTGCTGCCATACTGCAAATTTTGCTCGGACTGACTCATAGCATTGATTTTGAATTTGAAAAAAGATGATTTAAACGTCACGCTACTTTTGCCCACAAAGTAACCCAAACTTAATTAACCCACATTCATAACCTTGACGCATTAATCCCAGAGATAGAGCCGCCTGAATCGTCCCCCAACCGCTAAATAGCAGCCCTAAAACTGCTTGGGGATTCAAAGCCGAATCAATCACCACATCCCAAAATGGGGCGACAGCTTCTGACCAGTCAGCAGTCCGGATATTTTGCAAAGGTAATGACCGAGCAATTGCCTCATATTCTGGTAGCGCGATGACATAAGGCAAGCAGTAGACTCGATAAATCTCTGCCAATAATTGCTGTTCGTCTGGTGTGAGTGGAGCCTTGACAAGCGATCGATGACACCAAGTTACCATCATCAAAGTCCCACCTGGCTTTAATACTCGGTAGCACTCTTGGAGAAACAGATATTTATCAGGCATATGTTCGCCACTTTCCAGCGACCAAATTAAGTCAAAAGATGCATCAGGAAAAGGCATACTCTGAGCATTTGCTACTTGAAATTGTGCATCTGTGATTCCCGCCGCTGCTGCTCTTGCTGTTGCTCTCGCCGCTTGGACTGGACTCAGAGTGATCCCCGTCACCTTCGCCTGAAACTTTTCGGCAAGATACAGCGAACTCCCGCCAATGCCACAACCGACATCTAAAATATTGGACGCACTAGTCACCCCCAACCAGGCGATGAGTTCTTCAATCAAATCAATTTGCGCCTGACGCCGGTCTTTTGGGAGTTTACCATCTACCCCATAATATCCGTGGTGCATATGTTCGCCCCATACCTGTTCCCACAAACCGGAGGAGGCATCGTAAAATTCTTGAATCTGTTGATAGAGAGTGGCGCTCATGGTGTAAAAGTTAGGAGTTACGACTATTAAGCCACAAAATCAACCCTCAAGTGCTCCTCTAACTAAAATCACTGTACTTTCAACCCCAGACGCGATCGCTTCGGGAATATTACCTTTAATCGCCTGTTGTAACAAACCTTCACAAGAAGCACCTAACACTACAACATCAAAGCGATCGCGTTTCACCAAGTTAATCACCCCCTCCGCCACAGAATCTGCTTTAATCGGTACAGCGATTACCGGACTCGAAAAATTCCGCCGCCGCACAAGTTGGCGACTTGCTTGTATCAAAATTGATAAATCTGGGTGAGTATTCGCCAGTGGAAACACTTGGCTCAACTGAATTGAGGGAGTTGTACCTAAAGTTACTAAAGCTGGGATGAGTTTAATCGCTAAGAGCGCATTTGGTCCGCCTGCCATTGGGACTAGCCAGTGGTTAAAAGAGGGGGGGACGGGGATTGAGCAATGGGGATTAGCGGTATTGGGAGTAATATCTTTCGCGTATGCCAATTTTACCAACACTAGTTCGCAGCTAGCTTGACGAATTAAAGTATCAACAACATCACCAAAAATCCTCCCAGGGGTAGATGTATTACCTTTCCATCCCATGAGTAATAAGTCAATATGGCGTTCATTGATAATTTCGATCATTGCTTGAGCGAGATCGTGAGCTACCCGAATCTCTGTATGTATAGGAATTTGCAAATTTCTCGCCAAACTTTCGGCTTGACGCAGCAATCGGCGACTTTTGGTCGTATTCACTCGCGTTTCTGCAGGTGAACTATGACGGGATACGAGAATAATTTGGACGCACTCAATTTCATAATGGCGATCGCGAGCAATTGCGGCTGCCAACTGTAATAATGTAGCTGCGGTTTCGGGATTAGCCAAAGGCACTAATAATCTGCCGCGCCCAATATTCGGCGATCGCGTTTGATAGACTACATAAGAAGGTTCTGGTCGCGGTCCTTTCTGGCTGAGTTGGCAATTCAGATGTTTTGCTTCGGCGCGAATAATATCAGCACGGGTAATAATACCAATTAGCTTGCGTCCATCGATTACGGGTAGACGACTAATTTGATGGCGATCAAGCAAATACAGTACATCACTTAATGTTTGACTAGCAGTCACCGTGATTGGTTGCGGCGTCATAATTTCGCCGACGGTTGCGTCTCCAGACAGTTGGCGTTGTTTAATCTTCGCCAAATCTGCTTGGGTGATAATTCCTACCAACTTTCCCTGATCTACGATTGGAAAACCGCGATGGTGAGATTGAGCAAATGTTCTGACTATTTCATCGAGAGTCGTTTGCTCGGCGATCGCTTCAACTCGTTTTTGCATCACATGTTCGGCTGTTAATTCAATTAACAGTCCTTGATCGGGAAGATCTTTTTGGATATTAATGCCATTGAGGCACAAAATTTTACTATATAGAGAGCCAGGAGCGACACTTTCGGCAACCAAATAAGATGTGACCGAGCCAATCATCAATGGTAATACCAGATTAAAATCTGTAGTCATTTCAAACACAATGACGATCGCCGTAATTGGCACTTTCGACACCGCGCTAAAAAATGCTCCCATCCCCGCCAAAGCATAAGTTGTGGGTGAGCCAAATCCGAGAAGCTGGAACTCACATGCACCAACCACATAGCCTAAAGTCGATCCCAAAATCAAACTTGGCGCAAATAATCCTCCGGGCGCACCGGAACCAAAAGCCACTAAAGTCAAGACAAATTGAGCCACGAAAGCGAATGCAGCGAAGTAAGCGCTAGCATCATCTGTCACAAATAATTCTCTTAAACCAGTATTATCTCGGAAATTTGCCGGCAGCATTGCTACCAATCCCCCAGAAATAAATCCAGCCAACCCGACGCGCAGGGATAAGCTAATGTGCATTCTTTTGTAAACTTTGAGGCTTTGTAATAGCCCATGATGAAATATCGAAGCCAGCAACCCCGACATCACACCCAAAACTAGAAAAAATGGCAATTCTCGCAAGTCGAAGAAATGAGCCTGTTCAGTTAAAGTGACATTTAAGGCTAAACTCTGACCGCCCAAAACCCGCGAGACAACAGCACCAATAAATGAAGCAATAATTGCCGTACCTAAAGTTAAACCTGATAAATCTTGAAGTAACTCCTCAATGACAAATAAAATCCCCGTGATCGGCGCGTTAAAAGCTGCCGCTAAACCTGCTCCCGCACCCGCCGCAATCATTTGCCGTCGATGTTGAGGTGAAGTAGGTACAGCACGGCTCAGCGCCCCTGCTAAAGCCGCTCCGACATGGACTGTTGGTCCTTGCCTACCTAAAGTTAATCCCGATCCCAAGGCAATAATCGCACTGACTAATTTCACCCCAGCCACGCGCCAAGAAAGTTGGATGGGCACATTGGCAAGCGCCGCTTTGACTTGAGGAATACCACTACCCGCCGCCTCTGGTGCAAGGCGTTCAACCAGCAAGCCAGAGGTAAAGCCCAACACTAATCCCACAGTTGGGAGTACGAACCACGCCGGCAAGAAATTTGTTGTCGCATGAACTCGTAATGTTCCGAGTGATCCCGATCCTACTTTCAGGAAAACAGCAGAGAGTGCTGCCACTAGACCAATTAGGCAAGCTTCCGCCAGCGCAGAAGCCTGTCGAGGTTTCCACAATTGGCGAAACCGTTGGGTGAGAACAAGAGGCACCATAAGATTTGATCTTTTATTTCCAGGCAGGAACCTGGGAATGGGGATTTCGGATTGATTGTCAGCCCAAAATCTACTTCATCTACATCGATTGTTCCCCAGTTCTCCTGAGAACGCTCAATTTTGTCTAACTGTGGTGGATAGCCCTTCCACAATCAGTGAAGGAGTATAGCAACTTCCGTTCCAGTCAACATCATCACCAATAGCAATTAGTTGCTTTAGAGCAGTGTAAACATTACCCGCGACCATCGTATCTTTGAGCCGTCCCGTAATTTCGCCATTTTGCACACGGTAGCCTAAATCTACATTGATTGAAAAGTCTCCCGATATACTGCCACCACCACCCAACATCTGATCCACAATCAAGCCATTCCCCAGAGTGCGAATCAAATCTTCTAGGGAACCCGACCCAGGCTGAATCAAGAAATTGAACAAACCCGGTGTCGGATAGCTACCTAGACCAGGACGAAAACCATTACCTGTTGTCCCAGTACCTAGCAAACGTCCTGTCGTGCGATCGCTATAAAAATTCTGCAACACTCCATCTTGGATAAAAACCAATTTTTCCGTTGGCTTACCTTCATCATCAAAAGGACAACTAAAAGGACCCGCCTGTGGGTCTTGATAGACAGTCAGGGTATCAGCAGTTACCAGCTTACCTTGGCGGTCTGCCCACGGCGATGATTGTTCTAGCACATGCTTGCCATTCAAAGCGTCTTGCACAGTTCCCCAGAGCATATCCGCCGCTTTAGAAGTAAATAATATGGGGATGCGACCGCCAGGAGAAGTGACATTTTCTTTTGCCCAATCTAACCGCTGCAAAATTTGGCTGGCAACTTGCTGGGGATTTAATTGACCACGCTGTGTTTGCCCGTCGGAAACACTTAAAAAATCATCCCCTCGTACCCATTCTGCCGAGATATAACAACTTAAAGTAGTGTCGGTATAGTAGCAATCTAAACCTCTAGTGTTGACAAGTCTGGTAGTTTCTACGTCACTGTCCCACTCAGATGTGCAAAGCACCTCCGGATAAGCTTCACGAATTAGAGCGATCGCTTCCCTCCCCCACCCCACTAACACATCTACTGGCACATCTACCCCTAAATCTGGATAGGACGGCTTGGAGTCACTTTCTAACTCTACTGGTTCACTTTCATTTAGGTAGCTGAGGGCGAGAGCGCGTTCCACCATTGCGGTTGCGTCTACAGGTCCATAAGCTACTGCTAGCCCCGGACAACCATCTCGCCACAGCCGCAGTGCCGTCCCTTGAGATTGGGCGGTTTCTAATTGTTTGAGTCGGTT
>JBBQRU010000035.1:0-39174 GCA_038214545.1 Cyanophyceae cyanobacterium | reverse complement strand
ATGGCTAGCTTGCGATCGCACTTACCACAAGGCAATACTTGGTCATTAGGCGCGGGAATGTACCGCATTGGGCGCAAACCTGAAGAAAATGAAATTATCATTACTGGAGATAAATCTGTTTCTAATTACCACGCGAACATTTTTTGCCGCAATGTATTTTCGCCAACGCTGACTTGTACCTTTCACTTGGAAGATCGTTCCACCTACGGAACATTAATTTCTACTCCTGATGGTTGGCAAAGAATCCATCGAGAGACAGTAATTTTGACATCGGGAATGCAGCTAAAGTTCGGGAATCCGAATGGGGAAATTTTTGAGTTTGTGATTGAGTCCGATAATTGCCACAATTGACGCGGTGGCGAGAGCGTTGAGCCACTGGATGCAGGTAATGAGAAAATTATTTGGGTAATTTCCTGATTTCTTGCGGAAATTCAGCTTTAACAGATGTAGCTCTCAGTACCCCATTGAAATTAATTTATTTACAGAGCAGGAGTAAAAGAATGAATCAATCAGCAGCGGATTGTAATCAAGTGGAATTGGAACTTTTGAGAGTATTGCTTGCAACCGACGATACTTGTTATCCTTGGAACCCAGTAGATCCGGCGTCAGAAGATTATTTTGCCGATTTAGAGCAGCAGTTATCAATGGATGAATTATCAGACGAGGAAGTCACTGCTGGAGCAGCCGCTTTTTATACTCATTTAGATAGCTTATGGTCTAATCTCCCGTCAACTCAGGATAGTTCTCAGTTGCAAGCAAAACTGGCGAGTTTTGCTGAACGTGTACCTCAACTCCTAGTCGATACGATCGCGAATCATGCAGTTCGCTTGTGGGATAGCCAACAATCAAAAGCCGATCAACTAGTCCAGTGTGTTCAAGGCTTCCTCAGTCAGTGGGGAGAAGATGACTTGCTGATTTTAGCTCGCCCATATGCATATCCCATGCGTGGTCAAGAGATAGATATTCATGTGGAATCTATTCTGAGTAAGGTAAATAAAGACTGGACAGACCTATCGGACGTTGAGCAAGCTAAAGTAAGTCTCGCTATTGCTCAATATGCTTTGACACAATTAACACATGAGAATTAATTATTCTAAAAATCGCGTGGCGAAATTTTGCCCTCGGGTTGGCGATAGTGCTCGGGCTTTTAAAATTGCGGCTGTTAAAAAAGCATATGATAACACCCCGACAACAGCTAGTAATAAGCTGCTAAATACTCCCGTCGCATTCCATAACGCATGGAGTCCGGCTGCAGTCAAATAGCCAATACTCAAAATCGCTACTCTTTTGCGTGGTTTTAAGACGGCTAATCCAATAAAATATCCCAGATAGCCGCTGTAAGCCATGTGTCCGGAAACTGAACCAAGAATTCGCGGTATCAGTAATTGCAGTCCTGCCAGTTCTGCCACGCCTTTCCCTGCAACCTCCGTTAGGTTCATTGTCACTTGTGGTACATATTGTCCGAGTGTTTCTACTAGCGTAAAACCAACTGCCGAAGCCGTTCCCAGCAAAATACCATCTAGCGGTTCACGAATGCCAATTCTATCGCGCCAAGGGTTTGGGAGCAATCTACCAATCAAATATGCTGCTAGCACAGGCAAAATTTTCAGTAACTCTTCCATCAACCCAGCGCCAAAAAACATTCGCAATAATAATTCTGGGAAGCTAATAGACTCAATATTTGACGGCAACTGACCAGGTAAGATATTGCGAAAGACAAAAATGAAGGCAGGCAGTATTGGACTCAGCAAAATCAATGATGTCGCAATAGCTACTGATATCAATACCCACCAAGGCTTCGATTTTCCACAAAGCTGATACACAAAATAGTAGGCAGCACTGGCTAAGTAGATCGCTACTAGCATCTGGTTCAAGAAAGCAGCATTTGACCGCCCAACGGTCGCAAACATCAGCACCACAAAGATGACAGTGAGAATCCCTGGAATCAAATAAGCCTTGTTAGTTAAATCTTTGCCTGTAGATATAATCGGAAATAATTGGGTAAAGCTGACAGAATCTTGTTTTTGAGCAGCATTCTGGAGCTGGGCGGCTGACATAATTGCGGCACTCGAAGGCAAAGGGATCTGCCGGAATTGATGATCAACTTGATATTCAAAGACAAAAGCAGCACCATCACTCCCTAAAGTGAAGCGATCGCCTTCATTTAGCTGTTGACAACCTTGAATCAATTTACCATTTAAATAAGTCCCATTTGCACTATTAAGATCGCAAAGTAGCCAACTATCTTCACCCGTGACTGACGCGGGTAGCGATCGCACGACTGCGTGACGGCGCGATACCATCGGATAAACAATCGAATCTAGTACCACATGTCCGCTAGGGTCGCGACCAATAATTAATTCGCTCTTTTCCCGCAGCGAATAATTACTTTCTGGCTGACCACTACTACTGGTAAGAGATATTAGCCGTAGGTGTGCTTGTCGTTTTACTTTATTGCCCGTCATTCAGGTTGAAACTCAGGGGGAGGGTAGCCGGGGGAGAGGGGGAGGGGGGGATATCCTCCTTCCCTTGTCTCTTGGGTTATTTATTGTGAGCCTTTGTATCCTGTACTGCTGACCAAAAGAACCATCCCGTCAAGGGAGTACTGATGCCGAGAATAATTCCTGTCGCTAAGAAACCATATACAGGTTTGCCATATGCTAGTTCAAAAACTGAACCGACAGCAGCAATGGCGGTGATGCAGCTCCCTACTAAAAATAAACCACTTTTCGGAGTTATTGTGTACACAAAGATTGACCTTAAGCAACTGATTGGACTGCTTGATACGAGAACTTATGTTTAGATAGTTCAGCCGCGAGAGCCAGACTATTTTCTACCCGGTCTACAAATAGTACTCCGTTAAGGTGATCGATTTCATGTTGAATACAGCGTCCAAGTAAATCGCCAGCCTGTAATGTTTGCGGACGACCGTGTTCGTCTTTATAACTTATTTCTACTAATGCGGGGCGCTTCACATCCATATAAATATTGGGAATACTCAAACACCCTTCTTGCTCAACGCAGATATCACCGCTTAATTTCTTGATTGTCGGGTTGATCAATACTAAAGGTGGCGAAGCTGCGTTATCGGGTTCGCAATCGATCACAATTAGTTGTTTGTTAATGCCAACTTGAGGTGCAGCTAAACCAATGCCGTCTTCACTGTACATTGTTTGCAGCATCTCCCGCACAATTTCCCGTAGTTCGGCATCGATTTTGGAAATGCGCTTGGCTCCTTGACGTAACACGCGATCGCCTAGATAGTGGAGTGCTAGTGGCGGATTAGTCAGTTTTTTCTTTTCAACGGCAACTTGGTTTGGCATGATCTTATGACTATTGCTTGCGATCTACTTTATTTTAATTTTATCAATGTAGGAGTAGAGATGGGGGTAATTAAGCATAGTACTGTTGGAGAATATAAGCGATCGCAAAACAAAACGGTGTCTGTCGTCCTGATGAATCTACTCGCTGATAACCCTCAGCCAGTTGCTGGATTTCCGCATCTGTTAAATCGACAGTAGCTTCCAAAAGCCCATCAATTGCGGCTCTCCGTAGTCTACGCAGTTTATCGATACTCAGTGCGAGGTGATGGATTGTAGTTTCGGCGGCGGCTTGTCGCTCCGGATCTTCTGTTGGCAGAATTTCGCCAGAACCAGAAAATTTGAAATATGATGCACAATCGGGATTCAAAGGCGACACCATCAAGGTCTCATCAAACCAATTACCTTTGGTGTGTCCGCAGTGAACTGGCGTCCGAGGTCGTTTTTCGTCTTCACCTTGGCAAGAACTGATTAAATTGGTATAGACATAAGTTAAATCTTTATATAAACTTTTGGGACGGAAGTGCTCAATATGACAATACTGCCGCTTAATCGCAATCCCACAATAACAACAAATATAACCTTGTTCTTTCAGAAGTGAGGCAGCTACATCACTTTTGACTCCGCTAGCAAAAGACTTCCAAGGTCGGGTGCGATTACTTGAACGTTGATTCCACTCAGTTAAACTACTTGGTTGTTTACTTTTTTTGATATATTTCATCGATTGAGGATTTCCTTGCGGCGGATTAGTACATCTGCTCTGACAAACTCCGGTTCGCCTTCGCCAATCACAGTTTCTAAGTCTTGACGCAACTCTCTGGCGCGATCCAGATTCCCCTGATCGATAACTTTGAATAATTCGTTAAAATCGTCTTTAATTTCCTGCGGTCTTTCTGGTACACCCATCACATCTTCTAAGATCTGATTGCTGTCGCGACCAAAAGAACTTTCCGGCTGATTAACGACAATACCTGTATCTGTCCGTTCTAAAATACAAACTCCCTCAGGTTTCACATGGCTGATTACCTGTGGTGAGTGAGTGCTGACAATAAACTGGCAGTTAGGAAAGGTTCTGGTCAATCCCGGAATAATTTCCCGTTGCCATTTAGGATGTAGATGCAATTCAATTTCATCAATCAAGACAATGCCATTGCCTTCTAGAGGATTAGCTAAGCCGGGGTTAGCAATCGCCAAACGTCTAGCTAAATCTCCGACCATTGCCAGGAGGCATTTTTCACCATCAGATAACTGATTGACAATCAGTTCCTTACCTCTTTTAACTACAGTCATCCGCAATGGTGAACGCCGCACTCGCAAATTGGAAAAATGCGGGAGGAGAGAATAAATTGCTTGTCTGACTGCTTCTAGTTGGTCGCTGACATAATCAGGGTGATCGCGTTTTTGTTCATTTTCTAAATCTTCCAAAGTTCTAAACCATTGAAAGAAATTATCAAAGTTAATTTGCACTCCACTTAAAGACTGTTCGTAGGCTGTGACTGGCTCAAATGCTGGCTTAGAGCGCATTTTCAAAGGCACATTAATTACAGCCCGATTCACGGCATAATGAACGATTAAATCTAAGTTAAACTCAGGATTAGTACGTAAATTATTGTGAATTTCTTCTACCAATTTGCGTAATTCGACTAAGTTAGTATTAGCCTCTTTAGCGCGTCTTGTTTGTACCTTGGCCAACGACCAAGTTACTTCTCGATCATCCACTTCGACAGTAATTTCGTTGTGCGTTTCATTCCGCCCATTCGAGATATCTTCTTCTCGAAACAAACGTCCAGAAGTCGTCGGATATTGAATCGGACTAGTTAAGCGAGAGAGGAGAATCGCCAAACAATCTAAAACGCTAGATTTGCCGACTCCGTTAACACCGATAAAAACAGTGGGTTCGGTGAGATTGAACTCTATGTTCATGTCTCCAATCCCCCGGAAAGCAGACATTTTTAGACTCTTAACTTTCATAACTATTTCTTAAGCAGATTGCCGAATAATACCTGTGTCAAAAATGCGGTGATTGCTGTCAATCCCCTTAATTTCCATTCTATCTGGATACAATTCAACAGCGGCAAAGCTCAAGTCACTTGTAGAATATTCTGTCCATGCTGAACGTCCGACCTTACGCTGACCAGCACCAGCACCACAAACGAGATAAGTTGTGCCGTCAATCGCCTTAGTCCGTTCGTAATTATGGTCGTGACCGTTAATGTACAGATTTACTTTGTGTTTTTGAAACAGCGGCGCAAAAATTTTCACAAACGCTTGATTAGTACCGTATTCTCCAGAAGAATAAATTGGGTGATGACCATACACAACTTTCCAAAGCGCATTACTCTTGCCTAATTCTGTATCTAGCCACACCAATTGCCCTTTGATATCAGCATTAACATTTGTATCTAAGACAAAAAATTGTGCCTTGTCCCGACTGTAGGTGTAATTTCTCCCCTGCATATTAAATTGGGGATAATGCAATTGATGTTCACCGTTAGCAGCGCGAATATCGTGATTTCCCAAACAAGCCTGAAATTTCACATTTTGCTTGAGTAGTTTTGCATAAGGACGCTCAAACACTTCGCCGATTTTCTCGATTTCACCGTTGGTATAAATATTATCTCCGGCGAGGACGACTAAATCATAAGGATTTTGCTGATGATACTGGGTCATTGCCTCAGCTACGGCATACTGACCTTTAGCACCAGTCCCAGTATCGGCGACAGAGACAAACCGCAATAGCATCTCTTTATTGCCTGCCGTCGGTGTTGGCTGTATAATTTGCGGTTTAAAGCTTTTACCTGTACAAGCGGCGGCGGTCGCGATAAGGCTACCACCTAAGAGTAAAAATTCCCGGCGTTTTAGGTTCATTATTCCTACTCCCCTATGAGCGTGATAGATTAATGCTGATCAGACTGCACTCGTAAGAAGAATAACGCATTTAAGCAAGCATGTGCTGTTGCATAGGAAACACCAATGTCACAAGACAATCCGAATTCACTACCACCTGACAGCCCAAATATAATCAATGTCCAACCGATTTGGACTCGTTTTTTGATTAAAATTCTGCGCGGGACAAGTGGAGTTTTAGAAGGGGTAGCAGTCAAATTGGAACAGCCGACTACTGGTTCGGGGTTAACGGTTCAGGTTGCATTAGCAATTGCGGCTATTGTCGGGATTTTGGTCTGGACAACGGTGGCGTTTTTCCCCCGGACACCGTCCGTGGCGATAACTCCGGTCGAGGATTCTCCGCCGGTGATGGTTGCGACTCCACAGGAATTAACGTCACCATCCCCGCCCCAACCCGTGAAAATTGAGCCAGCAATTGTCCCTGTACCGCCGGTAGTTAAGCCGCCACCGCTGACACCAGAACAGAGTTTGGTGGCGACGATTGAGGATCAAGTCATGGAGATTAGCGATCGCTTTGCTTCTGGCTTGATCCAATCAATCAGCGTCGATTTTGATTCTAGCAATCTCACCATCAAAGTCAGCGATGACTGGTATACTCTCGCGCCAGGATCCCAGGATCAGTTAGCTAACCGGATGCTGGACCGATCGGGAAGTTTAGATTTTACTCATTTGGAGATCACCGATTCTGAAGGTAAATTACTGGCGCGTAATCCTGTAGTCGGTAATCAGATGGTGATTTTTAAGCGAGCCTAGAACGGGGTGTGGGGTGTGGGGGGTAGGGTGTAGGGGAATTGCACCCAACACCCACGCGCAGCGTATGTCATGAAAACATGAGATTCGCAAATATGTGTACGGGTATTAATTAACTTTCAACTGCGACTTGGGGAAGACCCATGCTGTAATTAACGACTCGACTGGAGAGATTGTAGCCAATTTCACCCTTTTGTAAGAGCGATCGCATGTAGTGCTCTAAATCCGAGCCGATGCGTCTGAGGTTGTAATCTGTCAAGTCAGAGCCGCTGGACTCTTCGACCAAGGTATCAAATTGGCGATAAATTTTGTCTAAGGCGTCTTCATTCCAGATGAATTCGTTGTCTGGGTCAACGTCAAGCGTCAGCACCTGACTGCTTGGTACCAGTTCGCCGTCTTTATCTATTTCACCCGCAAAAATCCGGATGTGGCGGGTAGTGGACTTGAGCAGCATCGGGTTATTCATATATGAGGGATGGAAAACTAAGGTTTGGGATCATTATAAAGGGCGAAGTGGGGGTAAGGGGTGTGGATATCTTCTTAAAAGTAAGCAGAGCATATCAAATACTTACCAAAACTTCTTGAAATTGGTAAGCAAGCGCATCATTTACATTCCCTTTTTGCTTTAAAATTATTAGATAGTGAAGGTTAGGTAAAGCAACCGTTTTACCAACGCTCATAGATTTGATGAGATTTGGCGAGTGCTCTACACAACATCAACAAACTAAGTAATCTTACACCGTCAAGGCAGTAGGTTTATGTAAAGGAAATCGGTTTTCTTTTTACTCTTAAATACTCAGTAGTCAGTAATTAATCTTTACTACTAAGTACTCGCAATCATTCCAGTTTCTCTTGCGTAAGCAAAGATACCACCAGCATCAATTACTGGCTTAACTTCGCCTAAAGGTTTGAGATTGTAAGTTCTATTTAATGTGTGATTAATCACTACATGGTTGTCAAAATCCAGGGAGACATCTTGACCAGTTTGAAATATATCGCACAATCTCTCTACTGACTCACTAGGATAAAGTTCACCAGTAGCAGCACAGTTACGGAAGAAAATACGCGCATAGGATTGGGCAACTACGGCTTTGACACCACTAGCACCTAAAGCAATTGGCGCATGTTCTCGGGAAGAACCACAACCAAAGTTTTCTCCAGCTACTATAATCGGGTAGACTGTCTTGATTTCCCCTGGAGTAATAAATTTGCTGTAGCGATCAGGTAAACCTACTAAAGCATAACTACCGAGTTTTTCATACTCGTCTGGTTTTGAGGGAACTAAAGTTAAGTACTCTGCTGGAATAATTTGATCGGTATCTATGTTGTCATCAAGCACAAAAATTTTCCCGCGAATTATCTCACTCATAAAGACCACCCATTTTTTTTGTGTACAAATTGGACATCTACTTATTTTAGGTAAATATGGTACAGTTGGCTCTGGATTTGACCTAACGCGATCATACCTAGGCAAAGTTTCTGTAGATTTATTTACGTGAAATCACTGATTTATTTGTAAAAAATTCATTTTATCCTGATCTTGAGATTGAGGGCATGGAAAAACCTTTAAAAAGAGTCGCTAACTTCTTACACAAACTTTATTGTCTGTAAACCGAAAACCTGAATAATAGTAATCGGCTCTTTAATCAAATCACTGGCAGTTTGCACTTAAGAGCGCTAACTAGTCCTTCTAGTTAAGCTTGACAAAAGTCCAAGATACTGAAATGTTGTTAACGAAGAAAGATTGTTGAATCAATAATCTTACCAAGTTTTGCAAAAAAATAAAAGTTCTGACCTCTATGTAGTGGCACGCTGTCAATACCCGCAAACTTAAGGAATACTTAAAACTATGACCTACGATGCAGCAACACGCCAAATCAACAATGTGAATGTGGCTGTCTATGAATGCGAGATTCATCTCAAATTCCGACTCATTGAAGAGAAAGGAATTTTGAGCGATCGCGAGGAGCTGTTGCAATTGTTGATTGAAGCCTTCGCTGAAGGTGCTGATGAATACCTAGAGACTCTGCAAGCTCAAGTTAAGGCTGAAGAGATTTCTGAATTGCAAGCCTCGCCGGAAATGCGCCGTCAGCTAATGCGCTTACGCAATTCTTCTGAATATGCTACTGGGTCATAAAATGTTTTCAACTCCTTTAGGGGAAAATCTTTTATGTATTATTGGGGAAAGCATAAGTATGAATTGCATCTACGTATTCATCAATGAGTCAATAGTTTAGAGTTCAAATTTATTTAATGAGTGTTTTTGCCGATAAACTATTGACTAATTGACTATTAATTACTTGGCTAAACCGTGTTCTAGCGCAAAGCGCACCAATTCAGTCCGGCTATTGGTTCCGGTTTTACTAAACAAACGGCTAACGTACTTCTCCACATTGCGGACACTGGTTTCGAGACGACGAGCAATTTCTTTGTTCATGAGTCCTTCCGCAACTAAATTCAACACACTTTGTTCTCGGGGAGTCAAATCAATTTTGAAAGTAGTGGGAATGGGGTTAATCCCCTGACGCTGGGTTAGCAGTGCCTTAATTTGGGCAATTTGGTTGGCTAAATCGGCTAAATCGGGAGTTTCGCTGTTGTCTTCGCCTGAAGATTGAGTTATACCTTTACGCCGCGCCAGCAAATTCTCAACAATTGCGACTAACTCATCAGGATCAAATGGCTTAGGTAAATAGGCATCAACTCCAGCTTGATAACCTTGAATGCGATCAGTGGTCATGCCTTTAGCAGTTAAAAACACCACTGGTAAGGACTGAAAGCGAGGATCTTCCCGCACTTGCTTGAGAAACTGATAGCCATCTACCTGAGGCATCATGATATCGGAAATTAGTAAATCAGGCGTACTGCGCTGCATCCACTCCCAGCCTTCACGGGCGTTACTGGCTACTTGAACGTTAAAGCCACTTTCTTGAAGATAGTCTTTGACGGCTTCCCGTAATCCGGGTTCATCATCCACCAGTAACAGCTGTGCTGACATTGTCGAAGTTCCTTTGTTTTACTTTATATTCTAATCAGAGCAGATATTTGGTTATGGAGTAAAATATGCTCTTGACAAATCACAAATTTACCAGCCCTACCATCTAGCTTTATTATTACAGGAATTTATGAGTAAGAATTTTTTGGCAGTGACAGTTCACGATCTGCTCACTATGAGTGTTGTGAATCTCAAAACCAACTAAGATTTTTCTGGAATCATGCCAATGCGATTAGGTGGCCAAAAACGGACAACGGCTTTACCGAGGATATTTTCTCGCGGTACAAAACCCCAAGAATGACCATCACAGCTATTATTGCGATTGTCTCCTAGCACAAGGTAATGGTTCGCTGGTACAGTTTGCGGACCCCATTGGTATTGAGGTTGATCGGCAATATATTTCTCGGTAAGTGGGCGACCGTTAATATATACATGCCCATCCTTAACCTCTACCTTCTCACCAGGTAGTCCAACAATACGTTTAATAAAGATGTCATGGGAATTAAGCGCTAATCCACAAGCTGCAATCGCCGTGTTTGGCGGTGGGAATACAACTACGTCACCACGATGTGGAGACTCAAAGCGATAGCTGACTTTATCCACAATTAAGCGATCGTCGATTTGTAGTGTTGGCTCCATTGAACCGGAGGGAATAAAGAAGGATTGAGCAACCCCAGCACGAATACCAAAAGCTAGAAACAAGCTCAGAGTCAGAGTTTTCAAACTCTCAGTCCAAATATTTTCGCGTGGCTGCTGTTTATTCCGGTCAGGCATGGTGATTATTACTACTTCTCGCTACTACAGACTAAAGACTTTATTGTATACTCTTGGTTCCTAAACTGACGTGCTCACAGCCAATCAATGATTTTTGCCTGCTCAGGTAATTTTGCCTCGGCTTGACCATTGGCTCTAGCATTTGCTGTGAATAAGGCAATAGGAGTACTTATTATATCTATAAGAGAGGCGCGACCAGCGATCGCTTTGATGCTAGTGCTTGGCACTTCTTTGAATAACCAGCGTCCTAAACGATAACTATAATCTCGGAATGTCAACTCTCGCATTAACTCCACACCATGTAATTCGTGGAGATAGCGATTAGACCTTCCATAGCGCCGCCATTGACTTTGCAGTTCTTTCAGCGTCGTGCGGTGGCGGTGTAATACTACTGCTTGGGGTGCAAATTCCCAACCAACATTTTGCTGTAATAGCCGCCAACAAAAATCAGCATCGCCGCCAGTGGTAAGATGGGGACGAAATAAGCCAATTTTTTCCACTGCTTGGCGACGAACTGCTAAATTCGCCGTTTGACCGTAAGGACAAAAGGGATGAGCGAGTGTATGCTTTTGCGACAAGGTGTCTTGACGGTCAGCATATTGTTCTAACAAAGATTTTCCCGGTAGCGCCATAATTTCCCCCACCACCAACCAAATATCTGGCTTGACAAAAGGCTGCATTAGTGCATCTAACCATTGCGGTTGCGGACGACAATCAGCATCGGTAAAAGCTAAAATCTCGCCCTGCGCCGCCCGAATACCTGTATTGCGGGCTGCATAAGAACTTTGAATTTTATTTTCACTCAATAGTCGCAAAGATCCGGGAAAATTTGCGGCTGCATGTTGAATGGTGGCGGCGGTGCGATCGCTACTATTATTATCCACCAACAAATATTCCACCAGTTCTTGAGGGTAAGTTTGATCTCGCAAACAACCGATCAAGTCTGGTAAATCAGTAACACCGTTATAAATTGGCACAACCACCGATACATAAGGTCTGTCGATGGTTGAATTGGAGTTAGTCATGGTAGGTGGGATTGAGAACAAGTGATTAACTCAATTATTCCCAATCTCCGAACTAGAATTTTAGTGGAAGTATACTTACTGGCTTCGGTACCTTGGGTACAGGTTGAGCGAAGTTATTGGTAGATAAAGCGGAGATGGCGCGGTAATATTGCGGATCTTCTTTTGTCCCGACCAACTTCGGATCACTCGCTAAGCGCTTTTGTTGTGCTTCTGTCAAGTCAACCTTGATATCCGGCGCAATTCCCTTGTGATTAATATCAGTACCTTTCGGTGTAAAGTAGTGAGCAATTGTCACAGCTATACCCGAACCGTCACCGAGTTCATGAACTGATTGCACAAGCGCCTTACCAAAGGTTTGACCACCAACAACAACAGCGCGTCTATTATCTTTAAGAGCACCAGTGAGAATTTCACTTGCACTAGCTGAGTTACCATCCACTAACACAGCTAAAGGACGCTTAGTAATAGATGTGTGATTAGCTTTCGCTTCTTCACTTGCGCCTTTGCGATCGACGGTGCGGACAATCCCGCCATCATCAATCCACATCCGCGCAATTTCAATACTCGCCTGCAATAAACCGCCCGGATTACCACGCAAATCGAGGACATAGCTATCAACTTGCTTACCACCGAGGTCGCGAATAGCGCGTTGCATTTGGTCGCCAGCGTGGGCGCTAAATTCCCGCAAGCGGATATAACCAACGCGACGAGTACCTTCTTGCTTCAGACTGTAACTCACTGTGGGGACTTCGATGGTCGCCCGTACTAGCTTCACAGTTAATTCCGGTTGTCCTTGACGGGCGATTTGTAAAGAAATTGGCGTACCAGCTTTACCGCGAATCAAGTTGGAAGCATCTTCCACCTTCATTTTCAAAGTCGGTTTACCGTCAATGGCGATAATTTGATCCCCAGCTTGCAAACCAGCTTTGAGTGCGGGGGAATTCTCAATTGCTTCCACCACTGTCAGCTTTTTTGTCTTTTCGTTCAATTCCATCCGAATCCCAATCCCTGACAATTCTCCAGATGTTTGATTGGTCAAAGATTCGTATTGTTTCGGGTCCATGAAGCGAGTGTAAGGATCGCCAAGTTGCTTAAGGGCATCGCGGATGGCGGTGTAAGCTTCGTCTTTGGTCGTATAATTTTTGTTTAGGAGACTTTGCCGAGTTGCTTGCCAATCGACTTTGTTATATGTAGTGTCTACATACTCGCGATTGACTAGTTGCCACGCTTGATCGACAATAGCTTTTGGACTATCTTGCAATGCTGCATGGACTTCTCGGCACCAAGCTGAACCAAATAGGGACAGTGTAGCTGTGGTGGCGACTGCTCCACCCAGTATGGCAACTTGGAAGAGCGAGTGACGTCTTAAAGATTGGCTCATTTAGATCCGTTTAAATAGTTGCAGGGTTGACGGTTTTGCACTTTATTGGCATTCAGCTCTATTCTAAGTCGTGATACTTAGTTAAGCTACAATTAACTGATTAACAGTTTCAATTTAGAGATTTTCTGCAAGCTAAGTTTTTGTACTTAATCATGCGCTTCTTGGCTGGTTATCTATATATTTTAAGGACTTCCTTACTCTGCAAAGAATTAACTTCCAGTTACCCATACCACTCAGTTTAATTACAGGAACTCTGTGACACTTTTATCACTGTCCCCATACTTGAAAATCTCCTGTGATGAATATAGCATTTTCTTCGATTTTCAGATGTGGGATTTGACCCCATACATCCTAATTTTTCCATAACTTATTAGATTCTTCATGAAGAGTAAGGTAAAACCACAGTTAAGTTACTTGCGGCGACAACGTCAACAATGGTGGCGATTTTGCCGACGCCTAGGTTATGGATTGTGTGTGCTCCTACTAACTTATTTTGTAGTGCTAGTCATCACCTTAAAATCGGCATCATCAGGTGCAGTCGATGCAATTTTAGTTTTAGGTGGCAGTATTGAACGGGAAATTTATGCCGCCGAATTAGCAAAACAGTCTCCTCAGATACCGATTTTAATTTCCAAAGGTTCAATCGAGCCTTGTGTTTGGCTAGTTTTTCACCATCAAGCTGCACCCATATCAAATGTTTGGTTAGAGAAGTGCGCCGATTCAACCTTTGACAATTTTTATTACAGCTTACCTACACTGAGTGAGTGGGGAGTCCGTAAAGTAAAATTAATTACTTCCGAATCTCACTTACCACGGGCGAAATGGATGGCACAAATTCTCTTAGGCTCTCATGGCATCTGGGTAGAGCCGGATATTGTTCGTGAGATTGGTATTCCTGGTAATCACGAATCTTGGTTTAAAACCAGTGTAGATGTTAGCCGCAGCTTATTATGGGTGCCTTTTAGTCAGTTCATCCACCCTCGGTGTTCGCAAATAATCAACCTGACGCAAGTCAAGATCTTCAATTGGCAATATGGGGGTTTTCACTGTGAACGGCAAATGGGGACAAAAAAGTAATAGGCTTGTGGGTCACGCTTGACGGCAACGCGATCGCGCTTTGCGTGAGACCATCAATACTTATAGTTGGTTAGCAATAGCTACAATCATCGACAGAGGAACTTCGGCAAAATATTGTTGCTGAAATTGTTCTTCTTGGACAGCGGCGAGAAACTGGGAGATAGCCGCGTCGGGAGGTGCGATTTTTTCCTCATCCCAGGTAACAAGTAAGGAACGATCGCTGAGTTTGATTTGGAAACCTAGGCAATTTAAGGCTCTAATACCTAAAAATAAACTGCGATCGCTAATTGAAAGTTTATTTAAAAGTTGGACGCGGGTGACTAGTTGCTGAGTCCGGTTGAGGTATTTAGCTAGACCAACGAGAGTGAGCCAGATTTCGCTAGGTGGTTGGTTGTGTGGTTTAGACCACGCGATCGCTAGTGGTTGTTGCTTGTGCAGCGCTTGGCGAATCCACACTCGAATATCATCCCAGGTGGTGGGACAGTTAGGAACCAGGAGTACTGAGTGCTCATTGGAGTGTTTTTGATGAGAATCGCGCCAATCTAAGATTGATAGCAAAGGAGAGACACCTTCCATCGTTTCCGCTTGGCGAATCGCGATGATCCGAATCTCATAGCGCTTTTTAAAGGCGTTGTAATCAAGTTCGACGATGCAATCACAACGACCAGCAGGCAATTCATCCTTATAATGTCCCCACCAGATACCAGGAAAGGGACTATTGGTAGAATTATCTCGCAGATCGAATTCCGCTTTGATGTACTGTACCTTTTTACCTTGGGAATCTTGCTGATTGCGATGCCAAGCATTTTCCACCCAGCAATTTTGGATCAATAACTTCGGTGCAGGATTTCCCATCCCACAAGGTTCTAAGATTTTTAGTTCAAAAAATAAATCTTTACCTAAATCGGCGACTGTCACCACCAAATCAGCTTGTACCGTTGGCGTTATCGGTTCTCCACCCTGAGATTGTCGCAACCGCTGATTAATCGCTTGGGTAAATAGCGGAATATTCTCAACTGGCAAACTCAACCCCGCCGCAAATGGATGTCCGCCAAAACGATGTAATAAATGTGACTGGTCTTTAACTAATTGATAAAGATCAATTTGAGCAACTGAACGTGCCGAACCTCTGGCTAGAGCAATCTCTTCCCCACTTCCTTCTAAACTTAACAAAATTGTCGGGCGACCTGTTTCCTGAGCAATTTGTCCAGCAACTAGCCCTAAAACGCCAACCGCCCATTGCGGATCTGCAAGCACAATCACGCTTGTTGTGGATAAATCGAGTTGAGCCAGCTTTTGCTGGACTTGGGCTTGGACATCTTTTTGTAAAGATTTACGACGGCTATTGGCAATTTCTGTTTCTTGTGCTAGTTGATTCACTCGTTGTTGGTCGCGGCTGGTGAGTAACTCCACACAAAAACTTGCATCACCTTGGATGCGACTGACAGCATTAATTCTCGGACCAAGACCGAAAGAAATATCTGTAGGGCGATCGCCACTTTTTTGGCATAATTCTAATAATCGCCCTACTCCTGGTCGTCGGCGCTTAGGTGGTAACTGCTGAAAATCCTGTTGCAATCGCTCAATTCCTACCTGTGCTAAATAGCGACAATCGCCACTCAATTGCACTAAGTCAGCAATTAACCCAATCGCGACTAAATCTAATAAATCTGTTAATGGCTGTGGGGGACTAGGCAAAGCTTGATATAAAGCTTCCACTAATTTGTAAGCTACCGCCACACCGGACAAATGAAATAACTGATGTGTGGTTGGTAGATAGCGCGGGTTAATAATCGCAGTGACTGGCGGACGATCGCTAGGCAATGTATGGTGATCGGTAACAATCACATCTATACCTAATTGTTGAGCATACTTAATTTCCTCAATATTTGTGCTTCCCGTATCACAGGTGACAATTAACTTGCAACCATTATGAGCTAAGCGATCAATCCCCGCATTATTCAATCCGTGGGATTCAGTTAAACGGTTAGGAATGTAATAAAAAAGCTGCGTATTCTGGGGAAAAAACTGCCCTAACCCATCCCAAAGCACAGAAGTTGCTGTAATTCCATCCGCGTCAAAGTCTCCCCAAATCGCGATCTTTTCGCCCGTATTCCTCGCAGCGATTAACCTGTCTACCGCTAGCTGCATTTCTTCCCCAAAAGCTAACGGACTCGCAGGTTGATAGGCTTTATAGTTAATAAAAGCTGCTAGTTGCGAGTGATCGCGAATCGAACGTTGCCATAACAACTGCGCGGCATAAATTCCTGATATATTCGGCGCATAACTTTTGACCGCACTAATAAACCACTCCGGCGGCGGTTCAGTTGCTGCTAAAATCCATTGCTGTTGCTCGTTCATATATTACCGAACCACATTAGCGATAGCGAAGGCGTCAGCCGTTAGGACGCAAAGGACACGAAGGAAGAAAGGGAAGAAGGGGAAGAAGGGGAAGAGAGGGAAGAAAGAGAGGGGAGAAAGAGGATTCATTTAGGGTTGCTGTGGATTAAAGTGGTAGGTCTCCTGGCTCTTGAGGCTCGTTGGTTAGAGTATTGAGGGCTATTTTACCGGCAATTCCTTCTGGTTTGCGCGATCTTAAAGAAGTACGCGATCGCCTGTAACCAGCTCTTTCGGCTTTTTGGCGTTCATAAGCGATAATTCTGCCGTAATATTCGTGCTTGCTTAAGTTCATTGACAAGAAAATGTGTTGGCGGATATTGCCAAAACCCTTGCGCGTGAAGAATTTAACAGCGGGAATATTCGCGGGGTCGGTATCTACCAACATAAACCGCGCCCCATCTTCAATCATCCGTTCCACAAGCTGATCGACTAAACTGTCACCAACCCCACGGCGTTGAAAATTGGGGCTGACACCTAGCCATATAATGTAACCATAAGCCCAGGAACCTTTATAAATCACAGTTCCTAAAACGAATCCGGCTAGTTGACCTTCGATTTCGGCAACTAGACAGTATTCCGGATCGGTGTTATAAAGCCCGATCACTTCCCATTCATCCCAGGTACGGTATAAATAAGGATATAAATCGCTGGTAAACAACTGTTCCCCTAAGTGATACACCGGGGCAATATCGTCGATCTCTAGTTCGCGGACATAAACGGCATCAGTTTTTTCATTCATAAATATTCATAAAATCATCAGATTACAACATTACTTCTTGAATGGTAGCGAGATTCTGTAGCGTGCTGTCTACTGAATTTGAGTCCGTCGTCTGGTTGGTGATTACTTGGGAATGGAGATCGCGACCACAGCGAGTTACGTACTGACACTTATCGCATATTTTGCTGCCTACAGGCACTTGGGGAAAGGGGTCTAGAGCGTCAGGTTGTAGCCAATTTGTTAACTGGCACAATAGTGAATCCAGTTTCTTGGTATTGGCGATATGCTGAGCATGGCTATAGTTAAATTTAATATTTTGTAATTTCCCTTCAGATTGAATAAACCAGTAAGTCATGGAAATTTGCTCTGGTTGATAATCGCTAGTTTCCGCTAGAACATATAAGTAAAGAAGTGTTTGCCAGTGGTTTGCTAACTTTTCTTTATTCGCTGGTTTCGGGTAAGTCTTCCAATCCAAAATTTGCGCCTTAGCCCCATCAGCGATCAACAAATCATAGACAACGGTAAGTAAATAGTCTTGAACTTGCAAAGTCCGATAGTGTTCGCTTTCGCGAAACATTTGACCATCAGCAGCAGTAAGAAAGATGTCTGGCGCTATCTCTGAAAAGGCTATCATACAGCGCTGGAGTTCTGCATCCTGTTGCAACAACGGCTCAATCGGCAAACCCATTTCCTGCTGCTGCATCAACAAGTGGAAGCGACTACCTAAAGTTAACCTTTCTTGCTCGGGGTTAGCAGGGGCTGTTAACTGATTTAAAAAAGAATGTTGAAATTGACGCGGACATCGTTCTAGAAGATTGAGATGTCCTTGAGATAATCGTAACGGAATTTGGGCAAGCATTTATCTTTAATTATATATAGACGCGAAGTTTTAATTCGCGTTTACGGCTTATGGCTTGACTAATACAAATACACTGTTTTTGCTACCTCTGCAAATCCGCAAGTCTTCATCTAAATAAGTGATATCTAGCCAGCCTTGTTGTTCGCGACTATTGAGAGGGAAATCAATCGCCGTAAATTTGTTCCCAGCTTCTATCTGCTGAATAAATTTCTCTGGTGTTTGGTAGCCAACTAAACGTTGCAAACCTAAAATCGAACGTCCAAAATTGACTTGTACCCGGTTTTGGGAAACAGGCTCAAAGCTAGCGACGACACCGACTAAACCTTCGAGATAAGGCACGCCATAAACTTCTGCAATGTTGTATACACTTTTAGTAGCGACACGAATGCATTGATAAATTTGTCCGAGTTTCAGAAAAGGTATCTGGTCGATACCTAACAAACCCTGACTTGTGGTGTAAACTAATCGCCAGTTGCCATCAAGCAGTGAGCCTGCGGCAACCGGATCGGGTGTAGGGTTGTAGGATTCTAAAGTAGCGATCGCACTGAGAATAGCTTGTCTATCTTCCTCAGTTGCTAAAAGACCGCGATTCTTTCCGGCGATGACTTCCATCAGGGTGGCTTTGCCTAACATGATTTGCGCTTCTAAGAACAACTCCATTTTAGGGTGCTGAAGACGGCGATTACCTAAATATCTGCTGTACTTGTGTGTCCAAAATACTGGTAAAAAACTCCGGAAGCAATAACTAGATGTTTGTAGATTGCAATACTGACCAACATACAGATGTAGCGGATAATTTAACCTGTGCTGTTGGCAAAAGCCTCCCCGCTAATGATTCACAGCAGAGCTTACAACTCATCTTACTTAAGTAAAAATGCAGTGGCTACATGTAAAACAAGTATTCAGTAAAAAATCCGTAAGAATTGTGTAAGTTTTTAGTAAGGCTTTAGATGGATTTATTGACACATGGTTTAAATTATGTTCTATGTATGTAAGCAACTAAATTTAAATCTAGATTAGCGTCTATAATACCGTTGCTTGTGTTAGGTAAATCTCTGTATGTTAAACTCTCCCTTGCGCGAACATCCCCGCAGTAAGCGAGTAACTGTAATTTTAAGGCTGGCAACAGCAACGCAATTATCTGAGCAATAGCTCAATGCCTAGTTTTTTTGGTGTGGAAAGTGTGGAGTGAATGAATTCTGTGGACGCAAAATTTTCTTCTGACCGGGGTTTAAGAATTTCTGGCATGAGCCTACTCATATCACTAGGTATTGGGCTATGCACAGCATCATTGATACTCGATTGGGCTAGTAACCGCTCCCCTTGGCAAGCTGTTTCCCTAACCCTACCGCTACTCGTTTGCACAATCCTTGCCGGTGGCGTCGGATTTTGGGTAGTACCAATGCTGCAAGCTCTCAAAGCCGGACAAATAATTCGTGACGATGGTCCCAAAGCCCATCTCAAGAAAGCCGGTACCCCGACGATGGGGGGAATCTTCTTTGTTCCTGTAGCCGTCATCACCGCTTGTATCTGGTCTGGTTTTGCACCTGAGGTACTAGCTGTTAGTGGATTGACATTAAGTTACGGACTAATTGGTTTTCTCGATGATTGGCAAATCATTCGTCGCAAATCAAATAAAGGCATCTCAGCGAAGCAAAAATTAGCTTTACAGATTGGCTGCGCCGCGATATTTTGCCTCTGGCTAGCGTGGATGCAACCAACTAACATCACCACAATCGCCTTACCTTTAGGTTACGCCCTACCTCTCGGCTTGTTCTTCTGGCCCTTAGCCACCTTTGCGATGGTAGCTGAAAGCAACGCTACTAATTTAACAGATGGCGTTGATGGCTTAGCATCAGGAACAGTAGCCATCGCCTTATTAGCACTTGGAGCTTTAGTTGCACCCACTTCACCCGGACTAATGATATTCTGCGTCTGTCTGAGTGGTGGCTGTGTAGGATTCCTCACCCATAACCGCAACCCAGCGCGAGTTTTCATGGGAGATACAGGTTCCCTCGCCTTAGGCGGTGCTTTAGCCTCTGTAGCTTTATTAAGTAACTCTCTATGGGTATTATTCATCCTCAGCGGGATCTTCTTCGTCGAAACACTATCAGTCATGGCGCAAGTCGGTTACTACAAAGCAACCAAAGATGCCAACGGTATCGGTAAGCGACTGTTTAAAATGGCACCTTTACATCACCATCTCGAACTCTCAGGTTGGACTGAATTGCAAGTTGTTGCCGTGTTTTATTCCATCGGTGGAGTCCTGGCGATCGCAAGTTTAATCTTGAAATAAGCTCACGCAAAGACGCCAAAAACACCTTTGCGTCTTTACGTGAGACCTTTTCCCAACCTATTTTTGCAAAGAAGTTAAGTGAACCAGTTCTGGTAAAATCAATTTTTCCATCGCCAAGCGGACGGCTTTGGTCGAGCCAGGGATAGAAAAGATTAATTTATTATGATAAATTCCGGCGATGGCGCGTGAGGCGATCGCTCGCGAACCGATTTCTTGATAACTTAAAAAGCGAAACAATTCCCCAAAGCCGGGTAAAGTTTTTTCCAGCAAGCACTCAATCGCTTCATAGGTCGTATCTCTCGGCGCAATTCCTGTCCCGCCATTGAAGATGATCGCCTGGAGATCGATATGAGTGCTTAATTCTGTGATTTGGGCTTGAATTTGTGCTGGTTCGTCGGGAATAATGGCGTAAGCTGCGACTGGATGATGGTCGCCTTTAAGCAATTGTTGAATGAGTTGACCGCTTTGGTCTGTATCAGGCGATCGCGTATCACTAACGGTAATTACGGCACAGTTAACAATTATACCAGCAGTATCGGGGTGAGGTTGGGAAGTCATAGGTAAAAAAATGAATTTTAGATTTTGGACTCTTGTAATCCAAAATCTAAAGTCTAGTTTACGCTTTGCTGAATCCCAGATCGTTTTGTTCCGAATACCGTTCCATGAAACGCATGAAGCGTTCCCACTCTTCAGTGGACTTCATGATGTGAACAACTTCTAAGGCTTCTGGTTTACCGTTGACAAATTTGCCTTTGACTTCACGAGTGATAATTTCCCCTTCTTCATCAAGCATGTACATGCCTGTGATATCGTCAGTGCTGGTACCAGCTAACGCTTTGGGTTTTTGGAAATAAAATGTTGCTGTTCCATTGCTACCATCCCGCGATCGCGTCAAACGCACATCAGGGATTACATCTTCGTCAATACCGCGAGAAAACTGAATTTGAGCCATAATCGATGGATTTAAATTTTTGTAATGAGTAACTTCCCATTCTCTCATTATTTAGAACCTGTCAGTACATGTTTTTTCTTGTATAAATAGTGTAAATCAGCTTACTGACTAAACCTCATAAATCTGCCATATTTTTTGTATTATTTATCACAAAAAATCCATGCAAAAGATTCTTGTTTATTTATTCACCGCAGTTTTAATCTTCATCACCGCCATATCATCCAAAGCCGCAGATACTAGTCCAGCACACCCAAAAGTAATTTTAATTTCGCTGGATGGCGCAACTCCCCGGTTAGTAGACAAATATCTCAAGCATACAGACACCGTAAATGGAGGGTTAGAATGGCTAGAATCTCAAGGTTTAATCGCCAAGCGAAACATCACAATTTCCCCATCTCTTACCGCACCTAGTCATACGGCTATTGCAACCGGCTCCAATGCCGCTAAAAATGACATTAACGCCAACGGTTTTCACTTAGTAACTAGCAAGTTTAATCAAAATATCAATGGTTTCGCCGCCCCGATTGGTGGTTACTCTATCGGTAGTACTGCGACAATTAATCAGAAGCCAACTGCAGAACCATTGTGGAAAGGATTACGCAAACGTGGTAAAAAAGTTGTCACAGCAACCTTTCCCGGCGCAGACGGACAGGATATTTTCGAGCCTAATAGTAAAAAACTCATCCAAGCAAATGCGCTGCGAACTGTAGATTATACAGTACCTTTTGGAGCACCAGCAGGAGTAGCAGCCAAAGCTTTTAACTTGAGTCGCCAAGATTTCACTGTAGCCTCAAGCACCATCATCGATTCAATCAAGACCGTATTTCGACCGTATAGTCCAGTGCTACAGACATCGTTGGAAAAATTCACCCTTGGTATTAACTATGATATCCAAGTCGCGGCGATCGATACCAGTAACGATAGTCAAGTGAACTACGACACATTAATATTTTTTGATGCTAGTCAAGGAATCAAGCCTCCAGCGCCACATCCACCAGCAACAGGTTCAGCCTTTGTCCGTAACAATCAATCTAGTCCATTTTATTTAGAAGGTAGTCCCAATCACGCGGGAACAAGATTCTACATTAGTAACTTAGCACCAGACCTCTCAACTGTCCGAGTTGTGCGCTACGGAGTGAATTACATCCCGCCAACTCCCAGCGTATCTGAGACTGTAGATGACATCAATAATCATGTTGGTTTCTGGTCACCATCACCAGATTTCCGAATTACCCAAAGACTAACACTAGGATTGGCAAATTTTAGCGATCGCGAGATTGAAGCAATTTACGGCGATCAAGTCCAGACTTTTGTAGATTACCAAACTCGCATCGCAATGCGGGCAATCAAACAAAACCCCAACGCCGACTTAGTGATGGTCTACATCGAACAACCAGACGGTTCAAGTCACCAATTTCTCCTCACCGATCCTCGCCAAGCAACCGACCCTCATAATCCAAAAACCATTGGCGCAGGACAAGACCAGGAAAAAATCGCCCGCTACAATACTTACATCCAAATAGCCTACCAAACGGCAAATCAGGCTGTACAGAGAATAATTAACGAAGTTGGGACCAACAAAAGTAATATAATTGTCGTTTCCGATCACGGCTTTGCTCCATTCCACACAGCCGTCGATCTCAAGACCTTACTCACTCAAAACGGTTTCGATCCCACAAAAGTCAAAGCAGTCACCTCAGGACCCGCTGTCAATCTTTACATTAATCTCAAAGGACGCGAAGCCGATGGTATTGTTAGCCCTGAAGAATATGTCATCCTACAACAACAACTAGTAGATACCCTCAAAAAAGCCGCCGACAAAAACCCAAATTATACCTTAGGCGAGCAGAATGTAGCCTTGTTCGACAAAATATACACCCGCCCTGTAGCGAAATTAAACGACCCATCCTTCGGTTTAAATACCAGTGAATTTATTGGTCAAGATTCCGGAGATGTCTTCGCCATCCTCAACATAGGATATAACTTCGATGGTATTCAGAAACCAGCCGTACAGCGCTTAGACGATACTCCCGAAACCAATCCAGTTTTATCTATACCTAGTTTTTATGGCGCACACGGTTACGACCCAAATAATCCGCTAATGAGTGCGATTTTTTACGCTGCAGGTCCAAATATTCCGCATAAAACTCTGGCGCAAGTGCGGAATATTGACGTTGCTCCCACTATTAATAAGTTATTGGGAGTTCGGTCGGCTTCGACTGTACAAGGGGAGAATATTTTGAAACGCGGAGGGGCGCTGAGGTAGCGCAGAGGGGCGCGGAGTTACTCTGCGATCCTCTGCGTTTTACTCTGCGTTCTCTGCGTTTACCTTCCGAACCCTTTACCTCGGCTAGTGGAAGGAATACAAATGCATTTTTGCAATTGACTCATTAACGCCTCATGGTCGAGGTTTTGACCAATTAGGACTAGCTGGTTTTTGGGTTCGCCTTTCCATTCGTCGTCATCTAAGGTAAAGCGTTTCCCGCAAAGGTGGAAAATATGTCGTTTGGGGCTTTCGTCAAACCACATGATTCCTTTACCTCGGAATACTGTCGCTGGTAGCTGGTTATCTAGGAAATATTGGAATTTCCGGATTGATAACGGTTGGTCACTTTGGAATGAGAGGGAGGTGAATCCATCATTTTCTAAGTGGTCGGAGTGATGATGGTGTTCGTGGTCGTGGTGGTCGTGACCGCATTCGGAATGGTCGTGGTCGTGATGTTCGTGCTCGTCAGCGGGGGTAAAGTATTTTTGGGAGTCGAATAACCCAACACTGAGAATTAGGGGGAGTGGAACTTGCGATCGCGTTGTCCGCAAAATCCGCGCACCTTCTTTGACGTCTCGGATTTTGATTTCTAAGGAGTCTAAGTCGCCTTCATCAACTAGATCGGTTTTATTGAGTACGATTACATCGCCATAGGCAATTTGGCTGTGGGCAGCTTCAGAGTTAAATAAATCTAAGCTATAATTTGCCGCATCGACTACGGTGATAATCGAATCTAAACGGGTTAAGTCTCGAAGTTCTGTGCCTAAGAATGTTAGGGCGACGGGTAACGGGTCGGCAAGTCCGGTTGTTTCTACGACTAAGTAATCTACTTTGTCTTCGCGGTCTAGGACTTTGTAGACGGCTTCAACTAAGTCATTGTTGATGGTGCAGCAGATACAACCGTTGCTGAGTTCGACCATGTCTTCGCCGGTGGTAACGATTAATTCGTTATCAATCCCGATTTCTCCGAATTCATTGACGAGAACAGCGGTTTTTAAGCCTTGTTGATTGCTGAGAATGTGATTGAGTAAGGTTGTCTTACCACTACCGAGGAAGCCTGTGATAATTGTGACAGGTATTCCGTGCTTCGGGACATCCATTTCTGGAGTTTGATCGGAAACGACTACTGATTGCATAGTACTACTGAATAAATTCAATCGATTGTAGCTTGGACGCAGAAAACACTATTCTTAAGGTAGTGGGGTTTCATCCTCGCCACCTTCTGATATTATTGCTTATCTGCACAATCCCGCTTGATTATGACCTTAACGCTGTATAACACCCTCTCTCGTCGTCAGGAAATTCTCAAAACTGTCGAACCCGGAAGAGTACTCATGTACTACTGCGGGGTGACGGTGTACGATTACTGCCATTTAGGTCATGCTAGAGCCTGTATTGTTTGGGATGTGGTGCGCCGATACTTGGAGTTTCGCGGCTATTATGTGTATTATGTCCAGAATTTTACTGATATTGATGACAAGATTCTCAATCGAGCCAGATTAGAAGGTTCATCAATGGAAGTTGTCGCTGAACGTTATATTCAGGCATATTTTGAGGATATGGCGCGGTTGAATATTCGCGAAGCTTCCGAGTATCCTCGTGCTACTCACACGATTAATGGCATTCAGCGGCTGATTCATGAGTTGGAACACAAAGGTTATGCTTATGCATCTGAGGGTGATGTATATTACGCTGTGCGGCAATTTGCTGAATATGGTAGACTTTCAGGACGCAAGTTGGAAGACATGGTCGCGGGTGCAAGCGAACGCGTCGATGTAACAGATCAAGAGTATCAAAAGAAAAGAGATCCTTTTGATTTTGCTTTATGGAAGGCGGCGAAGGCTGGAGAACCAGCTTGGGAATCGCCTTGGGGTGCAGGACGTCCAGGATGGCATATAGAATGTTCCGCAATGGTGCGCGATCGCTTGGGCGATACCATTGATATCCATGCTGGTGGTGCTGACTTAATTTTTCCCCATCATGAAAATGAAATTGCTCAATCTGTTGCTGTCACAGGTAAACCACTGGCTAGTTATTGGATGCACAACGGCATGGTAACGGTGGGTGGTGAAAAAATGTCTAAGTCTCTAGGTAATTTCACTACTATCCGCGATCTACTCGACCGAGGAATCGATCCAATGGCAGTACGATTATTTGTGCTGTTTGCTCAATATCGCAATCCCATTGATTTTACCGATGAAGCGATTACCGCTGCGACTAATGGTTGGCATACATTAAAAGAAGGTCTACTTTTTGGACACGAATACAGCAAGCAACTTGGTTGGGTAGCGGAAACGAACCTACTCCCCCAAATTATTGAGCGTTTTCAAGCCTCTGTGGATGATGACTTTAACTTTCCTGGTGGATTAACAGTTTTGTTTGAATTGGCTAAAGAACTGCGGCGAGAAGGCAATATTTTGGTGCATCAAGGTAAAACAGAGACTTCATCATCACAGTTACACCAACAGTGGTACACATTAGTAACATTGGCGCAAGTTCTCGGTTTTACCGCCGAAATACCAGCAGCATCTACTCAAACGGGTTTAGGCGATGACGAAATACAATCACTAGTTCAGCAACGGGAAGCCGCCCGCAAAGCTAGAAATTTTGATTTATCCGACCAGATTCGTCAAGAACTAGAGACGCAAGGTATAACCTTAATTGATAGTCGCGATGGTCCGCGATGGCACCGTAATTAATTTTAATATTCAGCTTTAAAAACATGGTCTTGACTGAACTTACAAAAGCGATCGCTCACATTGATGTTCCCGCAGATTGGGTAGGCATCAGAGCAGTGAAAGAAACAAATACTACCCGTCAAATGCGTGACGGTTTACCCCAAACAAATGGTAAATTCGCCACTCTCGGCGCAATGGTAGAAGTTTTGGTCGATGGCTGTCTAGGTTACGCCGCCACAAACTCTTTACAACTAAGCAATTTGCAAGCTGCGGCTTTATCGGCGTATAAGCAGGCACTTTATGCTAGTAAGTGGTCGATACATCCATTTGACGCCAATTTGTCACGCCCAAAGGTAGTTGGTGAATATACCTCCAAATTCTCTAAACCTTTTGATGCGTTAAACCCTCAAGAAATCAACGCTCTATTAATTAAGATTTGCCAAACCCTCAAGGTTAACGATAAAATTGTCCAAACTTCAGCCAGTGCAAGCACCAGCGAGCGAGAAACTTGGTTTGTTAGCAGTAATGGTTCAGAAGTTTATCAAAAGTTTCTCCTGTTGAGCACTCATTACGGCGCTACTGCCCAAGAAGGGTCGATTGTCCAACAGCGGACTAACAACGGTTGGCAAGCTCATTGTTATCAAGGTGGACTAGAACTGCTCAACGAAGCTCAATTGTGGGGTCAGGTGCAGTTGATTGGCGAACAAGCAGTGGAATTATTGAGTGTGGAAGAATGTCCTAGCACTCGCACTAATCTCATGCTCGCCCCAGACCAAATGATGCTGCAAATTCATGAAAGTGTTGGACATCCACTGGAAATTGACAGAATTTTGGGCGATGAGCGCAACTACGCCGGTGGCAGCTTTGTGAAACAAAGTGATTTTGGACACTTAGATTATGGTTCACCTTTGATGAACATTACTTTCGATCCAACTGTGGCGGGAGAATTTGCCAGCTATGGTTTTGACGATACTGGTGTCGCAGCCGAGCGCGAGTACTTAATCCGCTCAGGTAAATTAGAACGCGGCTTAGGTGGTAAAGAAAGTCAAGCTCGTTCGGGTGTACCAGGGGTGGCTTGTGCTCGTGCTTGCTCTTGGAATCGTCCGGCGATCGATCGCATGGCAAATTTGAATCTAGAGCCAGGAAACACTTCGTTTGCGGAAATGGTCGCCGGGATTGAACATGGGGTTTATATGGAATCCAATCGGTCTTGGTCAATTGACGATCAACGTTATAAATTTCAGTTTGGCTGCGAGTATGCGAAGCTAATTGAAAATGGTCAACTCACCAAAACCGTCCGCAACCCCAACTATCGCGCCACTACTCCCCAATTTTGGCAAAGCTTAACCCAAGTTGGTGACGCCTCTAATTGGCAAATGTTCGGTACTCCTTATTGTGGTAAGGGTGAACCAAACCAAGCTATTTCGGTAGGACATGGTTCGCCGATTTGTGTATTTGCTGACGTTGAAGTTTTTGGCGGCGGCGGCTGATTGGGAATAGGGTGTGTTCTTGGTCGGGTGTCGGGTGTCGGGTGTCGGGGAGTGGGGGAGTGGAGGAGTGGGCGTGAGATGACTCGATAACTTGGTCAAATGCGGAAGTTTTACCGAAATATCGCCCCCCTTCTCTCCTTTCCGCCTCTCCTCCTCCCTACACTCCAGCGCTTGCTAGAATTTATTTACTTCACAAAAGCTAAATTGAACAACTGGGATAGAGATTTTTAAATCTGAACCAGATTGTTTTATAATTGTTGTCTTTACTAATATTTTTGACTGTAAATCCATGTTTATTGCGGAAAATTCGACTTTAGAAGCTTGTTTTAATCAACTAATTGAAACTCTGCTCCGACAGAAAAACCAAACTGAAGAATTCACTGTCAAACTTAGTAGCGAATCCAGTCAATTTACACGTTTTAATCATGCCAAGGTACGACAGACTGGTTGCGTGACTGATGGTTTGGTTGAGTTGACTTTAATGCAAAATCAACGCAGTAGTTTTCGGCACTTTCCTTTTACAGGAAATTGGGAAATAGACTATCCGGTCGCCACTACAGCATTAGCTGAACTCCGCGATGAATTACCTCAGTTACCTATAGACCCATATCTCGTTTTACCATCTGGAACAAGTAGTAGTCGCGAGGTACATTCGGGGAATTTATTAGAAGGTAATGCCGTAGTGCCAATGGTGCTGGAACCTGTAGCTGAATTAGATTTCACTGGTTTTTATGCGGGAGGATTGGTAGTGAAAGCTTATGCTGATTCCCAAAGACAGAGGCATTGGTTTGCTACTGATTCTTTTACCCTAGATTATTCGATTTTCTCGTCCACTGAACAAGCTGTTAAAGGTACTTTCGCGGGCACCTCCTGGGATATGCAGGCTTATGCTGATAAAATTAGTGAAGCTAAACTGCAATTAAAATTGTTAGGTCATACACCCAAGCAATTGTCACGCGGACAGTATAGAACTTATTTGGCTCCCGCTGCTGTTGCCGATCTAGTCGCAATGCTTTCTTGGGGAGGTGTGAGTGAGTCAAATTTGCAACAAGGGAGTAGTGCTTTAGCTTTATTATGGCGTCAAGAAAAACAGCTTTCGGTCGCATTTAGTATTAAAGAAAATTTCCAGCAGGGTTTGGTACCACGATTTAATGAGTGGGGAGAAATGGCGGCGTTAGAGTTACCTGTAATTGAAGATGGCGTGTTAGTAAATACGCTAGTGAATTCACGAACAGCGAAAGAATACCAAAAAACCGCTAACGGTGCTAATGCCTCCGAGTCTTTAAGAGCGCCAGAAATCAAAATGGGATGTTTGGCATCTTCTCAAATATTACCGAGTTTGAATACCGGATTATATGTCTCCAACGTGCATTATTTAAATTGGAGCGATCGCCCTTCTGGTCGCATCACTGGGATGACGCGTTATGCTTGTTTTTGGGTAGAAAATGGCGAAATTGTCGCCCCAATTGAAAATCTGCGTTTTGATGAAAGTCTGTATGAATTCTGGGGAGATAACCTCTTAGATTTGACAAATTTTCAAGAATTTATCCCCGAAGTCGGTACCTATGAAGGTCGTCAACTCGGAGGTAGTCTTGTTCCTGGGATTTTAGTCGAAGGATTTAAATATACTTTGTAATAAAAACTTTATGGATCAAGCTGTTGGCGTCCGTTACGGATGACACGTAACATATCATTAAGCTGCTGCTCGATATTACCGAGGACGCGATCAGCATAATCATCAGCACCATCTTGAATTTGTTGAGCATCAGCTTGAGCAATCCGCTGCATTTCCTCCAATTCTTGCATTGAAGTGCGTTGGATAAGTTCAATTTCCGCCAGAGTTTCTTCCCGCATCTGCTGACACTCTTGTTGCACTTGTTGTTGCATGAGTTTAGCGGTGCGTTCCGCTTCTTGAATAATACCTGTTTCATTCAGGATTTGTGCCGCTTTTGCGAGAGCAGCATCAACAACCTGCTGTCCGTAATCTTCCGCTTGTAAAAGAATTTCTTCCCGTTGTTGGACAATCTCTGCAGCTTCCGCAAAAGCCGTTGGTAAATGTAAGCGCACTACATCCAACTGATCCAACAGCTTTTCCTCATCCACCAATGTCCGGCGAAACAAAGGTAGGCGAGGACTATCGAGAATCATCTCTTCTAGCAGGCTGAGTTCATGCTGAATATCTACACCGGGTGACTCAGGGGGAATTTCTGATTCTGGGGTACCGTTGTATCCGATTTCGTCTGGTTCTATACTGGAGGAGTTTGGGCGTAGCATTGGTAAATATCTAGAGCAACATGCTTTGGAACAAGATGATCGATAGAGCCGCCGAACTTGGCAATCTCCTTTACCACACTACTACTTAAAAAACTGTACTCGGTGGCAGTTGCCAAAAAAACAGTTTCTATTTCAGTCGAAAGGGTTTTATTCGTATGCGCCATCTGTAGTTCTATTTCAAAATCGGAAACAGCCCGCAGACCGCGTAGCAAAACTTGGGCTTGGCGAATGTTAGCATAATCGACGGTGAGACCATCAAACGTGCTGACTTCAATATTAGATAGATGTTTCGTTGATAAGCGAATCTGTTCAATCCGTTGTTCTACAGTAAACAGCGGCATTTTATGAGGGTTACGCAACACGGCGACAATTACCTGCCCAAACAGTCGGCAACCACGCGAGATAATGTCGAGGTGTCCTAATGTAATTGGATCAAAGCTACCTGGATAAATGGCAATCACGATTTTGTGCAAGTTGCTAAAAGATTAAATCCCCAGTCATAGCCTGAATTTGCCATTTTTTTATGCCTAACCTCCAACCTTGTTGCATTCAGCAGTGTATTTTAGTTGCAACTAGTTAAGCAACCGCCACAACATTAATAAAATTAGTATTTTATACTTCTAAGTAATCTTACGTACTGAGAGGACACAGCGGAGAAATATCGGCGGTAAGTAATCTTGTAGGTCTAAGGGAGTAATCAAGCCAAGAGAAAAATTTAGAATTCAAATAGAGTTATTGGTTCAACCAGCATAAAATTAGCAGGTGACGAATGCAAGTCGCATGTTCGCGTTCATTATATTTTCGGGGTATTTTGACATGATATTAGATATTCCCGCCTTGCCGTTAGCGTTTCAATTTACTTCTCCTGGCCCGATTATATTTACCGTCGGACCAATAAGTATTCGGTGGTACGGGTTGCTAATCGCCTCAGCCGTCTTGCTGGGTGTCAATCTATCTCAACGCTTGGCAAAACTCCGGCGGATCGACCCAGACCTCTTAGCCGATTTAGCAATTTGGTTGGTAATTGGCGCAATTCCAGCCGCACGGCTGTATTATGTGATCTTTGAGTGGTCAGAATATGCCAAAAATAAAGAAAATATCTTCGCGATTTGGAAAGGCGGCATTGCCATTCACGGCGCGATTATCGGTGGTATTATCGCGGCTTTGATTTTCGCTAAGCTGAAAAAAGTCTCTTTTTGGCAGTTAGCCGATCTTGTGTCTCCGTCACTAATTTTAGGACAAGCGATCGGTCGTTGGGGAAACTTTTTCAACTCGGAAGCTTTTGGTAGACCAACCAATCTACCTTGGAAACTGTATATTCCGCCTTACAATCTGCTTCCAGATGGTCAGAAAAGATATCTTCGTCCTTTAGGGTACGAAAACTTTGAGTATTTTCATCCCACCTTTCTCTACGAATCACTGTGGGATTTAGGAGTGTTTGCTTTATTGCTTACTTTGTTTTATCGGGATTTGCAGAAAAAGCCTAGCCTGAAGACGGGTACTTTGTTTCTCGTTTATTTCGCGGCTTACAGTTCTGGACGCGTGTGGATCGAAGGCTTGCGGACTGATAGCTTAATGCTAGGTCCATTGCGAATCGCACAGTTAGTTAGTTTAGGTGGAATTTTGCTGGGGTTAGCGGGGTTAGCATGGCTGTATCTGCTGCGTCGTGAATTACCAGATGTTGTGTCTACCACCGCCGAAGAGATTGTTGATGATTGAGTATTAGGTATAAAAAAAGCCCTAGAGAATACTCTAGAGCTTAACCAGGGTGCATCTACCATTCCAATCTTCTCGGTAAAGATAATCAATCCGGAAGATACCGAAAAAATCTCAGAATATTTTTTAAGGACAAGCTGTGCGATCGCCTGAAACTGAGTTGCCACAAGAGTTTACACCTACAATTTCCCCCTTAGCACCAGCAGTATATATTGTTGGCGCAGGTCCTGGCGATCCTGACTTACTGACAGTCAAAGCGCAAAAACTTCTCGCCCAAGCCGATGTAATTTTATTTGCTGATTCTTTAATCCCGACGCAAATATTACACCTGTGTCGTGCCGATGCCGAAATTATTCGCACTGCCCATCAGACTCTAGAACAAATTCTCCCATTGATGATTTTGCGGGTGCGAAGCCATAAATCTGTAGTCCGGCTACAATCAGGAGATCCGAGCCTCTACAGTGCCATGCATGAGCAAATGCAAGCCTTAACCGAGGCAGATATTCCCTTCGAGGTAATTCCCGGTATAAGTGCTTTTCAAGCCGCCGCCGCCAAACTCAAAGTTGAACTAACTGTCCCCGGATTAGTCCAAACAATCATCCTCACCCGCATCAGCGGACGCACAGACGTACCCGCAACCGAAGAGTTAGCCACCCTCGCCGCCCATCAAGCTAGTCTCTGTTTATATTTGAGTGCGCGTCACGTCGCATATGCTCAAGCGAAACTTTTACAACATTATCCTGCAGATACTCCTGTCGGGATTTGTTATCGCTTAGGCTGGGACGATGAAAAAATCAGGGTTGTCCCTCTCCACCAAATGGCAGATTGCACTTTTGAAGAAAATCTGATTCGCACCACTCTTTATGTCGTCAGTCCAGCGCTACGCCAAGTCACCGCTAGATCTCGCCTCTATCATCCTGAACATGACCATCTATTTCGTCCTACCGTGAGCTAAGAATTCGATAGACTTGGAAATATCAGATATATGTCAGGGAGATTTAACTAATGTTAGACGAACAAGCGAAAAAAACCATGCTGCGGAAAATTCCCCACGGATTGTATATCTGTGGCGTCAAAAATGGGGAAGAAGTCAATGGCTTCACCGCTAGCTGGTTAATGCAGGCTTCCTTCACACCACCTTTAGTTGTGAATTGTGTGAATATTAAATCTATATCTCACGAAATGATTAAAAATAGTGGGGTATTTGCCATTAGCTTCTTAGACGCCGGACAAAAAGATTTAGCCCAAAAATTCTTCAAGCCGATGCGCCGGGTGGGAAATAAGTTTGAAGAAGTAGAGTTTTACTTGGGCGAAACTGGATGTCCAATTATTACCGACTCTTTGGGTTTCATTGAGTGTCAAGTCGTCGGTAGCGTAGACAAAGGCGATCACACTGTCTATGTTGGCGAAGTTATCGCCTCTGGTGTGCATCGCGAAGGCGACCAGCTACTACTGGAAAATACAGGCTGGCAATACGGTGGCTAAACCTACCAACCCCAACTACCAGCACCACCTTTAAAAGGTCCAACAATATCAGTTGTTACCCAACCACCGTAGAAATTACCTGGTTGGGGCTGAACTTGTTCGCCATCAACATAACAAGCATCCATCATGTGAGCATAAAATGCTACGTAGTCTTTGATAGATTGAAAAGCTGGTGTGGGATTGGGGTAATACCAGGCGGCATTTGGCGCTTGCTTGTCACTGACAGTGATTGTGTAATAACCGGCACTGCCTTTCCACTCACAGAAACTGGATTTAGGTGTGGAAAGCAGATATTCCATTTTGATATCTGTGGGCGGCAGATAATATACTGGTGGATGACTGGTTTCTAGAACTCGCTTGGCATTTTGGGTGTCAGCGATCGCTACCCCATTAAAAATAATCTGGAGATGTTTGGTGGTATCTTCTAAGCGAGGTGGACGCGGATAATCCCAAACTGATTCTTGACCGGGACCAGGTTCAATGCGTTCAATCATGCGATTTTCGATAATGTATGAATGTAGAGACACGGATTGCATCTCTACAAATATCTAGATTAACGGAATTTATTCGGATTTAGCCGAGTATTACTTGGGCGATTAGTCCGGATAGATGCAAGACTATTGAGTTTACTACCAGTACCGCCATCTTCCGGAGCCAGGAAAGGTCGGAGATTAATTCCACCTGAAGATGCTGTTACTTGCTGATTGCGATTTCCACCAATCACTGAGCGACCAAGATTTAATAAGCTATTTAGTCCGCTATTTTTACCATTATCAGCATAAGTATTGACAGCTTGAGTATCTTGTCCGCTATCGGCGGTTAAGAGATTTTGGAAAATCTGATTCCGTGTAGTCACCGGATCTTGACCAGGAGGAATTGTCAGCACCAGTTGACAAGCCGGTATTCTCTGCGTGGTTACACAGATAGTATTGTAATTATTTGTGATGTCGTTCCGCAGTTCCTGTAAACCATCTGGTCGGTAAGCTTCCAAACGTCGGCTAATTTCTTGACAGCGCCGTTGTGCAGTCCAGCCACCACCCAACTGTTTAGGCGCAGCCCAAGCAAAGTATTGATTTGGTTGGCTTTGAGGTTGATACATCACAGTCCACTGGTTGTTAGCTAACTGACAGCTAAACCGCGCAATTCCATCATTCGGAGTTGTGGTCGATGAACCTGTAGGGATGTTTGTTGTCGGAAATCTATTTGATGAACCTGTAGGTATGGTTGTATCTGGGGAATTTGTTGGTGATGTACCATCTGTAGGGACGACAACAGGCGCACGGGATGAACTATTAGTTTGAGCTATCGCTACCGAATTACCCAGCAAAACTGTTACCATGCCCAAAACCAGCCAATTAAAAGGTCGCGCTGACATAGCAATACTCCTCAACGTTAAAAAACTACCGGATCTCAGATAGCCGAGTCAGGAGTAATAAATAAAAACTCCCAACCCTTGACTGCTGACTTTGAGACATGACGGTAGATTTGCCATTTTAGATTCCCATTTACCAAGATTCTTTTAGCGATCGCCGACTACAGGAATCTACAAACACTTATATAATCTTAATAATCACTTAACCTAAAAACCAGAATATTAATCGTAATAAGTTACTCTGGTGACAAAAGCTGATGATAAATAGCAAAAACCAAGCTTACCTGCTAAGCCTACTAGTTGCAATTACCTGGAGTGCCAATATTTCCGTAGTTAGCGCTAGAACAACTAGCCCCGTAGGAAACTTAGAAGGTGGCGCAGCCTTATTACCAACAGGTCAAATAATCACACCAGCAGCGACACCAGGCTCAACTTTTGCACCTCTAGCAACCGACCTGCGACAAGATGGTAATGCTAACGCCGCTGAAGCAGTTACAACAGCCTTAAGTCCAGACGGCAAAACTTTATTAGTCCTCACCAGCGGTTATAACAAAAATTTTAAAGATGAAAAGACTGGAAAAACCTTCACATATCCAGTTTTAGACCCAGTAACAGGGAAACCTAGCAGTGTAACTACCACCAATGCAGAATGGGTGTTTGTCTTCGATGTCAGTAGCGGTAAATTAATCAAGCAGCAACAAATCAACATTCCCAACACCTATAATGGTTTAGCTTGGGCAGCAGACGGCAAGCACTTCTACGTTTCCGGCGGAATTGATGACCGGATATATGTTTATGCTTTAAATGGCAGTCAGTACGTCCCTGAAGCTCCATTTATATTGCTCGGTCATAATTCCAAACAAAATGCACCTGTACCAGCTTATGATGGTGGTTTGTTGCAAGGTACAAAAGCCAATTTAGCCACAGGAGCAGTAGTAGCAGGTATCGCCAGTCAAGACGGTAAGCTGGTAGCTGCCAACTTTCAGAATGACTCGCTATCAATTATTGATACTAACACCCGCAAAATACTTCAAGAAATCAAGTTATTTGTACCAGGTGGTCGCGTAGCTACGGGCGAGTTTCCGTTTGATGTCGCAATTAGCACCAACAAAGTTTTTGCCAGTAGCCAACGCGATGACGAAATACTGGCTGTGGATCTTACTACTAAAAAAATTACGCGGATTCCTGTTGGTAGCCAACCGAACAAGATATTGCTTTCGCCCGACCAAAAGCTACTGTACGTCGCTAATGGCAATAGTGACTCGATTTCAGTTATTGATACAACTAGCGATCGCGTCATCCAAATTATCAACCTATCTCGAAAGAGTGAAAAATACAAAGGTGCAAATCCCAACTCTTTAGCGCTAAGTCCAGATGGCGGGACGCTTTATGTAACGTTGGGGGGCGAAAATGCTGTCGCTATGGTAAATTTGCCTAAAGGTGAAGTGATAGGACGTATCCCGACTGGCTGGTATCCTAATTCTGTCAGTGTCAGTCACGACGGTAAAAAACTCTATGTTGTCAACGCTAAGAGTAATTCTGATCCAAGTTCCTCCTATGGCAGCACGACAGCCGCCGGACGAGCACGTAACACTAAATTTAGAACCGATTTTAACTGGGCTTTAGAAAAAGCAGGTATTGCAGTTATTCCGATCAGCGATCGCGCGACCCTAGCCCATCTCACAACTCAGGTAGATAAAAATAACGGATTTCCCAACCGCCATCCTGACCCAATGATGCAATTTCTGCGGCATCAAATCAAACACGTTATCTATATAGTTAAAGAAAATCGCTCTTACGATCAGGTTCTCGGTGACTTACCCGTAGGTAATGGCGACCCAGCCTTGACCTTATTTCCCCAACGAATTACACCCAACCACCATAAATTAGCCCTGGACTTTGTCACATTTGATAACTTTTACGATAGCGGTGAGTCGAGTGGAGTGGGTTGGAACTGGAGTACTTACGGTCGAACTACAGATTACACAGAAAAAACCCAGTCTGTACTTTACGGCAATGCTGCTGGAGCGAACGGTCTGACCTACGATTATGAAGGCACCAACCGCAAAATCAATCCTGCCTTACCATCAACTTCGCCTCACCCGTCGCAAATCAATACGCGCTTAACGGGAATTTTAGACCCTTCTGGCAGATCCTCTATTTTACCTGGAAATAGAGATGTTAATGCTCCCGAAGGAGATGGCAAACTAGAAACAAATGCCATTGGTGGCTATCTTTGGGATGCAGCACTGCGGGCTGGTAAATCTGTGCGGAATTATGGTTTCTTTATTGACGGGACTTATTACGAGACCGCAAATACCGATCCGACACAATCAGATCCGAAAAACCCACTATATATCCCTATTTCTCCCACACCTGCAGCTGCCAATATTCCTCAAGCACCAGTTGGCAAAACGGTATTACTAGATAAAACAGATCTTTACTATCGAGGATTTGACCAAAAGAACCCAGATATCTATCTATATAATGAGTGGGCGCGAGACTCTGCTCAACACAAATTACCCGATTTAACACTGATCCGCTTACCTCACGACCATTTTGGCAACTTTGGCAATGCGATCGCCGGACTAAATACTGCCGAGTTGCAAATGGCAGATAATGATTATGCTTTAGGCTTAATAGTCGAAAAAATCTCCCACTCTCCGCAATGGCGGGAAACCGCAATCTTTGTCATTGAAGACGATTCCCAAAATGGTCCAGATCATGTTGATTCACACCGATCGCTCGCCTACATAATCTCACCTTATACCAAGCGACGCGTATTAGTTAACACTAACTACAACACTGTCAGTATTCTCCGCACAATAGAGGATTTGTTAGGTATCGGCTACCTCGGTATCAATGACGCCAACGCCGAACCGATGTCAGATGCTTTTACCAACAAACCTAACTTCACTCCTTATCAAGCGATCGTCTCCGGTAACTTATGTACTGCACCCGTAGACTCTAAACTTGTACCCGCATGTCTTGATGCGAATGTGGTTAAAACTGTAGCGGTTCCTTTGCTACGCGATCGCATATGGTGGGCACAAGCAACCCAAGAATTCGACTTTAAAATTGAAGATAAAATAGACCCAGAAGCATTCAACCGCATTCTCTGGGTAGGAATTAAAGGTGATAGCGTTCCTTACCCCGTGGGAAGTAAGAAATAGTATTTGGGAGAGGCTAAAAAAGAACTTCTTGTGGTATGTCAGACAGTAATTACTATCGTTTGATCTTGAGAATCGGATTTAGATTTAGGAATAACGTGGATTTCCACATCACTACCTAATGCATTTAAAAATCGGAAGAGGAGTTGGGTGGAAAACCCGGCAGGCTTTCCATGTAATAGAGCAGAGACTCTGGGTTGATCGACTCCAAGCAGTTCTGCTGTTTCAGTTTGAGTTAGATTTCTCGCAGTAATTAAGTTATTAATTTCTCGAACGAGTTCTGCTTTAATCAATAGCTCTTCAGGATTTGCAAGTCCTAAGTCTGCAAAAACATTACCATTGCTTGAGTGTACTTTAATCTACTGGTTCATTTTTAACTTCAGTGCTAATTTATCTTGTTAGTGGCGGATTGGGAGCGAATATTAATTATTGATTCACTCCCTTTTGGAACGCTCTTACTCTACAGGGTTGGCTTGTAACCAGTGAACCAAATCATCAACTCCTGTGAAATCCAGTAGTGCTTCACCTAGGTTCTCTAACTGAGTAACATTGAGAGATTGCACCGATGCGATCGCTTCAGGTGGTAACTCACCTAAACGTCTTTGCAGTAGCCGTAAAACAAGCCTTTGCTCACCTTTCTGCTCGCCTCGCTCGTAACCAATACGTTCGATTGAGGTAATATAAGTCATATTCCGCTCCTGTTCAAATTGTTTTAACTCTCGACAAAATTCTAATTCTAATTCCTCTGGTAACAGCATAACCCAATCTATGAATCGATGCAAATTGCGTATGTCTGTGTCTTGATAGCCTAGGAGCGTAAAGTCGCCGAATCAAGCTAAACTTCCAATTTTTACGCTCCCGATCTTTATTGTTAGTTTCTTGAGTCTTCAGATGCGCCATCACAACAGTTGCAAATGGATTGTCACTAGCCTCTAACTCTGCCCATCGGCTTTGGTAATCTAGAAGCTTAACAGTAGTAAATTCAAAAGTATGTTTTGTACCAACAGACTGAGTAATATAGTGATTTGGTCGCCAGTCGCGGCTGGAATCGCACAATACAGCTAGACTGGTGGCAGTTTTGTCATAGTACTCAAAAATCCGTATGTTGTACAAAAACATCCTTTTTGCAAATTTGGTTTCTGATTCTGCTTGAATTTCGATGTGGATTAATAGCCACTCATCTTTTCCTTCAAGAAGCCTTACATTAACTAATTTGTCGGCATACAACCTTCCTTGAGCCGCATCATAAGCTATTGCCTGAAACTCCTTATC
>JBBQRU010000034.1:0-39498 GCA_038214545.1 Cyanophyceae cyanobacterium | reverse complement strand
CCTACCCAAAATAGCGTTTTCCAGAGTCCAAATAACTCCGTTTGAAACATAGTATTTCCTTCCTCAAAGCTTAAGTAAGCGTGGATTAAAATTTTGCAATTTAAATCTCTGTTTGTGGCAATCCACTCTGAACAACAGCATCTTTGAATAGAAGAATTAATTCATCCCCCCCAAGTCGCAAAGCTATCTCTAGCGCAGGTAATGGTTTTGAGCACAAAAGTAGTTAAATGTTGCGATCGCGATCTTGAGAAATCGCCTCTTGACACATAACGCTAAATTTTGTCATACTTTTTTACAAAGACATGGTTTTACCTGTCTCTCAAGGCAGATGTATCTGTGCCAAAAAAGTTCTCATGATCTACCCTCAGAGGTACAGGAGTTTATACTTAAGGCAGATACCGAAATTGTTACGAATCGTTAAATTAAAGTCATAGAACGCAACAATTCAGGCAAAACAAATGGAAACTCGTCCTTCAACCAACCCACCCGCAGTCGCTAAAGAATATAACGGTGTAGACCGCAACGCTTTTCTGTTTGGTTTTAATCCTCAAGCCGAACTCTGGAATGGTCGCTTTGCGATGATCGGTTTTCTTGCTTACTTGCTTTGGGATTTAGCTGGCTATAGTGTTGTCCGCGATGTATTGCACTTGGTCGGTTAATAGTTAAATCGATAAAACTAAATTTTCCACTCAACAAAATTGAATTTCTTCCGTCCACTTGACTCAGGAGTAAAAAAATGCAAAGTCCTAAAACCGATCTACCACCAGTAGCTACTGCATATAATGGCGCAGATCGCAACGCATTTCTCTTTGGTTTTAATCCTCAAGCCGAACTCTGGAATGGTCGTTTGGCAATGATTGGCTTTCTTGCCTACTTGCTTTGGGATTTGGCAGGTTACAGTGTAGTGCGTGACATATTGCACTTAGTTGGTTAATAGCTGTAGCAGAGGTGTTCTTCTTCGCCTCTACTTTGGCTTTAACAACCGAAACCAAAACTGGGAACCGCCACTAGATCGTGATACATAACCGATACCACCTCCCCAGCGTTCAATCGTAATACGGCAAAAATAAAGTCCGAGTCCAGAGCGACCGGCTTTATTTTTGCCTTGAGAGAATTTTTGAAATAAGTTCTGGGAAATATCCGCTTCTACTCCCGAACCTTCATCATCTATGGTCGTGAGGATACAATCTATCTCTTGTTCCAATTTAATGGTGACAGTCGAACCTACTGGAGTATAGCGTAAAGCATTCTCTACCAAATTTGAGATCACTCTATCTAATCGCGAGCTTTCACCGACAACTCTCCAATCGGCTGTAAGATCCACTTCGGGCGATAATTGTATCGTCGCTTTTTTGACTGAGAAATTTGGTAAAAAAGCCTGGATTACATCTTGTACGCAACTAAGTGCATCGGGGGATTCACCAGCGCTGAATTGAAAATCTGATACTGAGTCCACATCTGACGAAAAGGCATCTAATATTTCTCTAATCAGCATTTCTTGCTTGAGAGATTGTTTTCTACCTGTTATGAGGTGGGTTTTACCTTTAGGTGTTAAATTTTCAAATTCTAGTAGGGCGAAACAGCAATTAATGCCAGTCAGTTGACCGGCTATATCGTGCATAATGCAGTGGAGTAAAACTTCTTTTTTCTGAATTTCTTTAATTAAATTTTGATAATTTAAGTTATTTTCCCTAGCTATTTGCAGAAGATTTTGTCTCTCTTCATAAGCACTTTTCAGCAACTCAATTAAAAGAACATTGAGATTGCCAATTTTTATTGCTGAAGCTTCAAAAGGACATTCTTGAGCCTGTAAATCGTGGTCAAACCAAATTCCCGATTTTAGTATTTCTGTCTCGTCACTGTGCCAAAATGTTTCAGCATCTATCAAAAAATTTTCTATAAAAGGAAATCTTTCGTCAGGAATCAATATTTCCTGCCCAGATATGGCATCACAAAAGCGGATTAACCAATTAGGAACAGTCCCAGTAATTTTAAAAGAGCCGACAGCCACTCTCTCTAAAACTAAAATATTTAAAGCCGCAAAAATATCATTAGTGATTGATTCAGGCATAATTTTACGAGTTAGATATAAGTGGTCGTCTTTATCTACTGATTTAACACTTTAGTAATTTTCTCATGTAAAAGGCTGGAATTATTTGCTTGTTGTTGAATCAAGCTGCGCTGTGTTTCATCTAAAGATGCATCTAATAGTAATACCCAGTCTCCTTGCGCTGAGGGAAAAATATGTAAATCTGCACAGAATCCCTGCTCAGTTTTGACGCAAGCCAGAAATAACGGAAAATTATCTAATGGTAATAAACCTTCTAAGAAAAAAACTTGTTGTCCGATGTTCTGCCCTTTTTGCAGGTTCATAACTCCATAAGCTGTTAACTTACCGCCCCAGTCTGTTAAGCAGCCATCTTTTGCTACCAATAGATAGGCAAGAGAGCGGTTTTCTAACATAAGATTTAAAAGGTAATCAACAACTGGCTCGGGGAAGTTGAGCATCTATTCCTCCAAGATTTTTAACCCAAGCATTTGAAAAATTTCTTCGACACCAAGACCAGTTTTGGCACTAGTTTTAAGTAGATGCCAACCTTTATCTGTGAGTTCATCCATTTCTCGATTTTCAATCTCCCATTCATTACTTGTATCAGATTTATTAATTACCAAAATAAATGGTACTTTTCCAATTGTTTCTTCTACCCGTTGCTGTAACTCTAAGGCTTTATCAAGTGTATTACGTCTAGTTCCATCTACTACTAATAAATAACCACTTGAACCGCGTAAATACGACATGCGGACTTTTTGGAAATCATCCTCTCCATGTAAATCCCATAAAATTAAAGTCAACTCCTTGCCAGCTAAATTTACGATTTTTTTGTCTATCTTCACTCCTACAGTAGTTTGATAAGCTTCCGAAAATATACTAGTGACAAAACGCGCTACTAAACTAGTTTTACCTGTAGCAAATGCACCCACCATACAGATTTTTTTCTGAAGCATGGATTGCTAGTCCTTCAGTTACGAGTATCGCTCAATAATACCTTAAATGATACGCTGAGGGTGGAAATTTTGCTCTTTTGAGTCAAATCAGAACCACGATCGCCTGTACTTCTCACCGCACTTAAATTTGCGGTATTAATTCCTTGAGAGATTAAATAAGCCTGAATGCGCTCTGCTCGCCCTTGTCTGAGCATATTATTTTGCTGTTCCGAGCCTTCTTTGGTGGCATGTCCTATAATTTGAATCTGAGCATTTTTACTCCTATTTGCTGCTGTCAGCAACTTTTTTATGTCTGTCTGTAATTTCTGCAATGCGTCATCCTGACCAGGAACAAACTGCGTCGTACTTTTGATAAAGAAAAGAGTTTGATGTTCAACTTCATTTTTAGCCGATTCAAGTTCGCTTTTATCGGTTTCCACTAATTGGTCTTGCAATTGAGTCACACCGGGAACAAATCGGGCAAATTTCCGTGTTTCCTCAATCCATTGACGCGTAGCCGATCCTTTTGCATGTAAAATATAACTCCCATCAACTTGTAATGATACTGTTGACGGTGGTTGTAGCAATCGGTTGGCTCTAGCGGTAGTTAACTTCGGCTCGAATGACAGGTAGGGTTCCCAGTGGCTAATCACTGTTTGCGGATTAATGTTTGCTTGTGTCATCAAAGAGGTGGGATCGACTGCTACCGGGTCACGCATTCCCGAAATAAAGCGTTTCCCATGTTGCCTCTTGGACGCAATAATCACAATTCCTGGCTGTTCTTCTAATGTTTCTAGATAATTATTCCAGCGTAATTGGTCTCTAATCGTCAAAAAGCTCCAAACTCCCACAGCGATCGCTACTGCACCGAGTAATAACTGAGCATAATTAATTTTTTTTTTCTGAGATGGATTTTGATACTGAGCTTGCAGACACGCTTGTAAATCAGGCACGCTGGCTTTAAATACTGAAGCCTCGCCGCGAAAATTATTAAGTTCTGACTTTTGCTTCCGGTGAATTTTTTCTATTGTTTCTTGAAAAACTAATCGCAATTCCTGAGGAGCATTGCCTCGAATGATACCGGCTAAAATCGCCTGTGGTCCCGGCTCAACCCAAATAGTTAGCTCTCCAAAGTGTAAAGTATCTAGTATTTCCTCTTTACGAACACTAAAGGAATCGTGAACAAAATCCTGAATTGCTGTTAACATCGCTGAAACTAAATCTGCATCTTGTGCAGTAACTTTAGGCGCTACCACATGTTGCAGTACTAATCCCGTTTCGCGATGAATCAAAAACACTTGTTCCACCCGGTACAGCAGCGTTCGTAACAATACAACTTCGGCAAAGCTTTTACCTGTTTGTCTGGCTTCTAATCGCCACTTAAAACTATCTGGTGATAAGCTATGTTCTAAGGTTTGATTCATCGATTGAATCATTTCTTCTAACGCTGTAGAAATAGCTTTGCGAGTAGCGGGTCCAATGATCGGAAACAATGAATCTGCCAGAACCGAAAAGTCTTTTCTCACAGATAATTGAATCGCGTCTTCAACTGTCGGCACCATTCCTTCACTTAGTTGCTTATCTTGCATAGACCGCAAGATTACCGCTTCTGGAAGCAAGCGGCTAATATCTTCAGCATCAACTTCTGAGTTTTCCAATCGCGCATACAACTTGTGAAGTTGGGGTGGATGAAGTCCCAGCAGCAGACCCCGGAGTTCATCCAACTCTTCATTTCCCAACAATCCCCGGAGTTCATCCAGGTCTTGATGATTCACCGAATGATTGTAATTTGGGGATTCTGGCGATAACTTCTCATTGGAACCGTCACTCATTGCTAAAATCCCCACTCTTCATGCATAAGTCAGGATTTATGATTCAGTCTGATTGCCAACTCTGTAAATAAAGCAGCTAAAGTTGAACTGTCAGTTTTGTCGTGACGAAGTTCCTGTGCCTCTCGTTCCAGCGCCGCTAACATTTCATTTGTCTTTTGGCGAATTTCATCATATAGACTTTTAGATTGGTCTAAAATGTGCTGGCGTACTTCTCGCTGACTATTGCTAGTTTGTTCATCAAATTGAGACAATTTTCTTTCTAACGACGCGGTCATCTCTTTACTTTCTTGCGCCAGGGCTTTTACCGCTTCATCTCGTGTGGAATGTTCATGCTTGAGTCTCTCTGATAAGGATTCTAGCTCATTCTTCAGAAAACTTTCTAATGAATCTAAGCGTTTTCTGGTATCATCGCGAACAGTAGCACATTCTTTAATCACACGCTCCTCTAATCGGCTAAACCTTTTATCGTATTCCCGCACCTGGTTGCCAAAAAGAATATCCCTAACTTTATCTAAATTGCTACCGTCTGCTGCCGGGGCGGTAACTTGTCCGTTGTTTGTCCTTTGACTTAAATCTGTTGTAGACTCTGATGTAATTTGATTACCACCATTCTCTTGATGTGCATTCATAATTATTCCTCACTTTGTGAGCTTGTTTGACTTCGCGGAAATGACAAACTTAGCTGACATGCTAAGCTTATATCATATTTTTAAAATTTTGTGCTCAGGTGAAAACTATAGACTACAGTCAGCAATCTGATTGCTCTCAGCTTTAGCCTGACTATATCAAATAGTACCGCAAAAATAAAGCCACCTACATCTAGACGGCTTTATTTTTGCGAACAAAATGTTAAGTTATATCCAGCCGTCGTTTGTCTAGTGATCTTGACTAAAGTAGCGATCTAGGAAATTCAGCGCGTGATTGCGAAGTTCAAAATATTCTGTAGAGTTTCGCATAGCGGCGCGATCGCGTGGATGCTCAAACGGTACATCTAAAATTTCGCCAATTGTCGCCGCTGGCCCATTAGTCATCAAGACGATGCGATCGGACATATAAATCGCCTCATCCACATCATGGGTGATCATCATCACTGCTTGCCGGTGATTTTCCCAGATATCCAACACCTGGCGCTGCAATTTCCCCCGAGTTAAGGCATCCAACGCCCCAAACGGTTCATCCATCAGCAGCATTTTCGGACGAATTGCCAAAGCCCTGGCAATCCCCACCCGCTGTTTCATCCCACCGGAGAGTTCATCAGGATACTTATCCGCCGCTGCTGTTAAATTTACCATTGCTAAATGTTCGTTAACAATACTAATCTTCTCGGCGCGATTAGCATTTTTCAAGACTTCATCCACACCTAAACGGATATTATCCCGCACAGTCAGCCACGGGAGTAATGAGTATTGCTGAAACACCATCATCCTCTCAGCACCAGGCTTCTGAATTTCTTTACCATCTAGTCTCACTGAACCAGAAGTTGCTTTCTCTAACCCAGCGACAATCTTTAGCAGTGTTGATTTACCACAACCAGAGTGTCCAATTACCGAAATAAACTCGTCGGCACCGATAGTCAGATTAACATCTTTGAGGACAACAGACTCATTTCCGTTACTCTTAGAGTAAGACTTGACTAAATTTTCAATTTCCAAAAATCCAGCGCCTGCGGATGATTTACCAGTATTAGTAACGGACGAAGTGTATTTTGTCATCTAGCAATCCTCTTGAAGTTATTAATAATTACATTTTCCCTATCGATAAGTAGATAGACATGAAAATCTCTAACTGTATTGGTTCGTAGTTGCGCTGTCTTCGCATTAGATCTGAAGCGCTAAGCAACTACGAACCTTTTTTGAGCCTATCTACTTAAGTGCTTTAGTTAAGAGTGCGCTGAAGCGCAACTACGAACCTCTTTGTGCCTCTCTACTTAATTAAAATTCAGGTATTTCAAGATCTAAAAAAACGCTTTGGCGCATTAGCCCTGATCGCAAAACTATTAAGATATCCGACAGGATCGCTAGGATCAAAGCCCTTTTTGTCAATAAATACTTCCGCTGGTTCCACCTTATAATCTTCTTTAGGACACTCAATCCCCATTTCCGCCGCAATTTCTCGATAGAGATCAGTCCTCCAACCTTTGGCAGCAATTTGGTCAGCATTTTTCGGAATCTCCTTAATTTGCCCCCAACGAGCTGCTTGCGTCATCAGCCAAATACTCCGCGATCGCCACATAAATGTCGAGTGTTCATGGAGCGCTTTGTGATCGTAGTCAGGGATATCATAAAAAATCGTCGTATCAGCGGCTTTGACAGTACGGTCTTTGCCATCAAAACCACCATAATTGTACTCACCGAGAATTCCCGGTCCGGTAAACTTGGTCATGGAAGCACCTGGCTTTTTCGGTTTAGCCCCTGTAAACGATCGCTCTGTAATTAATTTGGCAACTTCTAAACGATTTTCTTGTTTGCTGCAATATTGGCAAGCTTCAATCATTGCCTTAACCAGAGAACGATAGGTTTTGGGATAATTCGTAATAAAAGATTCCATCACCCCTAACAATCTATCTGGATGACCTAACCAGATTTCTTTACCTTGAGCAAATGTAAAACCGATACCCTCATTACCCTTAAGCGCTCTAGTATTCCAAGGTTCCGCCACCATATAAGCTTGCATCGCCCCAATTCTCATATTTGTCACCATTTGCGGTGGTGGAGTAATGATGATGCGAAACTCGTTTAGCGGATCAACACCAGCAGCGGCGGATAAGTAACGGACAAAGTATTCGTAAATCGCCGAAGAAAGTACCACTGACCAAACTTTGCGTTCTGGTGGTTGTTGGTCGAAATAGGCGCGAAACTGTTTACCAAAGGCTTCTAAATCACCTTTGTACTCATACCAAGGACGCAGACCGAAATCCCACATATCCTTATTCATTGTGATGGCGTTACCATGACGATGAATAGTCATGGCAGCACACAACGGAGCGTGACGTGCGCCTTCAGCCCCAATTCTGGCATTAGTCACAGCACCCGATACCACCGGACTAGCGTCAAGGCGACCAAAAATCAGACCATCGCGGGAGGTTGCCCAGCTAGCTTCCCGGTTTAAAGTGACATTCAAACCGTATTTGCGAAATAAACCTTTTTTCCAGGCGATCGCAAACGGCGCACAGTCATTTACAGGTACATACCCAACGGTAATATTTGGTTTTTCCAAATCCTGGGATCGAACTAATGGTGTAACTTTAGCCGCTTCTTCTGTGAGTCCTTTCGCCGAGCGCTCACTATTCACGGAACAAGACGACAGCGCCATTCCCGCAGCCGTTGCTCCCATAGACAGCAGAAATTCTCGTCGATTCCAGTAATTATCGTTACTCATCGGCTTTTTAAATTCTTAGTAAAAACTTAATTTGCTTTCTTTGGACGGTGAGTCACCAATTCTTCAGTCTTACCCACAGCATAATCGAGCAGCAACCCAGTGATCCCAATCACCAGCACTGCCAAAAACACAGAACTGAGGTTTAAACGACTCCATTCATCCCACACAAAAAAGCCAATGCCAATTCCACCTGTGAGCATTTCCACCGCCACAATTACCAGCCAAGCAATTCCTAGACTGATCCGCAACCCCGTAAAAATATAAGGTAAGCTGGCTGGCCAGATAATCTTCGTAATCCGCCGCCAACGTGGCATTTCTAATACCCGTGCTACATCGAGATAATCTTGGGAAATACTGGATACACCTAAAGCTGTGTTAATAATCGTTGGCCACAGGGAAGTAATAAATATCACAAAAATCGCCGATGGTTCTGCCAAATTGAAGATCGCTAAAGCAATTGGTAGCCAAGCCAGTGGTGAAACCGGCTTAAAAATCTGAATGATTGGATTAATGGCTAACATGGCTGATTTGGACATCCCAATCAGAAAACCTAAAGGAATTGCTACCACCGCACCTAGTAAAAACCCCAATAACACTCGGCGCAGCGAAGCTAGTAACAACCAACCGATCCCTAAATTCCCAGGTCCTCTTTGATAAAAGGGGTGCAGAATATAGTCGAGATTCGCCACTAGTGCTTCCGGTGGTGTAGGCATTAATTCGTGGTTGGCAAGGGCAACAATCCACCACAAGCCGATAATTGTTAAGAAACCTAACAAAGGCATTAAAATCACGTCTCTAGCGATCGCTGGTTTTGCCTTTTTCCAAGCCGATACTCCAGCTACCGCTATAGCCACCAAATTTATTTGCAACATTTAAACCCTCAACAGAGTTAAGCGCAGGTACAAAAAAAACGAGCAGTACTCGCCCTCGATACTGATGAGATTAGACAAATGCCTCCTCTTCAGTCTCCTCTCAATGCCGACGAAGTTAGCTGACGGGCTAGGACTAAGAGATGTCCTTCTTGTACATGTACAAGATATGCCCCAAGTTACGGTTCCTCCGCTCCAGCGCTATATAATTCGCTGGATTAAGCTGACTTACTCTATCTGAATAGACAATCTAACATCCTTAAGCAAAATCCAAAATCTATCTAAAGATAGATATGTACGTTTTAACATAGGTATAAGCTTACCTGTTGAAGATTTCCAGATGACGAATACTTAACTAGAATGAACGTATCGCCATTATCTTCCTGACTGACATGATCGACTATAGTCAATCGCTTACTAATAAAATCGACACCATCATTCAGGATTGGGTGACATCTGTGCGCTTAGATCGGCATATTGAAACTGCCGATCACCTAACCCGTCTGGCGATTGAAGATCATGTCGCCGATCTCTTAGGAGCAATGGCAACGGTACTCTCGCAATTTCAGCCAAACAATATTCAGCTGATAGTGAAAGCAAGTTTTCAGCATGGCTTTCTCCGAGCAGAACAAGGCTACAATCCAGAAGAAGTTGCCAGAGAATATCAGTTATTGCGGGGTGTAATAATTGATGCCCTGCAAACGGAATTATTACAGGGGACAGCCGCCGAAGTCATGCGAGCAATGCGGTTGATTGATACTGTGATCGACGAAGCGCTGGCTCAGTGTTTTAAAACTTATGTGCAAGAGCGATTGCAGGAACTACAGCAATTGCAATCTTCATTAACCCAGCACAATCAAGAACTGAGTCGCTTAGTGCGCGAACATCAAGATAACTTGTCTCATTTGGCACACGAACTCAAAAATCCCTTAACTTCAATTATTGGTTATTCGGATCTGTTCTTACGCCAACATCAACAAGGCAAAGTCGAAAAAGATACTTTCAGCAGCATCAAAAACATTGAGCGCGTACTGCAAAATGGTAAACATTTACTCCGCTTGATCAACGATGCTCTGGAAATATCTCGTCATGAAGCAGGGCAGATGGAATTGGCGTTAGACTTGATCGATGTCCGCGAAGCAATCAATAATGTCTGGGAAATGTTGCAACCTTTAGCTGACGCGAAAAAAATTACAGTCAGCATTGATTGCGATCGCGCTCCCGAAAAAGTATATATTGACTTATTAAGATTGCAACAAATCGTTACAAATCTGCTGAGCAATGCGATTCGCTATACAGAAGCCGGAAGTATTAATTTATGTTGCGAAACCCGCGATCGCCAGCACTGGGCGATCGTTGTTGCGGATAGCGGTATTGGAATTGACCCCAAAGACCAAGCGCGGATCTTTGACCCCTATTTTCGAGTTAGCAGCCGTAGCGTAGATACTCAGAGTACAGGACTAGGATTGGCGATCGTCTCCCGCTTAGTCAAACTATTAGAAGGTCAAATTGAGGTAGTATCAAAGATTGGAGAGGGTTCCACCTTCACCGTAATTTTGCCACTGGCAATTAAAACTCCTCTAGTTATCGGCAGATAAAACAGATCCTTAAATCAAAAACCTATGCCTGCGCCCACTATAAGCCCAAATATGACGGCTTTTCCCCTCACAGCCGTAGTCGGTCAAGAAGCAATTAAAATAGCTTTGTTATTAGCCGCAGTCGATCCGGGATTAGGAGGAGTAGCTCTAGCCGGTCGTCGCGGAACAGCAAAATCTGTGATGGCTCGCGCCTTACACGCTTTGTTACCACCGATTCAAGTTGTCCAAGGCTCATTGTCTAACTGCGATCCCCAGCATCCAGAAACATGGGATGACCTGACAGTGGCTGAATATCCCACCCTAACAGACTTTCCAACCCAAGTGATCCCGTCACCATTTGTGCAAATTCCCCTAGGAACTACAGAAGATCGACTCCTGGGTTCGGTGGATGTAGAACAGTCAGTCAAGCAGGGTGAAGCAGTGTTTCAGCCTGGGTTGCTGGCGCAAGCAAATCGCGGCGTTTTGTATGTGGATGAAATTAACTTACTAGACGAGCAGCTCAGTAATCAGCTACTCACCGTCTTATCTGAAGGTCGTAACCAGATTGAACGGGAAGGAATTAGTTTTCAGCATCCTTGTCAGCCACTATTTATTGCCACATATAACCCAGAAGAAGGTGCGCTGCGAGAGCATTTACTGGATCGGATTGCGATCGTGCTTTCGGCTGATGGGGTGTTGGGATTAGATCAAAGAGTGGAAGTCGTAGATCAAGCGATCGCTTATTCCCAATCGCCGCAAGATTTTCTCCAACAATATAGCGAAGACACAGACGGCATCAAAACCCAGATTATCTTGGCACGAGAATGGCTTAAAGATGTCACCATCACCACTGAACAAATTGCCTACTTAGTAGATGAAGCAATTCGCGGGGTAGTCCAAGGACATCGCGCCGAGTTATTTGCTGTCCGAGTTGCTAAAGCATCGGCGGCTTTAGATGGGCGGACGACAGTAAATGCGGAAGATTTGCGACGGGCGGTAGAGTTAGCGATCGTTCCTCGCGCCACCGTGATTCAAAGTCCACCAGAAGAACAAACACCACCGCCTCCCCCACCGCCACCACCACAAAATCAAGACGAACCGGAAGACGATTCTGACCAGGAACAGGAAGAAGAGGAAGAGGAAGAAAAAGAACAAGAAGAATCAGAATCAGAACCACCTAGCATCCCGGATGAATTTGTCTTCGATCCTGAAGGGGTAATCCTCGATCCCTCTGTGCTGTTTTTTACCCAAATGTCGCAGAAACGCGGCAAGTCAGGTAGCCGCAGCTTGATCTTCTCAGAAGACCGAGGACGTTATGTAAAACCGATGTTGCCTAAGGGGCCAGTGCGCCGCATTGCCATTGATGCTACCCTGCGCTCAGCAGCACCGTATCAAAAAGCACGGCGAGAGCGAGCCGGAACTGCAGAAAAGAGAGTCTTTGTGGAACCGAGCGATATTCGCGCCAAAAAGCTAGTGCGTAAAGCCGGGGCGCTAGTTGTATTTGTGGTTGATGCTTCCGGATCTATGGCACTAAATCGGATGCAATCGGCTAAAGGTGCGGTGATGCAACTGTTAACAGAAGCCTATCAAAATCGCGACCAAGTAGCCTTGATCCCTTTTCGCGGCGAACAAGCAGAGGTACTATTACCACCAACGAGATCAATTGCTTTAGCCCGCAACCGTCTAGAAAGATTGCCGTGTGGTGGCGGTTCGCCTCTAGCTCATGGTTTGACGCAGGCTGTGCGAGTAGGATTAAACGCACAAATGAGTGGCGATATTGGGCAAGTAGTCATAGTCGCAATTACTGATGGTCGTGGCAATATTTCTTTGGCACGTTCTCTAGGTGAGCCGTTAGATCCTGACAAGAAACCGGATATTAAAGCAGAATTGCTAGAAATTGCTTTGAGAATTCGGAGTCTGGGGATGCAATTGTTAGTAATTGATACTGAGAATAAATTTATTTCAACTGGTTTCGCGAAAGAGTTAGCTAAGACATCTGGAGGTAAATATTATCATTTGCCGAAAGCGACTGATCAAGCAATTGCCGCCATGACCAGAGGAGCGATCGCTGATTTAAAATCTCGTTAATCATCGGGTAAACTAGGAACCTGTTTGCAAAATCTGGGGATGTAACATGCACATTAGCTGCTTCAGCCCTTTTTGCAGATGTCGCGTCACTGTCATCGGACTAGTACCGATCCGCTTAGCTGCATCTTTGCGCGACAATTCTTTCATAAAAACCAACTCTACAGCTGTGCGGGGTTTTTCTTCCAACTGATTAATCGCCCCTTGAATTTGTTGACGGTCTTCTTCTTGTTGTTGCAAAGTTGTGGAACGAGGACAAGGAAGCGCTTCACCTAAAGTGATCGGACAATCAACATATTGACCGACAGTCGCATCTAGACTTAAAGGCATCCGATTTTGCGCCGCCAACTTAGTTTCTTGCCATTCTTGGGGCGAGACTTGTAATTGGTAGGCGATTTCCGAGTCCTTGGGAGGACGACCTAAAGTCAGCGCCAATTCTTTGCGGATTTTTTGACCTTCGTTGTAAAGTTCTTGCCAACGGCGGGGGATCTTTAATAGAGTACTGCGATCGCGCAAAAAATGCAGCATTTCACCACGAATATACGGCACAGCAAAGGAACTAAAAGCATATCCTTGGTAAGGATCGAAACGTTCAATTGCCCGAATTAAACCAAAATAACCGATTTGTTCCAAATCTTCATATGGTTCATGACACTGATGGCTAAACTTATGCGCCATCTTCCGAACTAGACCAGTGTTTAACTGTACTAATTGATTACGAACTTTAATTGACGGATTTTGATGATAAGAAACTAATAGTTCCATACCATCAATATGCACAGAGGACTGAGTTGCTACCATAAAAAATCCTTTGTGTTAGATTCTTTTCCAGACGGACAGAAACAAGTAAACCTTTATCTAAGCTGAGATTATTTTCCTTACTTCAAGCTAGATAAACCATCGTCGTTCTACTGAACTTATAATTTGGCAAACTTAGTAATTCAGCATTTATACGTATAGCTTTCTCGGAACTTACTGGTGATGACCTGTTTTGAGCAAAGTCACTTCTACCCAAAAACAGCGCATTTATGCCCTAGTAACAACCCGATAATTTAAGCGACAATAGACGTAAACGGTTCCGTCAATTAAAATCAATTGTGAAAATATGAGTAGTACTAGCAATTTCCGCCAAGCGGTACGTGACGCCCAAAATCAATCGCTGATCGGTCCTAACGTAATTGCCAATGCCCTACCTTTTGTTGGTGGTGGCTTGGTATTGACAGCAGTCGGTACATTTGGTGGTCTGCAAGTCATCCGTGCTAACCCAGGATTATTCTTCCCCACCGTCATTGGTGCTTTCATTCTGGAATTGATTCTGTTCTTTGTTGCCCAAAACGTTGCCCAAAGCGGTAACAAAGCCGTCGCCCTACCTCTACTCGCCACCTACAGCCTGCTATCTGGCTACACCCTCACCGGCTTAGTCTACGTAGCTTTAGGAACAAGAGGCGTCGGCATTCAAGGCATTGCTTTCGCCGCCATTGCTTGCGGCATTACCTTTATCGGTGCTCGCCAAATCGGCTCAAATCTGTCTGAACAAGACGGAATGGCTTTATCGAAGACTGTGAGTATGGGTGTACTTGCCCTAGTCGTAGTGCTCTTCGGTCAGTTGCTTTTGAGCCTTTTCCATATTTACACCCCCAGCTGGTTAGAAATCGCCATCTCCGGCTTAGGTGTATTACTATTCGTCGGCGCTTCGGTAGTAGATTTCTACATCCTTCCCCGTACCTACACCAACGACCAGTACCTACCCGCAGCCCTATCGATGTACCTAACCTACATCAACCTATTCATCTTCATTCTCCGCCTACTCATCTCCATCAACAGCCGCGATTAAGACTTCTTTTCTTCTTAACGCTTTGCGCCTAACGCCTAACGGCAGCGCGAGCGCTAATGCGCCTAACGCCCTAAGGGGCAACGCGAGCATGCGTGAGACAAACACCACCGTGGTATCTATCCAGAAACCACGGCTTTTTGTTTGCCGATATCATACCAACAACCTCACCAAAATCCCAGTTAAGATGAACAAAAGTGGAATTATCATTCAAAGCAACCACGATGGATGTACTAGAACTGAAACGCGAAATCGAAATGTTGGCTAAGCGCCTGGGTAAAACCCAGGACTATCTTTGACGTACCTGCACTGAGTGCCAAAATTCAAGACCTGGAACAGATATCAGCCCAGACAGAATTTTGGAACGACCAAACAGCAGCGCAGCAAACGATGCAAGAACTGAATGACCTCAAAGACCACATTCAGCAATATCACAGGTGGGGAAGTTCCCTAGAAGACACAAAAGCAGTTGTGGAACTGCTGGAGTTAGAAACAGATACAGGGCTACTTCAAGAAGCTGAATCGACAATTAGCAAGCTAAATCGCGAATTAGACCAGTGGGAATTACAGCAGTTACTTTCTGGTCCCTACGACGAACAAGGCGCAGTGCTGACGATTAATGCTGGGGCTGGTGGTACCGATGCCCAAGACTGGGCAGAAATGCTGATGCGGATGTATACCCGCTGGGCAGAAGCTCACGACTACAAAGTTAAACTAGCGGAAGAGTCCCAGGGTGATGAAGCCGGAATCAAATCGGCAACTCTCGAAATTACTGGTCGCTATGCCTACGGATATTTGCGACCAGAGATGGGTACTCATCGCTTAGTGCGAATTTCCCCCTTCAATGCCAACGACAAGCGACAGACGAGTTTTGCAGGGGTAGAGGTGATGCCGCAAATTGACAGTTCAGTACAGCTAGACATTCCGGAAAAAGACTTAGAAATCACTACCTCACGCGCTGGTGGTAAAGGTGGTCAGAATGTCAATAAAGTCGAAACAGCAGTCCGCGTCGTTCACCTCCCGACAGGTCTAGCTGTGCGTTGTACTGAAGAACGCAGTCAGTTACAAAACAAAGAAAAAGCCCTCACTCGCCTCAAAGCAAAACTACTCATCGTCGCCCGACAGCAACGAGCAAAAGAAATCGCCGAAATTCGCGGTGACATGGTAGAGGCTTCTTGGGGAAACCAAATCCGCAACTATGTGTTTCACCCTTACCAAATGGTGAAGGATTTACGGACTAGTGTAGAAACAACTGCGATCGGTGATGTCATGAACGGCGATCTCGACTTCTTCATCCAAGCCTACCTGCGGCAAGAAAATCAAGTAGTCGGAAGCGGGGAATAATCTCCCCCACTCCCCCTCTCAAGGGCACTCTGTTACATTGAGAATAAAAGTAAAAAACACAGGAACATTATGAGCAATTCTTCCACTGAGCAGAAACCTAGTTATGTCAAACTTGCCATGCGAAACATGGTGCAAAAGGGTGGCACTTCCTTGAAGCATTTTGCCCTCTCTAGTATCGGGTTGATCGCTGTTTTAGTGGGTTTGGCTTATCTGACTCGTTGAGCCAGTATAATTACTTAGACAGAGGAAACAAGGGTGTTTGAACTCAGCGTGCAAGATCATTTTTATGAGTCTTCTGAATCAGTAGACTCACTCGGCGGTGAGACAAGAATTTCTACCCAGACCTGGGAAGCTTGGTTTGATTCGTGGCTGTTGCGGCTACAGTCGCAACTTCCGATCGCTCCAAGTTATGAATTAAGCTTGCGCCTGACGAATGATGCGGAAATTCAAGAATTAAATTCTCAGTATCGTCAGCAAGACAAGCCGACGGATGTGCTGGCTTTTGCGGCGTTAGAGGTAGACGTGCCGCAACTGGCAATGCAAGAAACGTTACCTTTGTATCTCGGTGATATTATAATCTCTGTAAATACCGCTAGTCGGCAAGCTGAGAGTCAAAATCACAGTTTGTCAACTGAACTCGCTTGGTTAGCTGCTCACGGTTTGCTACACCTCATCGGCTGGGATCATCCAGATGAAGAAAGTTTGCAAGAAATGCTAGCTGAGCAAGCTGTTTTGTTAGAAGCGATCGCACAGCACACCTCACGTTACACATCTGGAGGCGTAGAGCAATTTGGGTAGACACTATTATTTTCGGCACTTGTGTAGTTCTGATAGCAATAATTTTTAATTATCCTTTTATAATACCTTTGTCGAAAATTGCTTTTAAAGAGCGATGACTCCGCGCTCTTCTTTAAGTACGTGCCCTTAAAACCGGCAAACCAGGCTGAAAAACTCGTGTGTTCTCGATTACTGTCTATGTCCAAAGAAGTTTCGCCGCCAACTCCAATCAGCAAACCAGAAATTGTCACAACTCAGCGCGAGTTGTCCTGGAAAGTTGCATCTAATATATTTGTGAGCTTTAAGTATGCTTGGTTAGGTATCGCCTACGCTTTTACGACGCAACGAAATTTTCGGATTCACGTCTTAGTAGGCGCTTTAGCAATTGGCTTGGGCGTTTTCTTGCATTTACAAGCCTTGGAAATAGCAGTAATTGGGATCACTATCGGTTTAGTTTTAGCATTTGAGTTGGTTAACACAGCGATCGAGTCTGTAGTTGATTTGACAGTCAAGCATACGTATCATGAATTAGCCAAAATCGCTAAAGATTGCGCCGCCGCCGCTGTATTGGTATCGTCACTAGCTGCGGTCTTAGTCGCTGGGATGCTGCTGTTTCCGCCCTTGCTAGTCTTAATTCAGTCACATTTCCAGTCTTAAGTTACTACCGGAGCCATAAAAATTGATTATAGTAATTGATAACTACGACAGCTTTACTTATAATTTAGTGCAATATTTGGGAGAACTTGCCCTTGATTTTGCCGTAGCCGCCGATATCAAAGTATTTCGTAATGACGAAATTACTCTGTCTGACATTCGCGAACTCAAACCTGATGGTGTTTTAATCTCTCCCGGACCTGGTCGTCCAGATGATGCCGGAATTTCTTTAGAATTAATTCGCCAACTCGGACCTAGCTTACCAATTTTAGGAGTGTGCTTAGGTCATCAAAGTATTGGTCAAGTTTTTGGTGGTGACATTGTCTCTGCACCGGAGTTGATGCATGGTAAAACTTCGCCAGTTTCCCATACTGGGGTAGGAGTATTTCAGGGAATACAAAATCCGCTGACTGCAACCCGGTATCATAGTTTGGTGATTGACCGTCAAACTTGCCCAGAGGTGTTAGAAATCACGGCTTGGGTTGAGGACGGGACGATTATGGGGGTGCGACACCGGAACTATCCTCATATTCAAGGCGTCCAGTTTCACCCAGAGAGCGTGCTAACTACGAATGGCAAGCAGCTATTACGGAATTTCTTGGCACAATTATAGTTGAGTGAGTGAGTAGATGAAACGGCGACAGTTAATCGGTTACGCTGGGGCGGGTTTATTGACCACCATAATGACAATCGGATCGCAGTCACGGGCTGATTCTGCCCAATCTGGCGATTCTCTGTCAGTTCAGTGGTTAGGTCATACTTGTTTTCTGTTTACTGGCGGCGGCGCAAGAATTCTTGTTAATCCATTTCGACCTGTTGGCTGTACAGCTAAGTACCGTCCACCACTAGTACCTGCAGATTTGGTGATGATCAGCAGTCAGTTGCTGGACGAAGGTGCGGTGGAAAATCTACCCGGAAATCCTAAACTAGTTTATGAGGCTGGGGTTTACGACTTTAAAGGGATTAAGTTTCAAGGCATTGCCATGAATCACGATCGCAAAGGTGGTAAACAGTTCGGGACAAATGTAGCGTGGCGCTGGACTCAAGCCGGAATTAATATTCTCCATCTCGGTGGTGCTGCAGAACAAATTTCTCTAGAGCAAAAAATCCTCCTGGGACGCCCTGATGTATTGTTCGTTCCCGTCGGTGGTGGTCCCAAAGCCTACAATCCTCAAGAAGCACAACAAGCAGTCCAAACTCTCAATCCCAAGCTAGTTATTCCCACCCAATACCGCACCCAAGCTGCAGATCCTGCTAACTGCGCCATTACGCCAGTAGACCAATTTCTCACCTTGATGGGCGGCAATGTCCGGCGTAGCAATAGCGATATGATTACTATTAGCAAGCGCGATTTACCAAGTAGTGGTTCGGCAGTTCAAGTGCTAAGTTACAGGTTTTAAGGCAAAAGCAAAGAGCATCAGGCTAAAGCAATCAGAGCTAAACAAGCATAGTCTGTTGACCCAGGTTATAAATAAATTAGCCTGCGTCAGATGTTAGCGTGATTCGGCAATAAAGTTAGGTCGAAGAGAAGTATGATCTCTTTCAACCTAACTTTATGTCATATTTTTTATCCAGGTAAAGTTCTCTTGACCTTCATGATAAACTAAGCAAAGTAATTTGTTCTCTCTTCTTTTAAGATGGTTAGCTTACCGCATCCGATTCAGTATCAGGGCAGTAAAAGAATCCTCGCTTCAGACATTATTAGTTTTCTGCCTAATAGAGTAGAGAGGTTTTTAGAGCCTTTCGCCGGGACAGCAGCGGTTAGTATAGCTATTTCCTCTCAAAAAATCTCTCAAAATTTCTGGCTTAATGATCTCAATCAACCTCTTGTTGAACTATTAGAGCTAATTGTAGAAAAACCAAATGAAATAATCAATGCATATGCAGAGGTATGGAATGCTCAACATGATGACTCCGTCAGCCATTACCTTGAAATCAGACAGAAGTTTAATATAACTAACGATCCAAAACTTTTTTTGTACTTGCTGGCTCGATGCGTCAAAGGGGCTGTTCGGTATAATTCAAAAGGTTTATTTAATCAAAGTCCTGACAAGAGGCGAAAGGGATCTCATCCCGACAAGATGAGAAAAAATATTGAAGGAGTTTCTAGCCTATTAAGGGGTAAATGCAAATTTACTTGTTTAGATTACAGAGAGGTTTTAGTTGAAGCAAAAAGTAGTGATTTTGTTTATATGGACCCCCCTTATCAGGGCGTATGTGGAGATAGAGATTCGAGATATTTTTCAGGAATTATTTTTGATGATTTTGTTCTAGCTCTTGAACAATTAAATCGACGTGGGATAGCATTTGCAATTAGTTATGATGGCAAGCGAGGCAATAAAACTTTTGGTATTCCACTTCCTAAAGAGTTAGGACTCAAGCGAATTGAAATCGAAGTAGGGCGATCGTCACAAGCAACACTACTTGGGAGTGAGGAAATTACAGTAGAGTCTTTGTACTTATCACCAAATTTACTCAATGGACATTTTTCGGAGATGGATCATTATATTAGCAAGATATCGAAATACGTTAGTTATTCCCAGGAAAAAATGAGCCAAAAAGATAGGATACTTAGACAATAATCAGTCTGTAATACGCTTTATATCTCCAAAATCTCTTATCCAACTAACCGACAGCCTAAAGTCGTTGTAGATAGAAACATTTTCCTTGGAACACTCTTACTCTTCTGGAAAGGCATGGACAGTTCTCAGCAGTTGACTAATGATTTTATCCAATTTTGTCAATCAGTGACCGCTAAAAGACCGAAAGTTGTGATTGACCACATTCTGCAATACGGTTTCATTACAACAGAAGATCTAAAGGAAAGGTACGGTTACAACCACCCTCCAAGAGCAGCTAGAGATGTTAAAGATCATGGGATTCCTCTAGAAACCTTCCGTGTGACAGGGAGTGATGGAAGAAAAATAGCAGCTTATCGATTTGGAGATGTTAGCAAAGCAAGGTTTACCAGGTTCTCTGGCAGAACAGGCTTATCAAAACAGCTTAAAGACGAGTTAATCGGGAGATATGGTTGTAAGTGCTTTATTTATTTGGAGGAAATTAACGAGCATCTATTGCAGATCGATCATCGTGTTCCATTTGAAGTTGACGGAGAGCCAGATTTAAAACCAGAAAGCTTTATGCTGCTTTGCGGTTCTGCTAATCGGGCTAAGTCTTGGTCATGTGAGCATTGTGAAAATTGGAATACGATAAAGGACAAATCTATTTGCTTAGAGTGCTACTGGGCATCTCCAGAAGATTACACACATACCGCAATGCGACAAGTCAGAAGAATAGATCTTATGTGGGAGGGAGAAGAGATTGAGATTTATGAAAGATTGGGACAACGTGCTATTACTCTAGAAAAAGAGATTCCTGAGCTTGTTAAAGATATTATTAAACGTGAACTGCGGAATGGCGATGGCTAATCAACCGTTGGGGGTGCTAATAGAACCTTTTTGTTTATGCTTTGGTCATCATTGATTGCTTCCTCTCGCCTGTCCTGAATATTCTGTTGCTTTAATTTTTCATCCAGTATCACTACCAAACCTGGCTCAAATTCAAAACGAACCCAGGTAAAAGGGGATCGCTGAGTGTGGTAGGGTTATCTAATTCCTCAACAATAGTATTGGGACGGTAAATATAAACTTTGCGTTGTTTGCGGTCAATTAACCAACCAACAAGAGTGCCATTATTTATATACTCCTCCATCTTTTCTTGTAACACTTTCAAACTATCACTTTCCGATCGCAGTTCGATGACAAACTCCGGACATATTGGCGCGAACTTCTTTCTTAACTCTACCGGAATTGCCTCCCAGCGATCGCGCTTAATCCAAGCTGCATCCGGTGACCTGACCGCACCGTTAGGTAAAGTAAATCCACCACTAGAATCGAACCCGACACCAGTTTGGTCTTGCTTTACCCAAGCCCATAACTGCCCACTCAAGTCAAAATTGCGCTCTCCAGTTTCCGAACCCGTCGGAGACATAATTACTAACTCCCCTGATGCGTGACGTTCAATCCGAAAATCTCGATTTTGCTGGCAAAATTCATAAAATTGGTCGTCGTCAATCGTAATAGCTGGATGCAGTCGCACGACCATCGGCACAACTTCTGTGGTAATTACCTGTTTTGTCGTTGTCATCATGCCCACTGGTATCACTATATTTACAATAACTCAATTAAGGACTGCTGTGTGTCTAGCTTAACAATGATGTACCCCTAGTTTCTCCATAGTCTGCAACATTTGTTGTGCTTGATTATTATCGCCTAACTTTTTGTGAATCCTGTATGCTTGACCGTAATGGCGGATCGCATCTTGAAGACGATTTAACTTTTCAAAAGTTGTCCCCAGCGCCAGAAACACTCGTGCAGACTCAGGCTGGTTTTTTAATTCTAATGTCAGAGTCAGTGCAGATTGGAAAGAGCGAACTGCTTTTAAATAGCGCTTTTGATTATAGTGAGTTCTGCCGATATTAAAAAGTAGTTGTTGTTCGCTCTGCTTAGCGCCAATATTATGAAATATTTCAACAGCTTTTTTGTAGTATTCTAAAGTTTTGCGGTGCTTCCCCATTTGGAGGTAAATACTGCCAATCCGCGATAAGCCAGCAGCCTCGCCAAATCTGTTGCCAACTTCACGGCTAATATCCAAAGACTGTTGATTGTATTCAATAGCACGAGCAAGTTCATTTGTTTGACTGTATACATCACTCAAACCTTGTAAGATGGCACTTCTCACCCTTTTCTCCCCGATCTCTTGCGAGAGTTTCAACGCTGTGAGCAAATAATTTAGTGCTTTTTGGTACTGATTTAACCCGTAGCAGGCAAGTCCTAAACTGTTCAGACTAATCATTTTCAAGTCTTTGTTTTCAGCATTCGTGGCAATGGTGAGTGATTCAGAACAAAATTCAATTGCCTGTTGCCATTGCCGCAACTGAATAAAGATACTGCCAATATTCGCCAGGGAGTCGCCCTCAGCTTTAATATCTTTCATTTCACGAGCCATCTGTAGTGCCTTTTGCTCGTAATTCAGCGCTTGTTCGTACTGTCCGAGAAATTGACAGACATTACCAAGCGATCCTAAAGCACTTTGCTGCCAACTGCGATCGCTAATTTCACAACTCAACGCTAACTGCTGTTGAAAATAGTCAAATGCTTGCTGATACTTGCCGATATTTTGGTAATTAGTACCTAAGCCCCAAGCTGCGGCAATTTGCAAAACTCTGTTGCCGGTTTGTTGGCTGATTTGTAACAATTCCGCAAAATACTTGAGTGACTCCGGAAACTGGCTCAACTGGCGGTAACAATTACCTAAGTTGTAAAGCGCTAGGAGTCGCCACTCTTGAGCGCTAATCTGCTGGGAAATCGCCAGCACCTGCCGATGGTATTCAATCGCTTGAGAAAACTCAAACAGTTTCTCATAACTTGCGGCTAACTGGCTGAGGCAAGTTAACTCTTCCTGTCGGTCTTGATTTTGACGGCTGGCGGATAACCTTTGTGCATAATAAGCGATCGCGTGGTCTGCTTCCGTGTTCATAATCATGACAGTGTAATTATTAATTTTTATGTAATAGTTTGTAAAATAAATCTCCTCTATTTACTCTCTACACAGGTATAGTCTATTTCTCCGGACTAGTATTGGTAATTTTATCCGGATAGAACATTTTGGGTTTCGGTTCCTTCAAACCAAAATACAAATACAATTAGTGCCTCAGCAAATCCGGCGTCCCATAATCATCAAGTCGCACTCAACATCATCAAGGTCAGCAATTTTCGGTAAATGACCCCAACACTGAAAGCTGAAAGTCTCAAACAGCTTTAAACTCGGATGGTTGTGGGCAAAAACAAAGCCGAGAAGTGTTTTCAAGCCTAAATCTGGACTTTTAACGATCGCCCGCCCGAGTAATTGTCTACCAATACCACAACGATGGTAAGTGGGAGCGATATAAATACTCAATTCCGCCGTCGCCCGGTAAGCCGGTCGTCCATAAAAGGATTGAAAACTTAACCAGCCAGCAATGTCACCCGCTTGTTCCACCACCCAAATCGGACGATGTTGAGGTGTATGCTCTTTAAACCAAGCCAGCCGACTCTCAACCGACACAGAGACTAAATCAGCCGTAGCGATGCGGGGTGGAATCGCCGCGTTGTAAATTGCCACAATAGCAGGTAAATCAGTTTGTAGAGCATCCCGAATGATCATAGTGAAAACTAGGCTGAGGTTCGCGCCAGTAAAGGTGCAGCAGACAACAGGGTCTGAGTGTAAGGATGTTGGGGGTTGGTAAAAATTTCTTGGGTAGGACCAATTTCCACTATCTTACCGCTATTCATTACCGCAATGCGATCGCATAAAAATCTTGCTACCCAAAGATCGTGAGTAATAAACAAATAAGTTAAATCAAACTCTCTTTTCAACTCCAACATCAGTTCCAGCACCTGAGTCTGAACACTAGCATCTAGCATACTCACAGGTTCATCACAAATCAGTAGTTTCGGACGAGTAATTAAAGCCCGCGCAATTGCTACCCGTTGTTGCTGTCCACCAGATAAATCTGCAGGATAACGCTCATAATAAACAGCCGCTGGTGTTAAACCTACACGTTCCAACATTGCCAGCACTTGCTGTTTCCCCTCCTCTGGTGTCGCTAAATGATGGATTTTCAAAGGATCGGCAATACTCTGTCCCACTGTCATCGCTGGATTCAGACAAGCATGAGGGTCTTGAAACACCATTTGGATATCCCGCCTTGCGGAACGTAGATCCTGAGGTGACAAAGTAGTTAAATCTTTACCCAGTAATATAACATGTCCAGATGTAGGACGAATCAATTGCAATATCGTCCGCGACAAAGTACTTTTACCGCACCCAGATTCACCGACTAATCCCAAAATTTCTCCCCTCTTCAACTCCAGGCTGACTCCGTCCACCGCTTTAATTGTCCGATCTTCAGCCTTAAACAGGCGCTCAATCACATTCCTTTCTAAAGTGTAATACTGCTTTAAATCTGTCACCTGTAAAATCGGACGAGAACTGAGAACGCTTTCCTCATCACCCCGATTCTCAACTATCAATTCTCCACTTCCTTTATCCGCTTGAATGTGTAACGCTGCTTGCAAGAGCGATCGCGTATATTCGTGCTGTGGTCGCTGAAATACAGATTCAGATTCACCGATTTCCACCAACTTGCCTTTATACATTACGCCAATGCGATCGCAAAATTCTCCGACCATTGCCAAATCGTGAGAAATTAGCAATAGTGCCATATTCAAATCGCGACACAGCCTAGTTAACTCTTGCAATATTTGTGCGGAAACCGTAACATCTAAACTAGTAGTAGGTTCGTCAGCCACAATCAGCTTCGGACTCAAAAGTAAAGCCAAGGCAATTGCCACCCGTTGACGCATCCCACCACTAAACTCGTGCGGATACTGATCCCACCGACTTGCCGGAATCTTCACAGATTCTAAAGTCGCCAGTGCTTTCACTTTCGCCTCGCGTTTGGATAATTGAGGTAAGTGCGCTTGAAGTGTCTCCAGACAATGATTGCCAATTGTCATCAACGGATCGAGGCGTGTCATCGGATCTTGAAAAATCAGCGCCACCGCTTCCCCTCGGAATTTGCGTAAATCATCTGGTGTCAAATATAACACTGACTTGCCTTGGAAATTCACTCGCCCTTCAATCCGGGTCGAAGCAGGTAGCAACCGCATCGCCGCCCTACCCAGTGTTGACTTCCCACAGCCTGATTCTCCCACCAAACCCACCTTTTCACCTGGTTGTAGTGTCAAAGACACCCCATCAACCGCCCAGGTTACTTCACCTTCTTCACGTTGCGGATAAGCAACTCGCAGATTTTCTATCGAAAATAGTACTTCGTTCATAAATTTAGTAATGAATACTACAATCCCCACTAAGGGTTAATTTTTCGCATCAAGTAAGCAACGGCGAAATCTCCATAGGGGTGATGTGCTAACTCTTCAGCTAGATCAAACACCATCTGCGCGAGTCCGGGTCCTAATCTTTCAATTGTGGCTTGACGCTCTTTTTCATTTTGTTGCTTCTGTTGCACTCGTAACTGCCATTCATTAGAAAATAGTTGGGGAATTGTCGCATCTAATCCCAGATGTTCTAAAATTTCCCACTCCCCTTGATCGCACCAGACTCCGGCACAACTCGCACACCGCTCGACGTAAAATGGGGTTATGGCGTTAACTTTGGCACGCGGCATATAGCGATTACACTCTGGGCATAGTGCGGCTTTTGTGTCGTATTCTGACACAAAAAATTCTCCATCTATTGAGGTCGGGAGAGAATCTGGTGTAACTGATTGCATTTGGTGATGCCTTTGCCAAGCTTCGTAGTCTCCGCCGGTCATCCAGTTTCCCCCACATTCCGCACAATTTTTAGCTACTAAATAGTCTGATAATTGTTTTGCTAAAAAGTTCTCTGTTTTACATTTAGGACATTTCACTACAAATTCACTCCCACGTCAAATTCTGACTACATTATGTATAAGGTAGAAGTTAAGAGCGAGGTAGATTGAGATGATTCTTGCTCATTCCTCACTCTCTGATAACGAGTTATTTTGCGCTATCGCATCACTGTATTGAATCAGAGTTTGAATCCGATTGCTGATTGTGTCAAGTCTATCTTTAGCAGTCGTACTTTGGCGGGCACTGCGTAAAAATAACACGTCCATTGCCAATAGGCGTAGCTGCTTACTCGTCTCCGTGTGCAAAGACTGAATCAGCGATAAATTCTGGGTGTTTTCCTCGTCTAGCAACGGAATAATTTGTTGTTGGAAAAATTGTTGCACACTACTTAACTGGGTCTGTATTTTTGTTACATCCCCTGATTGAGTCACGCAGTCACGCAGCTGCTGGAGTAGTTCGGCAAATTTCTGATATCTTTGGCAGCTTGGCAACATTTTCGGCTAATTAAGATAGTATAAATGTAAATAATTTTATCTTTTTAATCAAATTCGGTGCCGAGCAATACAGCAAAGCACGCGCCTCGGAAAGTGCGATTGCCATGTTCTCCTTAATAATTCTTAAGGTAGGTTGGTGATACAGCAATCAACGGCATATGATGCTATACACCTGTTACCGAGCGCAGAGATCGGAAAACAGCGCGTTATCCATTCCACCATCAAAATCGATTTTGTCTGCCAGAACAGATAAATGGCGGTAATCCCGTCATTATTCCCACTTTTTAGTCCACATATTCACAGCTTCTACTAGCAACTGTTATGAACGTTATAGCTCTTTCTTCCCCTATTATTGATGTTACTTTGCCAGAATGGCTCCAAAACTGCCGAAACGCGCCTTTATCTCGCAGCGAGGCAGCATCAGACCGCGCTACCGCTGATATTGGCTTAATCTGTCGTGCGTTTGAATTTGCTTATCAACTTCATCAGGGCCAGAAGCGTAAATCAGGAGAAGCATACATTTGCCATCCTGTCGCTGTCGCCGGTTTATTACGTGACTTAGGCGGTGGTGCGGCGATGATTGCGGCGGGATTCCTTCATGACGTGGTGGAAGATACCGATGTCACAATTGAAGAAATCGAAAACCTGTTTGGCTCAGAAGTTCGACAATTAGTGGAAGGTGTCACTAAACTATCCAAGTTTAAGTTTTCCAGCAAAACTGAAAGCCAAGCCGAGAACTTCCGCCGCATGTTTCTCGCAATGGCGCAAGATATCCGCGTTATTGTCGTCAAGCTAGCTGACCGCTTACACAATATGCGGACTCTGGAACACTTGTCAGACGAAAAACGTCGGCGAATTGCGTTAGAAACCCGTGAAATCTTTGCTCCCTTAGCCCATCGTTTAGGAATCGGGCGATTTAAGTGGGAATTAGAAGATCTGGCTTTTAAATACTTGGAACCAGAATCTTACCGGCAAATGCAGGATCTAGTATCGGAAAAACGGGCAGCACGGGAAGATGGTCTCACCAAAGTTATCGAGATTTTGCAAGACAGGTTACACCAAACTGGCATTCAGTGGGTTGATATTAGTGGACGTCCCAAACACCTTTATAGCATTTATCAAAAAATGCAGCGCCAGCAGAAGGAGTTTCACGAAATCTACGATTTGGCAGCCATGCGGATCATTGTCAAAACCAATGAAGAATGTTACCGCGCTTTAGCAGTAGTTCACGATGCCTTCCGACCAATTCCCGGTCGATTTAAAGATTACATTGGTTTACCTAAACCGAACCGCTATCAGTCCTTACACACTGGTGTCATCAGTCTTTCTGGTCGTCCTCTGGAAATGCAAATCCGCACGCTGGAAATGCATCACATCGCCGAATACGGAATTGCCGCCCATTGGAAATACAAAGAAACAGGTACTTCACAACCGACACAGTTGACAGGGGCAGATGAGAAATTCACTTGGTTGCGACAGTTACTAGAATGGCAACACGATCTCAAGGATGCTCAAGAATATTTAGATAATATCAAAGATAATTTATTTGAAGATGATGTTTATGTCTTCACCCCGAAGGGGGATGTTATCTCACTCAGCCCTGGTTCCACGACTGTTGATTTTGCCTACCGGATACATACAGAGGTCGGGAATAGTTGTGCTGGAGCACGAGTCAACGGGCGGATTGTACCTTTATCTACGGCGCTGCGGAATGGCGATATTGTTGATATTATCACTCAAAAGAACAGCCATCCGAGTTTGGATTGGTTGAATTTTGTGAGAAGTTCGGCAGCAAAAAATCGGATCAAGCAATGGTACAAGCGATCGCGTCGTGATGAAAACATTATCCGTGGTCGGGAATTATTAGAAAAGGAACTGGGTAAAAATGGCTTTGAAACTCTGCTGAAGTCAGAATCGATGCAAGCTGTTGCTGAACGATGTAACTACCACAGTGTGGAAGATTTACTCGCTGATTTAGGTTACGGCGAAGTGACACTAAATATGGTATTGGGTCGTTGGCGCGAAATCATCAAAGCCAAACAACCTACAGTTACAGAACCCGAGTTACCACCAAATATACCCACAATTGCCCCCAAAACTTTACGTATCGCCCCATCAGGACGCGCCAGTAACTCCCCCATCGCTGGCGTTGAAGGGCTGTTGTATCATCTAGCAGGATGTTGTCATCCTCTTCCCGGCGAACCCATTATTGGTGTAGTGTCGCGCGGAAATCGCGGAATTTCCATTCATCGCCAAGGTTGTCATAATGTAGACGGTGTTAACTGCGATCGCTTAGTCCCCGTCAGTTGGAATCCGACTCGTGAAAATCGGCGTAGTCTTCAGACTTATCCTGTACATATTCAAATTGAAGCCTTAGACCGCGTCGGCGTTTTGAAAGATATTCTCTCACGCTTAAGTGACCAAGGAATCAATGTGCGGAATGCTCAAGTAAAAACGGCAATGGGTCAACCAGCTTTGATTGATTTAGGAATTGAACTCCACGATTGTCATCAGCTAGAAGAGGTGTTCAATAAAATCCGCAAGATGAGTGACATCCTCAACATGCGCCGCGTCAGCCAAATGGAATAAAAATCACAGAGACGCACCTCGCGTCTCTCCCTCATAGGTTCGTAGTTGCGCTTCAGCGCCACCCATTCCCGAATCACCTTCTAACTTCCCATCGCTACCGCAAGAAATGAATCAGCGATCGCCGAGAGTGTTAGCCAAAATCCCGGAATTAAATATAAAATCATGAAAGCAAACAGTCGAAATTGACTATTTTCTAGAGCACGTAATTCCGGAATAAAATCGCTAAAAATCCGAAAGCCATCTAGCGGCGGAATAGGTAAAAGATTAAACAAACACAAAATCAAATTTAACCGCGCTGCTAAATACAGAAAACGGCTGCTAAAAAATCCGGCAAGATGAAGACCTCCCGTCAATTTTAACAGCAGCACAAATAATAAAGCCAAGGCTAAATTACATAATGGTCCCGCCGCCGAGACTATCGCATCGCTGTACCTTCGACGAAATTTTGCAGGATTGACCGGCATTTGTCCCCAAGCTATCCCCGCAATACAAAGAAAAATCAGTGACTCCCAACCCATGTGAACTACCGGATTCAAGGTAAGATGGCCACTGATTTGGGGAGTATCATCTCCTTCAATCATCGCCGCCAAACCGTGGGCAAGTTCATGTAAGGTGATAGAAATTATGAGCATTAAAACGATCCAGATGAAAAGCATCGGCTCGGTAGCAAGTTTGTTAATAAACATCTGTTTAAAAAAAGGAAAAATCCTGTAGCCTAAGTTGATGAGCAAACTTATATGCTTACTCTTCGCTTCTGGCTGGTGATACACAACTTATCTTAAATTTTATAGTATTTAATTTTACTTAATAACGCGATATGTACTTAAAAAATAAGTAGTCGAAGCAACTGTAATTCGAGCGATCGCGCCTGATTATTTTTAATGCAAGTATAATAAAAAAACTAAAATTCTCAGTATTGACGAACAAGCAGCTAGCTTCATCCCTTCACCTTTTCGTGTAAATCCTGGCGCACCGCAAAACTACCAGTTCAATTCGTGGCGAAAGATTCCGCATTTCCTCGTAAATTCACGCTTTTGGATGTTTGAAAGACCGCTTCTGAGTCGGCTTAGACTGTATTCGCTTAGCTTTTTTGCAGACTATAGTCTGTAGACATATAGCCTCTATATTTTCTAATGTGTGGACGCATGAGCCAAAGTCCATTAGATATAGAAGCATTTCAGAAGAGGTTTGGAGAAGCTGTGAGGTGTCAACGACATCTGATGAAAATTTCCCAAGAGGAACTGGCTGATCGTTGTGGTTTGCATCGGACGTATATCAGCGAAATTGAGCGAGGGCGCAAATCTGCTTCACTTCGAGCTTTACTAGTGATCGCGTCAGCCTTAGGATGTGCTCCTCATTTCCTAATTAAGGAAGCAGAACAAACCTATGACTGATTTAATCTACTCCCTGACGGATGATGAGAAAACTAGGTTACGTGCTGGTTTAGAAGTAATGTAATTAGAACGCTTGCTGAGTAGCACAGTCTTCGCGCTTTTTGCAAATGCCTGAGCAAGTAGTGGTGGAACGGCTTCGCCAACTTGATGACTTTTTTGAATATATGTTCCTTCAAATATAAATCTATCCGGAAAAGATTGCAATCTTGCCGCCTCTCTAATTGTAATTACTCGATAATCAAATGGATGGTAGAAGCGACCTGAACCTGGATGAAATACCCATCTGGTAATTGTTCGTGCTGGTTCGTTAGGTCTTAGTCTGGCGTAAGCACCACTATAGCCACTGCGAGGACGAAGATGCTCTGGTAAAGCTTCAACACCTTGTCCTAACCCAGGTTCTAAATGTTTAACTCTATCTAATTGAGGTTGAGTTAATGCTCTAGCAACATGGTCGTATAACAACAATGTTCCTTCTCTCATTAACTGTTGATATTCTGTTAAAGGGAAGTTATGATAATTACTAGGACTATTTCCTTCGCCAGATTTAAGACTTGGTAAATCACTTATAGCTGATTGCACGGTTACATGTTCTCTTTGGCACTCTAGGTTAAATAAATCTAAGTTTTTCCCAGTAGTTAAGTGGGTAGGTTGAGGAATAGCGATCGCATATCCTGGTAGCGACGCCAAGAAAAATGCGCGTCGTCGTAGCTGTGGAACTCCGTAATCAGCAGCTAGCAGACTTTTTAGTTGCAAATTATATCCCAAATCTGTTAATTTAGCTTGAACTGCGATTGTATATGCTTTTGAATAAGCATTTTTTATTTCAGCAACGTTCTCAATTAATACAATCTTTGGTTTCAGTAACTTGACAAAATCTAGAAAAGTGAGAATTAGCTGATTGCGTTCATCTGATTGATAACGTTCTTTAGCTGGAACATTTTTTGAGAATCCTTGACAAGGTGGTCCACCAATTAAGCAATCTAATTCACCAGGTTTTATTTGCAGTAAGTCCAGCAAATCCGTGGGATCATAAGTGCTCAAATCTGCTTCCAAAGCTATAGCCTCAGGAAAATTCCGCGCAAATGTTTTTAAAGCTATAGAATTTTTATCAACTCCCATTATTACTTGAAATCCTTCGCTTTTAAAGCCCCAAGACATACCTCCACAACCGCAGAAAAGATCGACTACCTTGAATACAGACATTATTACTCCAGCTATTATGCACACTATAGTATACAATCAGCATCTCAGTGGTGGAGTTGTGGGATGCGATCGCCTATCATCACTACAATAATATGTAGAAAAATTAAATTTGCTCTCTACTAAACAATATGGCAGGTAAACTCACGACACATGTATTAGACACAGCCCAAGGTTGTGCAGCCGCCAATCTGGGTTTAGAATTATGGTTGGTGGATACTCAGTCAGGACAAAAAGCGCTTTTAAAAAAGACGAGTACCAATAGCGATGGACGTACTGATTTTCCTTTGTTGGGAGAAAATGAAATAAAAGTGGGAGTCTACGAATTGGTGTTTGCTGTTGGCGATTATTTTGCTCAACAGCCGGTCAGCACTACAACACCACCCTTTTTAGACCTTGTACCGATCCGCTTTGGCATTGCTGACATAAATATACACTATCATGTACCACTGCTAACCTCGCCTTGGTCTTATAGTACTTATAGAGGTAGCTAAAAAGATTGAGATATGTTGACATAAACAAAAGGCTTGTCAAAATCATCGTGATCGCCGGAAGTTGAGAACTATAATAGAATCTCAGCGACAACAATCTTAAGAGAACTATTTTCACTTTCCGCAACTGTTGTCACTTATGAACCCCAGGCGTTCCGATAAATCCCTATCCCAGCCTGCTAGCATCGAAGAACCGGCGAGGGATCAACAAAACAATAACCCTAAATTTCCCATCGTCGGCATAGGTGCTTCAGCAGGTGGGTTGGAGGCGTTTAGCGAGTTACTCAAGAACTTACCCACGGATACAGGGATGGCGTTTGTGCTAATTCAGCATTTAAACCCAGATCATCAAAGTTTGTTAAGCGAAATACTTGCCCGCACAACGCTTCTCCCCGTTAGTGAAGTAACTGACGATATAGCGGTGGAACCGAATCAGGTTTATATAATTCCGCCTAATACCAAAATGATCCTTTCCCAAGGAAATTTGAGGTTGACGCCGCGCGAGAAGATTCAAGGAAAATATATGCCGATCGATTTTTTCTTTCGATCGCTCGCATTAGAATGGGGAAGCAAAGCGATCGCGGTTGTGCTTTCCGGACTCGATGGTGATGGGGCATTAGGATTAGAGGCGGTAAAAGCAGCAGGTGGCATCACCTTCGCTCAAGATAGCGCCACGTCGAAGTTCGAGGGTATGCCTCACAGCGCTATTGCTACAGGCTGTGTAGATTTTGTCTTACCACCAGCGGGTATTGCCCAAGAATTAGCCAAAATCAGCCGTCACCCGTATGTCAATCGCTTAACCTCCGTTCCGGCAGTAGAACTTACCGAAAGTGAGGATAGCTTACTCAAAATCTTCGCTTTGTTACTATCAGCAACAGGTGTAGACTTTACTTATTACAAGCACGGCACTTTGAGGCGGAGAATCAAGCGCCGGATGGTGATTCATAATCGCGCGAATTTAAGCGATTACGTCACATATCTTCAAGAGAACCAAGAGGAAATCGAATTTTTATACCAGGACATATTAATCAATGTCACAAGTTTTTTTCGTGACCCTGGTACCTTTGAAGCCTTAAAAACTCAAGTATTTCCCATTATTACCCAAGGTAAATCACCAGAGACGCCAATCCGGATTTGGATACCAGGATGTTCCACTGGGGAAGAAGCCTACTCAATTGCCATTTGCTTGCTAGAATTTTTAGAAAATCGCGGATCTAAACCAGCCATCCAAATCTTTGCCACCGATATCAGCGAAGCAGTAATTGAGACAGCTCGCAACGGTATTTACAGACAAAGCCTGCTGAGTGATGTTTCTCCCGAACGTCTGCGCCGCTTTTTTGTGCCAGTCGAAGGTGGCTACCAAATCAGCAAGCCTGTCCGTGAGTTATGTGTCTTTGCAAGGCAAAATCTCAATGGCGATCCGCCTTTCTCTCGCTTGGACTTAATCAGTTGCCGCAATGTATTAATTTATCTGGGACCGGCTCTACAAAAAAAGGTGATGCCGCTGTTCCATTACGCTCTGAAGTCAACAGGCTTCTTGATGCTGGGCACTTGTGAGAGTACGGGAGAATTTTCCGATTTATTTGCTTTAATAGATAAAAAACATCGAATTTATGCCCGCAAACTAGCCCAAATTCGTTTAAGCTTTGATTTTACAACTTGCGCTCATCCTTTAGAAAAAGTACAAATTGGCAAACGAGTGAATGAACGTTGGAACGATTTAGATTTGCAAAAAGAAGCTGACCGCATTGTCTTAAATAAATATGCCCCAGTCGGAGCAATTGTCAATGACGATTTGGAAATTCTCCAATTTCGCGGACAGACCAGTCCTTACCTATCACCAGCACCGGGTAAGGCAAGTCTCAACCTCTTAAAAATGGCGAGAGAAGGGTTGTTGCTGGATTTACGCACAGCTATTCATCAAGCGAAAAAATTAGATGCACCAGTCCGAAAGGAAGGCTTGCAGGTTAAATATGACGAGCAATATCGAAGAGTCAACATTGAGGTGATTCCTTTTCAGGCGAATTTAGAAGGACAGCGCTTTTTTCTAGTATTATTTGAAGATGCGAGCCGATTACCCAGGTCATCCGCTCAAAGCAGTGATGAAATGGAAACGGTGAAGCATATAGAAGCAGATAAAGAAATCGCTCAACTCAGACAAGAACTAGCGGCGACAAGAGAATATTTACAAGCAATTATTGAAGAACACGAAGCCACTAACCAAGACCTCAAAGTTGCTAACGAAGAGATTTTATCCAGTAACGAAGAGTTGCAAAGCACTAATGAGGAACTAGAAACCGCTAAAGAAGAGATCCAGGCGACCAACGAAGAACTCAGCACGATTAATGACGAACTGCGAAGTCGCAATCAGGAGTTAAACCACGCAAATAACGACCTGCGAAATCTCCTTGGTAGCATTAACATCCCGATCCTCATGCTGGGAGGTGATCTGCGAATTCGCAGATTTACACCTTTAGCAGAACGTTTGTTTAATTTAATTCCCACTGATGTTGGCCGACCGTTTACTAATATTCAACCCAATGTTGATGTTCCTAACTTAGTACCTTTAATTCTCGAGGTGATAGATACTCTGAGTATTCAAGAACTAGAAGTTCAAGATCGCGAAGGACATTGGTACAGTTTGCGAATCCGACCTTACAAGACGGTAGAAAATCAGATTGATGGTGCGGTAATTAGCTTAATTGATATTGACCAACTCAAACGCAGCGCGATCGCCTTGGAAGAATCTCGCAATTATGCAGCGGCGATTGTGGAAACTATCCGGGAACCGCTGGTAGTTCTGAATCCAGAGTTAAGAGTGATTAACGCAAATCGTTCTTTCTATCAAACTTTTGACGTGTCACCAGAGGAGGTAGAACAGCAGCTGATTTTTGATGTCCAGAATAGTCAGTGGAATATTTTGCGGTTGCGATCGCTTCTCGAAGAAGTGATTCCGCGAGATACCCAATTAGATAACTTTGAGGTAAGTCAAGTATTTGACCACATTGGCACCCGCACGATGCTACTCAATGCCTGCAAAATCCCGCGTATCGGAGATATGCAGATGATTTTACTCGCAATTGAAGACATTACTCAACGCAAGCAAGCGGAGGTGCAAATCGCCAACTCTCTGCACGAGAAAGAAATCTTGCTCCGAGAAGTTCACCATCGCGTGAAAAATAATTTGCAAATTATTTCTAGCTTGCTGAGCCTCCAAAGCAATCGCCTTGTTGACTTACAGGCGAGTGCAAGTCTCCAAGATAGTCAAAATCGCATCAGCGCTATGGCATTTGTGCATGAAATTTTATACCAATCTGCCAACTTTTCCCAACTTAACTTTGCTGAATACATCCAAAATATCGTAACTCATTTATTTCGCAGTTATAGTATTCAACCTGATAAAATCTCTTGCCGTTTAGATATCCAGTCGGATGTCGCTATCCATGCAGATAAAGCTGTTCTTTGCGGCTTGATTGTCAACGAATTAGTCACTAATGCCTTAAAACACGGGTTTAAAAATGAGCTTACAGGCGAAGTCTTCGTTGTTTTAGAACGAGAGTCAGAACATCAACTAACTCTGAAGGTTGGCAATAATGGCGAGGTACCTGTAGATCTTGATCTGCAAAATTTGCAATCAATGGGACTTAATCTAGTCATCAACTTAGTTCAACAACTTAAAGGAACTTTAGAATTAGAGCGCAATAGTGAAACCGTCTTCACAATTAAATTTGACAAATCATTGTAAATATAGCTATTTGTGATGGATTCATTGCGCCTCCAATATGCGACTCTGAATTTTGAATGTATTTTTGAGTAGACCGGAGGCAGAGGAAAATCTCTGGTAGTACAAATATAATAGAATGGAACACCTACGAATCATGGGTGACACGCACGCTCTATGTAAGCTAAATCTGTATTGAAACATCAGAGTTTGACAATTCTCAGCTTTTTTTATCCAAAAACACACAAAAATTTACAATAAACAGCTTCCTATTATGGAAAATCAGCGCAAAAAATATATATTAGTCGTCGAAGATGAAAATATTGTTGCCTGGGATATTCAAGAATCTCTGGAAAGAATCGGATATAAAGTCCTAGCTAGAGCAGCTTCTGGGCAACAAGCTCTCCGAATAGTCGCCACAATGAAGCCTGACTTGGTGTTGATGGATATTCAACTACAAGAAGAAATGACGGGGTTGGAAGCAGCCAGACAAATCTCCAGCAACTATGGAATTCCTGTAGTCTTCCTTACAGCTCATGCTGATGATCGCACATTAGAAGAAGCAGCGCAAACAAATCCTTTTGGTTATTTAGTCAAACCCTTTCAGTGGCGAGAATTACACACGACAATTCAAATCGCTTTGCGGCGACACGAACTAGAGAAAAATGCTCATGCTGTGCAACAACGACTCTCCACAACCATACATAGTATTGAAGAGGCGGCAATTGCCACTGATAATGATGGGATCGTCAAGTTGATCAATCCGGTAGCTGAACGACTCACGGGTTGGCAGTTAGAAGCAGCAATGGGTAAACATATTAACCAAGTGCTGCATTTGGTGACGAAAAAAGATTGTGTGGAAATCGAATATCCGGGTTGGCAAGCCATGCGATTGGGGATTACCGTGAGTCTTCCCGATCCTTGCTTCGTGAGATCTAAAGATGGTATCGAAACCCTGGTAAGGGATGAAGCTATCCCCGTCAAAGATCACAACGGCGAAGTTATTGGCTCCGTTGTCGTTTTTCACAACCTGAGTCACGAAAACTCCGAACACAGAGAATTACAGCAGCGTAACCACGAACTCGAAGAATTTCAGTTCACTCTGATTAGCCAACTCCAAGAAAAAAATTCTCAACTCCAACAAGCACTTGCCAGCGTCCAAGTTTTGAGCCAAGTCATCGCCCAAGTTCGCCCTAGCGCTGACGAAAACCAAATTCTGCAAATAACTATCCAAGAAATCGGTCGCGCCTTAGATGCAGATTATTGCTGGGTCGCCTTACATGACGATCAACACAGCATTTCCACGATTAGGAGCGAATATATCAACAGCGATCTACTCCATCTTTCATCAGCGATTGGGACAGCGATCGCAGTCCAAAATCACCCTCAATTCTATCGCCAACTGTTTCAGCACAATAGCTGGCTATATCCTCAGCCATCAATTCTCCCTCTCCCCTACCAATCCCTGTTATTTCCAGGAAATCAGGCATTAATTTGTCCGATTATTGTCGATCAAGCACCCATTGCGGGAACAATTGACCAAATGGTGATTGGCGAATTTGGTATTTTAGTTACAGGTAAACCACTCTGGTCGGAACCTCAACCAAAGCTAATCTCGCAAATCGTCAGCTACGCCGTGACTATTGTTCGCCAATTCCATGTTTGCCAGGTCAGTGGCGAGCACATTGCCAACGAACAAATGTTGAACTTCCTGAAAGAAGACTTCATCAGCTCCATTTCCGCTGAAATGCGTACTCCCCTCACCAATATGAGAATGGCGCTAGAGATGTTTCAGCGCATCATCGTTCTTTTGAAAAATGGGCAAGTAGAGCCGGTTTCTGATTCTCAACAGCTGTGGCAAAAACTCGATCAATACTTACACATTTTACAAACAGAATGGCAGCGAGAATTTCACTTAATCAACGATGTCTTGAATTTTCAGAGTTCAGTAAATCCAACAACATCCTTAACTAAAAGTGAAATTGAATTTCCAGAATGGATACCACAACTTCTCAACCGCTTTTGGACTCAAGTTTCTCGGCAAAAGCAAATTCTCAGTTATCACATCGCCCCTGATTTACCAACTGTCTTTTCCCACCCTTCTAGTTTAGAACGGATTGTTACCGAGCTGTTAGGCAATGCTTGTCGGCATACACCAGCCGACCAACGCATCTGTATTAGTGCTGAAATTATCGACACTCAATTAGAATTGAAAGTCACCAACACTGGTAGCCCAATTCCTCCACAAGAATTAGAAGCCATTTTTCAGCCCTTCTACCGTATCCCTAAGTCTAATCCTTGGAATTATTACGGTACAGGGCTGGGTTTGGCTCTAGTCAAAAAGTTGGTTCTCAGCTTAGGTGGAGAAATTCACGCCGAAAGCAGCAAGCAAGTCACCACTTTCACCGTAACTTTGCCCCTATAAGACACCTTTAGAACTAGGAATTGCCCCAGCGCGACGCGGATCGATTTCTACCGCCATCCGCATCCCTCTCGCAAATGCCTTAAATGTCGCCTCAATGATGTGATGGGAATTAATACCATCTAGCTGACGAATATGCAGCGTCATTTGACTGTGATTAACGATCGCCACAAAAAATTCTCGTACCAACTGCGTGTCATATGTTCCCACCCGTTGCGTCGGAATTTGCAAACCATAACTTAAATGTGGTCTGCCCGAAAAGTCCAACGCTACCTGAATCAAAGCTTCATCCAAAGGCGCGAGAAAATTGCCAAAACGCACAATACCTTGGCGATCGCCTAATGCTCGCGCAAAAGCTTGTCCCAGAGTAATTCCCACATCTTCATTCGTATGATGGTCATCAATATGTAAATCTCCCGTAGCTTGCACCTCTATGTCAATCAGTCCGTGGGAAGAGATTTGCTGGAGCATATGATCCAAAAACGGTACCCCTGTATCGGCGCGACAAACCCCAGTCCCATCCAGATTGACAGTAACTTGGACATCAGTTTCACCCGTAGTGCGGCGAATCGTAGCAATGCGAGGGAGTGAGGAGACTTGAGGGCGATCTGTTATTTGCATATATTACATCCCCATAATTTCATATCCAGCATCAACATAAATCACCTGTCCAGTCACACCACTGGCGAGGTCGCTACACAAGAAAGCAGCAGTGTTACCCACTTCCTGCTGAGTCACAGTCCGCCTGAGAGGAGCTTTTTCTTCCACATGATGAATCATATCGAGAATTCCGCCGACTGCAGACGATGCCAAAGTGCGAATTGGTCCTGAGGAAATTCCATTCACCCGAATATTTTGGGGACCGAGTTCAGCGGCTAGATAACGCACGCTCATGTCTAACCCAGCCTTAGCAATACCCATGACATTATAGTTAGGAATTGCCCGCACGCCACCTAAATAAGTCAAAGTGACAATACTTCCACCTTCAGTCATCAAAGGCTTAGCAGCACCAGCTAACTGGATGAGAGAGTAGGTACTGATTTCTAAAGCCGTGTGGAAGCCTGGACGCGAAGTCTTACTAAAATCTCCAGTGAGATCGTCTTTATTCGCAAAAGCGATGCAATGGATCAGAATATCTAACCTACCCCACTTTTCCTGAATCGTGGCAAAAGTAGACTGAATCTGCTCGTCACTTTGAACGTTACAGGGTACAAACAAGCTAGGGTTGAGCGGTTCTACCAGTTCAGCCACTTTTTTCTCGATTTTACCCCGATCATCAGGTAGATAGGTAATGCCAATATTCGCCCCCGCCGCGTGCAGTTGTTGAGCAATACCCCAGGCGATCGAGCGATTGTTGACAATGCCTGTGACCAGGGCATTTTTTCCAGTCAAATCCAGCATAAAAATTCTTCACAAGAAC